>DASYIS010000165.1:0-7575 GCA_035997375.1 Chthoniobacteraceae bacterium
ATGGATTGGGCGTGCCGTGTGCCGAGGAGTTTTTGGTTTTCATACTACCCAAGGCTTCGCAGCCGCGGCACGCCCACGCCTCACGCTCCGCGCGAAAGTTGCTGCGGTTGCGGCAGCGCCGCCTCATGTATTTCGTGGACCAAAAATTCCGGCTCAAGCGTCCAAGTACGCCTTGAGCCGCTCGCGCAGCTCCGTCCGGGCGCGGAAGAGGACGCTCTTCACCGCGGGGACGGAGAGGTCGAGGATGGCGCCGATTTCCTCGTACGAAAATTCGTCGTAGCGTCGGAGGACGATGGCCATTCGCTGGACCTCGGGCAGCGAGTCGATCGCGGCCTGGATGGCTTGCTGCAGCTCGGCGTCGAGCAGGCTGGTGTCGGGCGATTTCGAGGTGTGATCCGCCGTTTGCGCCGCCGGGCGGTCGCCCCCCTCGGGCACGGCGTCGAGCGACTGGGTGGCGTGGCGCTTGCGCCGGCGCAGCTCGTTGAAGACGAGGTTGCGCATAATCGTGAACAACCACGTGGTGAATTTCGCCGACGGCTCGTAGCGCGGCGCGGACTTCCAGACGCGCAGGAAGACCTGCTGCGCGAGATCCTCGGCATCGAGCTCGTCGCCCAGCATTTTGGTGATCGCCCCGATGATCCGGTGCTGGTGCGCCTCGATGAGCTCGCGCAACGCCTCGGTGTCGCCCTCCTTGATCCGCGTCATCCAGGCGATGTCCTGCGCGGCCGGGTCGGCAGGCAGGCTCGGTTCGTCGGTCATCGGGAGGGGAAGAGGCGTGAAGGGGCACGATGCGAAGTCTCCTCGCAAACGGCAACGAGTTTCACGGGGGCCTTCGATCCCATACATCCCATGCTTCCTATTCTTCCCATGAGAAGGATGGGAGTGATGCGACGGCCTACTTCACCGTCCGCAAGAACCGCACAACATCCGTCACCTGCTCATCGCTCAAGCCGGCGGCCAGCGGGGGCATGACGGACTTTCCCTGCACGTAGCCGGCGGTCTTCACTTCGCTCAGAGAGATCGTTTGCGTCGTGCCGCCCATGAACATGAGCGTCAGCTGTTTCTCGTCGACGTTCTTGCGGAAACCTTCCGCGCTCGTGCCGTCTTTCTTTTCCACCCGATAGAGCCGGAAGACGTTTTCGATCGCGCCGTCGGGATCGACGATGGAAGTGATGAGCCCGTCGAGGTCGCGGCTGGCCGAGCCGTCGAGCGGCGGCGCGAGCGGCACGCCCTTGGTGGCGATCTGGTGGCAGGCGAGGCACGTCGCTTCGACGAAAGCGCGCCCGCTGTCCACCGGATGATCGCCGCCGACGGCCAGCGCGGTCTTGATCGCGGCGACCCGTTTGGTGATCGCCGCCAGTTCCGTCGCGGAGCGCGCCGGCTGCGTTGAGACGACCTGATCCCAGCGCGGATCGCTCGCGGGCTGCGCGCGGTTCTTGTCGGTGATGAGCAGGAAGAGGAAATCCTGAAACGCCCGCTCGTACGGCCCGCCGAGCGCGAGGTACGGTCCTTTCCAGGCCTGGACCTGGCGCTGATCCGCGGGGCTCTCGCTCCAGCGGTGGAGCCACGCGAGTTGCTCGGATGTGGCGCTGGCGCGACGGAAGTAGCGCAGCACTTCGTAGCGCACGGTCCACGCTTCCTCGCCGGCGAGCGGCTGCAAAAGAGCGAACGCCTCGCCCGCGGGCACCTTCAGCGACCCGAGCGCGCGCACGGCCTCGTGCCGCACGTTCGGATTCCGGTTCGCGAGCAGCACCGACCACAGCTTCGCGTCGTATTGGCCGAGGTCTTCCAGCGACCAGATCGCATGGATGCGCGTGTCATCCGCGGTTTGCGGGTTGCGAATCATCTCCTCCAGCGCGGGCGCAAGCTCCTTGGCGCCGCGCGTGGCGATCTCCTGCCAGGCCGCGTGCATCTCCCAGGTATTGGCCGCGGTGAGATGCGCGGGCAACTCGGCGAGCGCCACGCGCGTGAGATCGGGCGGGGTCCGCTCACTCTGGCTGACGTGCCGCACGCGCCAGAGGCGCCCGTGCGTTTTGTCGCGGCCGGGGTGGTCGCGCGCGACCTCGTTGTGCGAGATGATGCGGTTGTACCAATCGGCGATGTAGAGGCAGCCATCCGGCCCAAAGACAACCGAGATCGGCCGGAACATTGGGTCGGAGCATTGCACGAGATCGCCGGCTTTCTTGAAGGCATACACGCCGTCCGCGCCCTGCTCCATCGAAACGGCATGCACGCGGCCGAGCACGGGATTCGAGACGAAGATGCAGCCTCGCCACGGCGCGGGAAATGAGTCCGCGCCGTCGCAGAGCGCGAGCCCGCAGAAGCCCGTGCCGCCGAGATCGAGCCCTTGCGCGGTCGGCGGATGGATCGGCGTCGCCGGGTGGAGCTTCGTGTCGACGAAGCTCGGGTAGGTCGAGTCCTCCTCGAACGGGACCACGCTGTAGCCGTAGTCGTTCGCCTCGTGAATGAAGACGCGCCCCTCGCGCGAGAGCGCCCACGACCAGATATTGTTCATCCCCGCGCCGATGACTTCGTGGCCGGTGCCGTCGGGGCGGAAGGTGCCGATCTGCGTCTTGTTGAACGAGATCGTCTGCCCACCCGCGTCGGTCACTTTGCCGCTGTTGAGCACCCCTTGCGAATAGACGATGCGACGGCCGGGCATCCACGCGAGCTGATGCGGCAGCGTGTGCGTATCCTGCACGCCGAAGCCGTGGAGCAGCACCTTGCGCGCGTCCGCCTTGCCGTCGCCGTCCGTGTCGTCGAGGTAGAAAATCTCCGGCCCTTGCGCGACGTACGCTCCCTTGCCAGACGGCAGCACGGAGAGCGGCATCACCATGCCATCGGCAAAAGTGCGCGGCGTCTGCGGACCGCGCGCGCACGGGTGATCGAAGATGACGACGCGGTCCTTCCCCGGCCGGCTCCAGATGCCTGGCTCCTTGTCGCGCGGGTACTCGGTCGCGGTCGCCGACCAGAGCCGGCCGGCATTGTCAAAGACGCACATCGTGGGCTTCGGCAGGCCGGTTTCTTCGCTCGCCACGAGCTCGATCGTGAAGCCCTCCGGCAGCGTAAAAGCCTTGCGCTCCTCTTCCGGCGTGCGCGCCACCGCGTCGATCACGTTGCCCGTTTTGATCTCCTTCGGCGCGGACTTTACCAACTTTGGACCGAGGGCCGCGAGATCGGCATTCGCGCCGCGCGCGAGGAGAACGAAATCGAGCCCCAGCATGTATTTCTTCACCGCGCTGGAGTTGGCCCCGGTGATGGTGAAGCTCAGCCGGTGCTCGCCAGCCGTGAGTTCAAGCGCCCCGCCGAGCTCGATGATGGCGGTGTGCTTCACGGAGTCGGAGTAGAAGTCCAGCGGGCCGGCGATTTTCTTTCCGTCGAGTGAAACGTCGAAGATGCCGTAATCGACAGCCTTGGTGAAGCCCGCGCCGAGCCGGTACGTCCCGGCGGTCGTGACCGGCAGCGCAAGCTCGAGCACGTCGCCTGGCTTCACGCCGGACCACCAGAGTTGGCGATTCGCGCTCCAGCCGCCGTCGCCGAAGGGCCGCATCTCCTGCGGACGCGCGGTGCCGGCGGGCTGGTTGAGGAGGTGGAGGGTTTCGCCTTCGAGCAGGGCGGCCTCCTGTGCCCACACGCTCGCGGACCATCCAAGGGTGAGCAGAATGAGCCAGAGGAAACGGGGGAATCGCGGCAACATGCCCGATCGATACCGCGCGCCGAGAGCTTTGGAAAACAATCTCCGACGTCGAACGCAGGTGCCGAAGGCCTTTGGACTGCGGCAGCCTGCTGCCGCTTTGTGGAGGCCGCAGCCTGCTGCGGGTGGGGAGGATGGGTTTGCAGTCCACGAACCATTGCTCCGCGCCGCACGCAGCAGGCTGCGTCTGCCACAAAGCGGCAGCAGGCTGCCGCAGTCCAAAGGCGCTGCGCGCCGAGGTTCCACCGCCCAACGTGTCGTTTCCCCAAAAGCGCCGCGCGCCGCGCCGCGCCGTTTCCCCCTAATTTCTACTGCCCCCGGCGATGGTTTGCGCTACGAGGACGCTCCGCCGTGCGCTGTGCGCGACGCCCTTGCCCATTTTTCATGAAGATCCCACGTCTCCCTCTCGCCCTCGCCCTCTGGTCCTGCTCCGCCGGTTTGCTCCTCGCGCAAAGGCCTTTCGAGGTGATGGACTACGGGCGGTTTCTCTCCGCCACTTTTCACAACGCGCAGGGGAAATCGACTTTTGATCAAAAAGGTTCCGCGGCGAACAAGGGGATCGCGATCAAGCTCGGCAAGGACGGCGACGGTGCCATGGTCTTCGACACGGAACTCCTCCGCATGGCCGGCGGCTGGGCCGGCGGATACGTGAAGTACATGGGCGTCGCCTTCGACGGCGGGCACGGGCCGAATCCCAAGCCGCCGGAGAAGGCGCAGATCGTGTTCGAAACGAACCCGACCGGCCCCGGCTGGAGCCAGGGCGACGACTTCAAGGACCCGCGTCCGCTGCCGACCGGGCCGGGCGCGGCGAAGATCCCCTTTGGTCCGCTGCCGAAGACCTGGGCGAAATACAAGGGGCTCTACCTGCACGGCGACAATGTGGTGCTCGCCTACACGGTCGGCACGGCGGCGGTGCTGGAGCTCCCGTCGCTGGAGGTCGCGGCCGAGCAGAATTTCCTGACGCGCACGTTTCAGGTGTTCGACAAGGGCGCGGCGACCCGGCTCCTCGTCGCCGAGGTGCCCGAAGGGGCGCTGGTGGAAGTGAAGGGCGACACGGTCGTCACCACCGAGGAGCAGCCAATCAAGAACGGCGTGAAGGATGCGCCGCTGCGGATGGTGATCGGCACGAGCGGGCTGCCGAAAGGCGCGGCGTGGGAGATCGTGGCCAGCCGCCGCGTGGAGCTGAAGCTGCCGGCCTTCGCGGGCGGTGAGCACTTCAAGCTGGCCCTCTGGAAAGGCGGCGAAGCGGACCTTTCCAACGCCACCGCCGCGCTGGCGAAGCTCGCCAAGCCGCTCGACCTGAAGCCGCTGACCAAAGGCGGGCCGGCGCACTGGACCGAGGAGGTCACCACCACCGGCAAGCTCGGCGAAGCCACTGGCGGCTTCCCCTACGCGGTCGACACCATCACGCTGCCGACCGAGAACCCTTACAAGTCGTGGATTCGCGTCGGCGGCTTCGATTTCTTCGCGGATGGGCGCATCGCGTTCTGCACCTGGAGCGGCGATGTCTGGGTCGGCAAAGGGATCGACGAGAAGCTCGAGAAAATCACCTGGCATCGCTACGCCACCGGGCTCTTCCAGGCGCTCGGGTTGAAGATCGTCGACGACCAGATCTATGTGCTCGGCCGCGACCAGATCACGCGCTTCTCCGACCTGAACGGCGACGGCGAGGCGGATGCGTACGAGAACTTCAACAACGACGTGCAGGTCACGCCGGGCTTCCATGAGTTCGCGTTCGATTTGCAGACCGATCCGCAGGGCAATTTTTACTTTGCCAAGGGCGGGCCGGTGAACCCCGGCGGCCGCGGCTGGGGCCCGCTCTCCGAGCACAACGGCTGCCTGTTCAAGATCTCGAAGGACGGCGAGAAATTCGAGGTCTACGCGACCGGCCTGCGCGCGCCCAACGGCGTCGGCATGAGTCCGACGGGGCAGGTTTCCGTCGGCGACAACCAGGGGACTTGGGTCCCGGTGGACTACATTCATTTCGTGAAGCAGGGCGACTTCATCGAAGTGCCGGACCTCGCGCATCGCGGCGACGCCGTGCCCGAGAAATACAGCGAGCATCTCTGCTGGATTCCCTACGACATGGACAACTCATGCGGCTCGCACGTTTGGGTCACGAGCGACAAATTCGGCCCGCTGAAAGGCGAGATGCTCTATCTCTCGTACGGCAAATCGTCGCTCTTCACCGTGCTCAAGGAGAAGGTCGGCAACTCGATGCAGGGCGGCGTGGTCAAGCTGCCGCTGAAGTTCGACACCGGCATCATGCGTGCCCGTTTCAATGCGCAGGACGGCCAGCTCTACGTCGCCGGCCTGCGCGGCTGGCAGACCAACGGCGCGAAGGACGGCGCCCTCCAGCGCGTGCGTTACACCGGCCGGCCCGCCACGATCCAGAACAGCCTCCGCGTGACCGACAAGGGGATCCACATCGGCTTCACCAACAACCTCGAAACCGCGAGCGCGAGCGATCCTGGCAACTACTCCATCCAGCAGTACACGTACAAGTGGTCGAAAGAGTACGGCTCGCCGGAATTCAAAGTGAGCGACCCGACGCAAAAGGGGCGCGACACCGTCGAGATCAAGAGCGTCACCGTCTCGCCCGACAAGAAGTCGGTCTTCCTCGAAGTCCCCGGCCTCCAGCCGGTCATGCAGATGCGGATCAAAATGAAGATCAACTCCGAGCCGACGACCGACGACCCCGGCGCGCCGGTGCCGGGGGAGATTGGGAATACGATCAACGTGGTGGGGAAGGAGTAGACAAATTGGCGGGGCGAGCGCGTTATGCATTGAGACCCCATGCTTCGCTCTCCCCTCACCCTCGCCGCTTGCCTGCTCCTCTCACTCGTCTTCGCCGCCTCCGCCGAGACGCCTCTGCCGCCGGGCGTGAAGCGCGTGCCGGTGACGCTCGCCGGCGGGTTTGAAACGAACCCTGTCGACCACGGGCGGCCGGTGATTCTCATCGCGAGTGCGCTCGGCGTGGCGCCGGAGGTTTTCCGCGAGACCTTCACGCACGTGCATCCGGCGGGGCCGGGCAGCGGCGGGCCGACGCGGGAGGAGGCCCAGAAAAACAAGAAGGCGCTGATGGACGGCCTCGGCAAATTCGGCGTGACGAACGACCGCCTCGACACGGTCTCGAACTACTACCGTTACCCGCCGGGCCCCGGCGGCCGCTGGAAGACGAAGGACGCCTCGGCCAATGCGCTCGTCAAAGACGGCAAGATCGTCGGGTTCGAAGTCGTCGATCACGGCTCCGGCTACACCTCGGAGCCGACAGTGACCGTGCCGGGCGTGGACGCGCCGGCGAGCTTCAAGGTGAAGCTGGCCTACACGAAGGAGTTCGACACGAACGGATCGATCCAGTCGATCGCAGTCGAGAAGAAATAGCGGGCAAGTTGCGCCGGGTCGGTTAATGAAGGAGGAGCGGATCCTCCTCGTTCCCCCTTCCCATGCTTTCACGGTTCTTCTTTGGTCTGGTCCTGCTTCTCACTGTGGCAAGCGCGCGCGCCGCGGAAGACGCGGCGAGCTGGTCGAAGTCGATCAACGGTTTGCGCGGCCGCCTCATCGTTCAGCCATCGGAAGATGCGCGCTCTCCGTTCTGCCGCATCTATGTCGAGCTTCAGAATGTCGCGCGTGGAGGGATCCTCAAGGTTGCCTTCTCCCCCGGCAAAATCGCCCAGGTGGCAGATCAAGCGGGTCAAGCCATGCCGGCACCTGGGATCGGGAATTACGATGGCATCAGCCCGACTTGGAAGGAACCACTGGTGATTCCCGTCGAGGGCACGCTCCGTTTTCGGATCAGTTTCCCAGGCGCGGGTTATAATCCAGCCGAGAAATCGATTATTGACCTCGGCCCGACCGCGGTCTGGGTGATCCCGCAGGAC
>DASYIS010000166.1:0-15521 GCA_035997375.1 Chthoniobacteraceae bacterium
TACGTCGGCTACGAATCGCCGCTCGCGGCGCGGGCGATCGCCGAGGCGCAGCAGCTCGTCGACGAGCGGAAGCCGCGCGAGGCGCAGGCGCGGCAGGCGGCCGAGCAGCCCTTCGGCGAATGGCTCGCGGCGCGCGCGGAGGAAGTGCGGGGCGGGTTCACCGCGTGGCACCGGCTCACGGCTTCGGCGCTCGAGGCGACCGAGGGAACCGTGTTGACGCAGGAGGCCGACGGCGCGGTGCAAGCAAGCGGGCCCAATCCCAATCAGGACGACTATCGTATCATCGCGCCGGTGACGCTGCCGCGCATCACCGGGCTGAAGCTCGAAGTGCTCCCCCACCCCACCCATACGGAAGGCAAACTTTCGCGCGGCCAATCGGGCGAGTTCATCCTGACGGACATCAAGCTGCAGGTGCGCCGCCGCGGCAGCGCGCAGGTGCGCGACATCCTGGTGACCGATGCCATCGCCGACTACTCGCCGGCGGTGAAGGGGAAGAACTACGGCGCGATCAAGGACACGCTCGACGACGATCCGCGCAATGGCTGGACGACCAAAGGCGCCGACGCGACCCAGCCGCACATCGGCCTCTATGCGTTGGCGGAGCCGCTGGTGCTCGCGCCGGATGAGGAGCTGATCTTCGAGCTGCGGCAGCGCTCGACCACGGGCGACGCGAACATCGGACGTTTCCGGGTTTCCGTCACCGACCAGCGCGGGCCGGCGGTGCACAGCCTGGACGCCGCGCCGCTGGAGCAACTCGCGGCGGCCGACGTCGCGCACCTCGATGCGAAAGTGCGGGCGAGGCTGTTCGAGCAATTCCTCGCCGACCATGCGCCGTACACCGAGGCGAAGGGCGCGCTGGAGCGCGCGGAGCGCCAACTCGCTGAAGCGAAGGCGGCAAAGAAGGTGGAGGTGATGGTGCTCGCCGAGCGCGCCGAGCCGCGGCCGACCCACGTGCTGGTGCGCGGCGTGTGGGACAAGAAAGGGGCGGCGGTCACGCCCGACGTGCCGGCGGCGATTTCGCCGTGGCAGCAGGGCGAACGGCACAGCCGGCTGGAGCTCGCGCAATGGATCGTCTCGCGCGACAACCCGCTGACCGCGCGCGTGATCGCGAACCAACTCTGGCAGCTTTGCTTCGGTTCCGGGCTCGTCCGCACGCCGGAGGACTTCGGGCTGCAAGGCGAGCGGCCGATTCATTTCGAGCTGCTGGACTGGCTCGCCGTCGAGTTGATCGAGAGCGGCTGGGACGTGAAGCATCTGCTGAAACTCATCGTCACGAGCCGCACCTATCGCCAGTCCTCCGACGCGACCGGGGCGCTGCGGGCGAGCGATCCGGAGAACCGCCTGCTCGCGCGCGGCGCCCGCTGGCGCCTGCCGAGCTGGATGCTGCGCGACGCGGCACTGCAATCGGCCGGCCTGCTGAATCCCGCGGTCGGCGGGCCGCCGGTGCGGCCGTACCAGCCGGACGGCGTGTGGGAGGAGATGTTCATGGGGCGCTTCAAGTGGGAGTCGAGCGAAGGCGCGGCGCAGTATCGGCGAACGCTGTACGCGTTCTGGCGGCGGGCGATCGCGCCGACGTTCCTGTTCGATTCCGCGCAACGCCGCGTGTGCGAAGTCCGCACCCCGCGGACCAATACGCCGCTCCAGGCACTCACGTTGCTGAACGACCTCAGCTATCGCGAAGCCGCGCAAGCGCTGGCGCGCGAGGCGTTGCGGCCGGGAAGCGAGGGCGCGATCGCGCGCATCTTCGAGCGCGTGCTGTTGCGCGCTCCGCGAGCCGAGGAAGCGGCGGTGCTCCGGCGTTCTTGCGAGCGAGCATTAACCTACTATCGCGCACATCCGGAAGACGCGGCGAAGCTTCTGCACACCGGGCAGGCCGCGCCCGATCCCACGCTCGACTCAGCTGCGCTCGCGGCGCATGCGCTGGTCGCGAGCATGATCTTGAACCTCGACGAAACCATTACTCATGAATGACGGCGCCGATCGCGCGGCGGATTGCCAAATCATAAATCCTAAATCTTAAATGTTAAATTCCACGCGCCGCCATTTCCTCGGGCAGTGTACCGGCATTGGCGTCGGCGCGATCGCGCTGCAATCGCTGATCGGGCGGGCGTTCGCCGCGCCGGCGCCGCAGCGCACCGCGAACGGCGCACTGCCGGGCCTGCCGCATTTCGCGCCGAAGGCCAAGCGCGTGATTTTCCTCACGCAATCCGGCGGGCCTTCGCAGATCGAGCTCTTCGACGACAAGCCGGAGCTAATGAAACTGGCGGGAACGGAGCTGCCGGAATCCGTGCGGCACGGGCAGCGGCTGACGACGATGACGTCGAGCCAGAAGCAGCTCATCCTGCCGGCGAAAGCGAAGTTCCAACGGCACGGCCGGAGCGGCGCGACGGTGAGCGAATGGATGCCGCACCTCGCGCAGGTGGCGGACGAGCTCTGTTTCATCAAGTCGATGTACACCGACGAGATCAATCACGCGCCGGCGATGACGCATTTCCTCACGGGGAATCAGTTCGCCGGCAGCCCGAGCATCGGCGCGTGGACAAGCTACGGGCTCGGCAGTGAGAATCGCGATTTGCCGGACTTCCTCGTCATGCTCTCGAAGATGCAGCGGCCGAGCGATCAGCCGCTGTACGACCACTACTGGGGCAGCGGTTTTCTCCCCTCGCAATACCAGGGCGTGAAGCTGCGCAACGCGCGCGATCCGGTGCTCTATCTGCGCGACCCCGATGGGCTCCCGCGCGAGCTGCGGCGCGACATGCTCGACGGCCTCGCGGAGCTCAACCGGCAGCGGCTCACGACCGCCGGCGACCCCGAAATCACGACCCGCATTCAGCAATACGAAATGGCGTATCGCATGCAGGCGAGTGTGCCGGAGCTGATCGACCTGAGCAGCGAGCCGGAGTCGACCTTCGAGCTCTATGGCCCGGATTCGCGGCGCGCCGGGAGTTATGCGGCGAACTGCATTTTGGCGCGTCGGCTGGCCGAGCGCGGCGTCCGGTTCATCCAGCTTTTCCATCCGGATTGGGATCACCACAGCCGGCTCACCTCCTGGTGTACCGCGCGCTGCCGCGACACCGATCAGCCCAGCGCCGCGCTCATCAAGGACCTGAAGCAGCGCGGCATGCTCGACGACACGCTGGTCATCTGGGGCGGCGAATTCGGACGCAGCGTCGCCGGGCAGGGCGACTGGCAAAGCCCCGAGGCGGGGCGCGACCACCATCCGCGTTGTTTCACGATGTGGCTCGCCGGCGGCGGCGTGAAGCCGGGTCTCACCCACGGCGCGACCGATGAGTTTAGTTACAACGTCGCCGAATCGCCGGTCCATGTGCGCGATCTGCATGCGACGATCTTGCATTTGTTAGGCGTGGATCATTCGCGACTGACGTATCGGCACCAGGGACTCGATTTCAAGCTAACCGGGGTGGAAACCGCGCACGTGGTGCGGGAGATTTTGGCTTAAGCACGGACCACCAATGAAAAATATATATGTTCGCGCTCTCGCGGCCGGGCTGAGTGCGGCCGTTCTCACAATCCACACGCTTGCCTCGGAGTACCTTTGGGTGGAGGCGGAGCATTCGGCGGATGTGCAGGGGAGCAATACCGCGTTCACGGCCACCCCGCCGCTCGAGAAGCAGCGCGGCTGGGGCATCTCCGGGCCGGGCGTGGCCGCGGAGTGGTCGCAGGGCGGCGAATCGGAGTGGACGTCCATCGCCGCGCATCCGGAGGAGAACAACGCCCTGGCACGCTATGCGATCGAAGTGCCCGCGGCCGGCCATTACCGGGTGTGGGTGCGCTATGCGGATTATCAGCGCAAGAAGGAGGTGTTCCGCGTGCGTGTCAATCAAGGCGGGAAGTCGACCTTTGATCACGTCTTTGGGGATGCCGCCGTCATCCCGGAAGATGATGAGGTTAAGCTAATGTGGGGCTGGGCTTTCGCTTGGGCCGGTGCCGAGGCCGACTTGCCAGCCGGCCCGGCGGAGTTGCAGCTCGTAGTGGACACGCCGAGCGAAGCGCGCCGCCATATCGATGCGTTCTTAATCACTGATGACCTGAATTTCCGTCCCTTGCTCCGCGAAAAACCGGTGTTTCATTACTGGGCGCCGCTCGAGGGGTTGCACGAAGTCCGCGCGACGCCGGCGCTCGCGACTCCCGCGGCGAATTGGACCGCACCGGCCGCGTGGCGCACGCCGCCGATTGCGGGACGCGAGTTCCAGATGTTCTTCAACATGCCCGCCGATTACTGGAAACAGGACAAAATCCCGGAGGAGAAGCGCGTCTTGTATCCCTATAACATGGCGCAGCCCGGCGACGTGACGAAGAAGTTCGTCGAACACTATGGCGGGAAGAAGGACCTGCCGATCTGGTCGAGCAAGCTCAACGCGCCGATCATTTATCTTTCGCGGCTGCCGGACTTCCTGTCCGACGACTCGTCGTTTCTCGCCTGGCTCAAGGAGACCAAGAGCAACTTTGGCATTTTGCTCAACTACGCGCTGCCGCCCCGTGCCGACAGCTTCGGCGACAAAGGCCCGATGATCGCACGCAACCTGGCCTCGGTGCAGGACCAGTTCGCCGGTTATATGTCAGGCGAAAATATCGGCTATGCCAATAGCGTGAATTATTCCCAGGACCTTTTCCCGCAGTTGGCTAACATGGCACCCGGCGTGGCGGGACGCGGACAGATCCTCGACCGGGTGCACGAGCTTTACACCGCGGGCCTGGAGCAGAAGTTCTCCACCGCGTACGGAGTGCCGGCGGCTAATGTACCCTTTGGACCGAATCCGTGGACGCCGCTCGTCTCCGCGCTGAGCACGGACATGTATCCGCATGTGCATGCGCTGGCGGAGTGGGGCGAGCGGACGCTGGCCCATGAGGCGACGGCCAACTCGCCAGCGTTCGGCCTGAACTGGGCCTTCCTCCGCGGCGCTTCGCGGCAATTCGGCCGCAACTGGGCATGGTATCACTCCTCGAACTTCGGGGACACCGCTACCACCTTTGTCGCCGGCCAGAATATCGCCGGTCCGTACACCAACTATCATCATTCGCACTACGATGCCTTCTCCGGCGCCGGTCTGGTCTGGTATCGCAAATCCTACTACGCGGCCTACATGGCCGGCGCCGCCGCGGTTTACCTGGAACAGGGTTTCGATCAGTACTTCATTCCGAGTCCCGGCGAGCCACGGGTTCAGCTTTCGCCCTTCGGCCGGATCACCGATGAATTCATGCGCTTCGCCGAGCGTCACCCCGATCGCGGCGTCCCTTATACGCCGATCGCCTTCCTGCTCGATGCGGGGCACGGCTGGTACCATTACGAAAACGAGGCCGGCGCCTTCAGTATCGCGGCCGCGCACAATCCGGCGGTCCTGAATTACTCGCGGCACGACGCGATGATCCGCGATCTCTTCAACATCGCCTACTTTCCCCTGCCCAAGGTCGAAGGCGAGCCGCTGCTGAGTCCGCGCCTCTCGTTCCTCAACAGCCCGCTGGGTGATGTCTACGATGTGCTGGTGACTTCCAACGCGCCCAAGGCGCGCGACATCGCCGCCGGCTATCGGGCGATCGTGCTTTCCGGCGACGTGCGCTTGAGCGCCGAGTGGGGCGCGACGCTGCGCCAGTTCGTGGAGAACGGCGGCACGCTGGTCGTCACCGAGGACCAGGTGCAAGGACCGGGCGCGGCCGCGCTGGAACTACCCGGGGGAAAGGCGGAGTACGCCACCAACCATCGCGTGCAATGGCAGCCGAGCTCGGCGGGCGAAAACGAGAGCATCGCCTCGAATACGTATCGCTACCGCAAGACCACGCCGCCTGGGGAAGCGCTCGCCACGACTGGAGACGGCCAGGTCGTCGCCGTCCAGCGCGCATTCGGAAAGGGCAAACTCATCTGGATTGGCGTCCCCAAGGGACTCGGGCTCGACGACCGCGCGACGCCGCTCATGTCGAAAATCATGCTGCACCTGCGCGCCGGCTTGCTGCCGGTCGAGGTACAGGGCGAGGTGGAGTACTCGCTGAACCGGAACGCGACCGGGTGGGTCGTGACGCTGTTCAACAACCGAGGCAATTACAAACCACAGCATGGTCTGGGCATCCCGCGCCGCGAGGAGAGCGCCGGGGTCACGATTTCGACGAACTTCGGGGTCACCGCAGCGACCGAGTGGACGGAGGAGGCGAAGCTGGAGGTGAACGCGGAGGGATCATCGCGCCGCGTGTCGCTCGAGGTGCCGGCGGGCAGCATTCGGATCGTCCATCTGGCGACGCCATAATGCAGCCATCACGCCCCGCGTGATGTGCGCGGCGGCCCGACTTCAGTCGCCGCCTCAATGCACTCAAGGCGTTTCGCTCGCGGACGGGCGCCTCGCTCATCACGCGGAGCGTGATGGCTACTATTCTCATCCATGAGAAATGCAAACGCCCGGGTCTTGCGAACCCAGGCGCCTGCGGCCCATGAAATTTGGAGAGGAGAGCCCGTGGATCAGCGGGCGGCCAGGTCGCCGGTGGCGACGCCGGGGGCGGTGCGCTTGCCGGCGACGGCGGCGATGCCGACCTGGGTGGCGGCGTGGCGATAGACACCGGCCTTGCTCCAGGAGTAGAGCGGGATGTAGTCGTCCTGGCGGACGCTGTCGGCCGGAACCGGGCGGGAATTGTTCGTGCAATCGAGGATGTACCAACGGCCGCTCGACGCTTCCTTCCAGAGGACCCAGGCATGGCTGAGCTTGGCGCCGTAGTGGGCCTTGCCGACGACGAAGCGGACGTTGCTGTCGCCGAGTTGGTTGATGAGCCAGAGGGATTTCGCCTTGCAATCGCCGGTGTGCTTCGCCGCCGTCACTTCGGGCATCTGGGCGACATACGGCTCGTCGTAGGAGTAGAAGAAGCCGTGCCCCTGGCGCATGAGCGCCTGCACCCGGTCCATCGCCGGCGTGCTGCCGTCGAGCGACCCGAGGACCTGCTTGACGGGCTGCATGTAGGAATCGTAGGGGGTCCGGCCCGCGGCGGAGCCGAAATCAACGCCGCCAAAAGCGGACAATCCGAAGGAGACGAGAGAGAGTGCGAAAAGCGAGAGGGATTTCATATTCCAGAACTGTTATAGTTTCTGGAATCACTTAAAGCTGGAGGCGTGCCAGTTTCTGTGGCGTTTAGGGTTTTTATGGATTCGCCACCCTCTTGGCGAATCGCAGAGCGAGGGACGCGGCCGGTCTCGGCTCCGGGTTCGTCGTTCCGCCTTTACGCGGCGTGAAGCCGGCGCACGGGAGATTCCGAGTTCCTTGCACAGCCTCCTGTGCTCACGGAGCGCCACGCTCTACCATGATTGGAGCGCTCCGCGCCTCCGCCGCACCCCTGCCGCCTCAACGTCGGCGTCTCCCTGCTCCAACCGAGGACGACCATCGAAAAACGCGTCGGTGTCCCAGCAGTCCTAACGGGCGGCCTCCTGGATCTCCGGCTCGACCGCTTCCGCCCAATCCGGCGCAGCCGCGCGGGCCGCAGGCTCCATCGTGCCGAGCCACTTCTCCCACTGGCGGGCCGCGGCGGGCGCGGAGATCGGGAGCCGGGCGATCGATCTCACAAACCAGCTCACGCCGGAAACCCGCTGGGTCTCGATCGAGCCGCTCTCCTGAATCCAGGAGAGGAGGTACTCGCTCACCGGGGCTGGGACTTTGGCCTCGGCGAGCATGCGCTGCACACCGAGCAAAACCGCGAACCGTTGCGCGATTTGCGCCCACTGCAACATGGCCTCGCAGGAGGCCGGGAGGGGACGCAGAGTTTCTTCAAATGCGGCGCGCAGCTCGTCGGAAACGTTTACCGAGCGAAATCGCAGGATCAATTTCGCGGCCGACAGCAGCGCTTCCGAGCGCACCACCGCGGCGTCGTCGGCTCCGGTGAAAGTGCGCAGGAGTGAGTCGACCTTTTTCGCCGGAATCCGCGCCTGCCGGAGGATGGCGCGCGTTTTGGCAAGCCCCTCATGAATCCGGATAAGCGGGGCCCGATCGTCGAACATTGCGCAAAGCTCCGAGACCCGCCCGGAGCCGGCGAACCCGGCGGACGGACTCGCCATCAAACACGTCCGGAGGACAGCGCCGCCCGCGTACGCCGGTTGCTGCGCCGGTTGCACGATTTCCTCGTGCGCGATCACGACCTGCTCGGCCTCGTCCCACGCCACGAAAGCGGCGCCTTCACAAAGCAGATTGTGTTTCTTCGCGAGGGCAACCGCCTCCTGCCGCTCCCCCGCCAGGAGCAGATGCGCGATTCGTTCTTTCGCCCACAACAACCGGATCGCCTCTCCCGCGGGCGCGCCGAGGCCGAGCTTGAACCGGTGCTCGCTGCCATCGGGGCGCTGACCGGTGACCTCGATCGACTTCGCGGCGGCCCCGCGCAGGGCGACGGTCGCGATCTCGCCGGCGTGAAGATCCGGCAGGCGATCGCCCGTCCCTTCCCACTTTCCGCGGAGCGCGAGGTCGGTGAGCACGGGCCGGCGCAGCCGGTCGCCCAGCGACGCGATCGTCCCCGCGATGTCGTCATCGGGCGTTTGCAACCAGCAACCGCCGCGCTGCTGGCGGGCGAGCGACTTGAGAAAGGCGTCGTTGACCGCGGTGTCGATGCCGAAGGTGTGGACCGTCACGTGGCCCGCCGACTTGAAAGCCGCGACGACCGCGGACTCGTTCCCCACCTGGCCGTCGGTGATGAGCACGACCACGGCCCGCCGCGCGGCGGAGTGGCGGGCGATCTGCTCGAGCACGTGTCGCGCGGCGGGCAGGAGTTCCGTGCCGCCGCCCGTGCCCAGGCCTTCCATTTGCTGAAAACCACGGTCCGCCAGCACTTGCGGCGCCGGCATCGGAGCCTCCGCGAAGTCCTGATACTCGGATTCGAAGAGCGTGATCCAGACGCGATCCTCCGCGCCGAGCAGCGCCGTGAAGCCGCGCAACGCCTCGCAGGTGCGCGTCCATTTTGCGCCGGCCATGCTCCCGGAGCGGTCGACGAGGAACCAGACGTCCTGCGAAAAACCGGCCGCGATCTCCACCGCTTCCGGCGCGCGCAACTGCACGAGCGCGTAGGTCTCTTTCCCCTCCCGCCGGTGCCAGGCCCGCGGCTCGAGCGCCCGGGCTTTCGGTTCGCGCCATGCCACGACGAAATCGCGATCGGGCACCGCGTTGCGGCCGGAGAGCTCGACCGTCGTCGTCCCGGCCGTTTCGCGGACGAAGATCGGGTGGCTCGGCGACGAGAGCGTGCCGCCCTCCACCTCGCCGGCGGAGAAGCGTCCCTCGATCGACACATACGCTGCGTCCGGGTGCAGGGCATCGATCCGCGGCGGCGAGATGCGGGAGGCGTCGGGCACTTGATCCGTGTCATCGGAGACGCCGCGGCCCGTGAGTCCGCGCAGGAGCGGTTTCCCCGGAATGTAACGGACGCCGGGGCACGTCGGCACGAGCAGGCGCATGGTCTCGCCGGCTCGGTCCAAGACTTGGAACCAGGCGAAGCGGACCACGATCAAGTCGCCAGGCTGCACGTTGCCGAGCGAGAGCGTGAAGAGATTCTCGCGCTCCGTCTCGACCAGCGCGGCACGGCGGCCGGCCTCCTTCGCCTGGACGTAGATGCGCCGGGCGTCCTCCTGCGCCTCCACCTTGGCACGGATGACGCGGCCGTTGACGTGCAGCTCACACCGGTACACCGCCGCGCCGGCCGGCAGCGGAAAGGTATACGTGCAATCCAGCGGCTGGGCGGCGTCCTGATGATAGATCTGGTCAAGCTCCACGCCCGCCACCGCGCCCGCGATCTGGAAGCGGCACTCCACGCCTTTCAGCGGAAGAGCGACGCGGGTCTGTTCCAGCCAGGCGACGAGGCCGAAGTTCTGCTGCGAGGGAGAGAGGCGTTTGGGTTTCATTCAGGTTTGTTTTGGTTGGCGCGACGGGCGGGCAGGCTCGCTCCCCAGCGCGCGCAACACGGCCTCGCGCTGCACGGGCGAGAGCGTGGCGCCACGTCGGGAAACGAGCAAAAAGTCTTCATTGATCGGGATCATGCGCCAGAGCTCCTCCGCGACCGCCCCGACCAAACGAGTCGGCGCGGTCGCCCGGCTCTCCGCCAAGCCGCGCCGGCGGATCTCCTGCAACTCCTTGAGCGAGCGCCCGTAGAGCAGCTCCCGGATGCGGCGCAACGGCAGCCCCTGCGCCTGCAACAGCCGGATCGCCGTGAGCTGGAGCAAGTGCTTCTCCCCATAACCACCGCCCTCCGGGGCATCGATGAGCCCGAGCGTCCGGTAATAGCGGATATTGCGCTCAGAGACAGATTCCCCGGACTGGCCACTCGCGGGGACAATGTCCTCTGCCGCGCACCACGCATTGATGCGGCTGGAGAGCTCCTCGATGGAAAACGCGGCAGGCATGGAGGTGAAATACAGTGCGACAGTGTTACTGTCAACACAATTTGTAGATGAAGGAAGCCGGCAACTCACCGAGCGTGCCTGCTTCTTCAATTTCAAAAATCCAAATCCGCGGTTTGACGGGTCGACATCGTTGCGAGATCGCGTTAGTCTCAACCCATGCTTGAGCTTCTCGAGTCATCCCCGCGCCGCCGGAAATTGGCCCGCATCTCGGTCGAGGAATTTCATCGTATCGATGATCTCGGCTTCTACAGCAAGCGAGCTGAACTGATCCGTGGCGTCGTCTTTGAAAAGCCCCCCATGTCTCCGCTGCATCAACATTTTTCCAAGCATCTTTATGACCATCTGCTTGGCCTCGCGCTACCGGGGTGCAGCGTCCGGCACGAGTCGCCGCTGACTCTCGTGGATTCGGAGCCTTTGCCCGACATCGCCGTAGCTGCCGGTTCGGATGCCGACTTCCGCGCACGCCATCCCACGACAGCCACATTGGTGATTGAGGTCGCCGTCTCCAGCGAAAGGTCGGATCGCGAAATGGCGGCACTCTATGCCGAGGCTGGGGTGACGGAGTACTGGATAGTGCTCGCCTTGAGGCACCAAGTGGAAGTCTATCGGCGCCCCGCGTCCGGCGAATATCTGGAACGACAAATTTTCGGGGGTGAAGAGGATCTCGTCTGCACGGCGCTCCCGGCCATCCGCGTCTCGTTGTCGGCACTCTTCGCTTGAGACGAGAGTGCCGGTTCGAGCGCGCGCCTCGGGGTTATAAGCCGACCTCAAAACGGCAAGAGCCGCACGCAATCCCATTGCGCTCATATCATTCGCGCCACGGAAGCTTGAGCGGCCAAGGGAGTGTCGCTTCGCGAGAGCAAGGTCGGCGCCGGGACGGACGCCGCTCCTTGGGGGACGGGTGCTCACGCCTCTGGTTACAAGGCGGCGCGCCCCCACAAAAAGGCCGCACCTCGCGGTGCGGCCTTTTCGAAGAAGGAAGCTGAGCTTGGAAAGAATCGCCTTACCGCATGAGCAACGCCTGGCGGGCGCGCTTGATCTCGCGGGTGATCTTCCGATGGAAATGCGCGGGCATGCCGGTGACGCGGCGGGGCAGGATCTTGCCGCTCTCGGTCACGAACTTGCGGAGGAGCTCCGGGTTCTTGTAATCGACGGCGTCGAGGATGATGTCGATGCGGCGGCGCGGCATCGGCCGGTTGTGCCGGCGAAACGCGGAACGGCGTTTGGGAGTCTTGGGCTGGGACATATTACTTGGTCTCGCGGTGCAGCGTGCGCCGTTTCAGGTTCGGGTTGTACTTCTTCTTCTCCAGCCGGTTCGGCGTGTTCGGGCTCTTCTTGTTGCGGGTGGAGATGTAGCGGGAAACCGGTTTGCCCTCGGCTTTCGCCTCGGTGCATTCCAGGATGATGAAATCGCGGGCCATAAATAGAGTGGGTTATTCCTTGTCGGTCGCAGGGGCTTCTTCTTCTTCGGACTCGGCGGCTTCCTCGCCATCGGTCAGGCCGAAGAGCGACGTGACCGGGGTGCGGGAGCGCTGAATCTTGTTCGTCTTCTCAATCTGCGCCTGGCACTCGACGGTGTAACGCGCAAAAGGGATGGCCTCGAGCCGGGCGTGGGCGATCGGCTTGCCGCTCATCTCGCACATGCCGTACTCGCCGGTCTCCACGCGCTTGAGGGCTTCTTCGATCTCGTAGAGCGCGTCCTGCTCCTGGGAGAGGAGCGACAGGGCGAAGTCGCGGTCGTAGGCGTCGCTCCCGGCGTCCGCCTGGTGCATGCCGAAGGCGCTCGCCTCGCTCCCTTCCGCCCGCGAGCGGAGGGTGTCCTTGGCCACGCCGTTCATGGAGTCAAGGATGTTGTCGCGCAGCGCGAGCAGCCGTTCGCGCTGCTTGATCAGGAAAGGGGTCTGCTTGCCGCTGTTGGCGAGGTGATCGACCATCGGGGCATGGACCGAATTGCTGGTCCGGGGATCGTTGCCCTTCTTCTTCTCGCCGTTGGTGTGTTCCGTTTTGGCCTTCGGGGCCGGGGCTTCCACGTGAACCGGCGCGACCTTCGCCACCGTTTTGGCAGGCGCCGACTTGGGCGGCGCCACCTTGGCGACGGCCTTCTTGTCGGGCGCTTGCTTGGAAGCCTTGGGAGAAGACTTGACGGGTTTGGACGATGCCATAGGTGGTGCGAAGAACGGGGTGTTCCGGAAAAATGGAGCGGTTTACTTAATGGGTTCGCGGGGGGTGCGCAAGGGCTAATGCGACTTTTCTCGCCGGGGGGCGCCGGGGGAGCGGAGGGGGAGAAGCACGAATGACGAATGACGAATGACGAAGCGCCGGCCTATTCGTCATTCGTCATTCGTCATTCGCACCCGCTCAGTTCCAAAGGCTCTGGAGATCGGGGTCGAGCCGCGCGTTCTTTTTCATCGCGGCATTGAGCTGGATCGCGGCGCGAATGCACTGCCGCGCGGTGGAGAGGTCGCCGAGGCGGGCCTCGTAGCAGGCAAGGTTGTAATGGAGGATGCCGGTCCGGCGGATCCACTCCGGCGCGGCGAGCAGCACCTCCACGGCCTGTTCGCCCTGGTTCAACTGGTGCAGGGCGAACGCGCGCTGCACGGTGAATTCCTCCTCCTCCGGATGGTTGGTCGTGCCGAGGCCGGAAAGCGATTCGGCCTCACTCCATTGCTTGAGGTGCAGCAGCACCCGCACGTGCGCCAGCAGCACGGAGGGATTGGTCTTCTCCGGCACCGGGACACCCACCAATTCGCCGAGCGCCTCCTCCGCCATGCCGAGGTACAGGTACCCATCCGCCGCCTGCAGCGCGCGTTGCGCCTCCGGCGAGTGGGAGTGATTGCGGGTGCCTAGATAGAGCATGGTCGTGTCTCCAAGGGAGGAAGGTAAGGGGCCGGCCGCACCGGGGCGTACTCGCCACGACCGAATTCGCGCAGCAGATGCTGCCAGTGCCACCCGCAAGGCTTCCGCTTGACGGCCTTCACGGCCATGCAGAGCAGATGCAGAAGACAACGGTGGATTCGGTTCATGGGGTTCGGTAAGTGATAATAGCACTGCTTGTGCCATGTACCAACTACGGGAAATGCCGGGGCAAACCGGGCGGATAATGACGCAATCCGCGACAAAAGTGTCGCTTTCACGATGCGGTGAGACGCGGCGTTGGCACGAAATGTCGCACCGGGGATCCGCCTGCTCCTGCTCCTGCTCCTGCTCCTGCTCCTGCTCCTGCTCCTGCTCCTGCTCCTGCTCGGTCTTCTTCGAGCAAGAGCAAGAGCAAGAGCAAGAGCAAGATTAGGATTAGGAAGCAAAAGACGCCCGCCCTCGCTTGATCCCCGCGCCCGCCTGCCTATGCTTGCGTGCTTGCCCGCCACCCCCGACACCCTGCCCCCCGCTGCGAGACGCCGTCCGCGCCTCACTGCGGGCCGGCTTCGCTCCCTCACCGGCTTGGTCATCGGGCTCTACGTCGTCATGCACCTGGCGAACCATTCGCTCGGGTTGATCTCCCTCCAGGCGCAGGAGAGCGCGCGGCCGTGGATCATGACCGCGTGGCAGTCGTGGGTCGGGCAATTCCTCCTCTACGGCAGCCTCTTCACGCACGCGGGGCTCGGCTTGCACAGCGTGTCGCAGCGCCGCCACTTTCGTCTTCCGAAATGGGAGGCCGCGCAGATTGCCCTCGGCCTGGCGATCCCCTACCTCCTGCTCGTCCACATCATGAATACGCGGGGGACGCGGATCACGACGGGGATCGACATCAACTACGAATACGAGGTCGCCAACCTCTGGATCGATCCCTGGATGCGCTTCCGGCAAGTGGCGCTCGTCCTGCTCGTCTGGGGACATTTCACCGCCGGCCTGCACTACTGGCTCCGGCTGCGGCCGTGGTACCGGCGGAACTTTCACCTCATCCTCGCCGCGTTCATTTTCGTCCCCGCCATGGGGCTGCTCGGCTTCGCGGAGACGGGCAAAATCATGACCGCGAAAGCGCGCGCCGAGCCCGCCTGGTTCAAGTGGGTCACGACCCACGGCGTCCCCGCCGATCCCGTGCTGGCGCATCGGCGCGCCTTGCTCAAACAGTGGGCCGGCCCGTCGTGGCTCGCGCTCGTGGCGCTCGTCTTCGCCGGCACCCAGCTCCGCAATCGCCGGGAGGGCAGGCGCCTCTTCAGCGTCACCTATCCCGACGATCGCTGCGCCAAGGCCCCCGTGGGCATGACGGTGCTCGAGGTCAGCCGCATGATCCGCCGGCCGCACATGTCCATCTGCGGCGGGCGCGGGCGCTGCACCACCTGCCGCATTCGCGTCCATCAGGACGCCGGCCAGTTGCCGCCCCCGGGCGAGACGGAACTGCGGGCGCTCGCGCGGCTCGGCGCGCCCGAGGGGATCCGCCTCGCCTGCCAGTTGCGGCCGCGGAAGAGCGTGTTCGCCCAGCCGCTCGTCGATCCCCACGGCGGCGGCTCGGTGACGCCCGGCCTGCCCGGCCAGTCGAACTTCGGCGAGGAGAAGTGCGTCACCGTCATGTTCCTCGACGTGCGCGGCTCCACGAAGCTCGCCGAGCATCGCCTTCCCTTCGACGTCGTCTTCCTCATGAGCCACTTCTTCGCCGAAATGGCGACCGCGGTGGAGAATGCGGGCGGCCATTATTCGAACTTCACCGGCGACGGCCTCATGGCGCTCTTCGGCATGGAGGGCGACCTCGAGGATGGCGCCATGGCCGCGCTGAAGTGCGCGCTCGACATGCTCGAGCGGCTCGAGCGCATCAACCGGCGCATGGCCGGCGAGCTGGAAACGCCGCTCGCCATCGGCATCGGCATCCACACCGGCGACGCCATCGTCGGCCGCATGGGGCCGCCCAAGACGCCGATCCTCACCGCCCTCGGCGACACCGTGAACACGACCGCGCGCCTCGAGAGCATGACGAAGGAACTCGGCGCCCCGGTCGTCGCCTCCCTCGTCGCGCTCACCGCCGCCGGCGTGGACATCAACGTCCCTATCGAGTCCATCCAGCTCAAGGGCCGCAGCACCCCGCTCGAAGCCGCCGTTCTCGACCTCGACGCCCTCGCGCTGTGTCTGATCCACGAGCAAAGCGTGGCGGATTGAAAGCCGGCGGCCGGAGGCCTTTGGACTGCGGCAGCCTGCTGCCGCTTTGCGGGGGGCGCAGCCTGCT
>DASYIS010000167.1:0-6385 GCA_035997375.1 Chthoniobacteraceae bacterium
CGAGCAGCGGCTGCGTGCCCAAGCCACCCAACTCGGCTTTCCACTCACCCCACTCCAAGCCGTGTAAAACCTGGTTTGTTTCTGAGGAGGCGGCTCTCTGTTCGCGGAAAGCGAACAGGTGCCGCCTCCATTTCCTTGAGCTCCTTCAGTGAAAGCAGCGTTCAAGAAAATTCGCGCGCTGCGTTGCATGGACGTCGGCTCCGCGATCAACACGCAAGGAATTTGAGGCGGCACCTATTCGCTCAAAGCGAATAGAGAGCCGCCTCTACACACTGGAATGAGAACTGGCGTACGTTTCAGCTCCCTGCGCGTTCCGACGCGCTGGCCGAAGGTTGCGCCGGCTCCTATGCACCATACCGCGCGGCGATGGCGTCGAGCACCGCCCAGAGAATATCGCACTTCACGCCAAGCGCGCGCACCGCCGCCTCCTGCATCGCGCGACTCGCGCAGTGGGTCAGGGTCAGCTCCAGCGCTTCGCCGGAATCGCGCCGCGCTTGCGTGAGACGGCGGCGGAAGTAGTTGAAGCCCCACGCGGGAATCCACGTGTAATGCGTCTCGAACGCCGCGAGGCGTTGTGCCATGAGATCGGGCGCGAAGAGTTCGGTGAGCGACGACGCGACGGCGATCGGCCACGGCTCGGTGCGGGCGAGATGGACGTACGCGTCGACCGCGAAACGCACCGCCGGGAGCACGCTCTCGCCGGCGAGCAGATCCGCGCGCGGCAGCCCCGCGGCTTCGCCCAGGCGCAGCCACGCCTCGATGCCGCCTTCGTCGCCGGTCGTGCCATCGTGGTCGACGATGCGGTGCAGCCAGAGCCGGCGCACTTCGCGCAGCGGGCAGTTGGAGAGAAGAGCCGCGTCCTTCAGCGGGATGCTGCGCTGGTAGTGAAAGCGATTCGCGATCCACCCGCGGACGGCTTCCGGCGAGAGCCGGCCGGCGTTCATCGCGACGTGAAACGGGTGCTTGTCGTGATACGCGCGCGCGCCGACCGCGCGGAGCTGCGCGGTGAAGGTTTCGCGATCCCAGGGCTCGTGGTTCATACCGTGAATTCCCGGCCGTCTTCGCCGATCTCGACGCCGGCGGCGAGGGTCTCCGCGCGCTCGCGCGAGGCGGCGGCAAGGATGGGATTGGTGTTGTTGATGTGCAGAAAAACGCGGCGCGGCCCGCGCAGGGCGCGCAACACGGGGAGGCTGCCGTGGCGGATCGGCAGGTGGCCCATTTCGCGCGAAGTGCGCGCGCCGGGCTTGAGCGTCGAGAGCTCGTCGTCCGACCAAAACGTGCCGTCGAACAGCACAAGCGCAGACTCCTCCATCGCGGCGGTGAGCGCCGGCGTGATCTCGCCGACATCCGGCGCGATGACGACGGAGCCGCCGGTTTGCTCATCGCGGAATTGGAAGGCGACGCTTTGAACTCCCGGCGTCGCCTTGCTCGCGTAGGGCGGGGGACTCGAGGAGAGCGGAAGCGCGCGAAAGCTGAGGGAAGTCCGCTCGCCCGTCGCGAGCGCGAGCGGCGCGTAGTGCTCGGAAATCGCGTCCCATTCCAAGCCGCCAAACGAGCCCATGAGCGAGTCGATCGGCAGATCCTTCGTCAGCGCCGCGCGCACGCCGTCGGGTGCAAAGGCGGGCAGCCGTTTTCCTTCCCGGAGGAGAAAGAGACCGAGCACGTGGTCGAGGTCGGCGTTGGTCAAAAAGACCGCCTGGATCGGGCTCACGCGCCGCGCGGCGATGGTCGGATGGAGCGGCGGAAAGGCCTCGATCTGCGCGCGTAGGTCGGGCGAAGCGTTGACGAGAAACCAGTGGTCGCCATCGGCGCTGAGGGCGACGCTCGACTGCGTCCGCGCGGGAATATCGCCACGCCGCGCCGCGCGACAGTTCGCGCAGGCGCAATTCCATTGCGGCAGTCCGCCGCCCGCCGCCGTGCCGAGGAGCCGGATGCGGATAACGGCCTCCGGCTAGCGAGCCCCCGCGTAGCAGGTGCACTCAAAGAAGATCGGCACGTCCTTGAGGGCCGGCTTGATCCAACGCTTTTTCTGGCTCGTGGTTTTCATGGGTTCGTAAAGGGAATCGCGGATGGGCGATGAAAGGCGGTGCGTGTATGGCGGGGATTTTCCGGGAAGGCGAGCTTCTTCGGCGACGCGCATTTCACGTTCACGTGGTCCGCACAGTCCCTGTGCGATTGATTCAGCCAGGCCGCACAGAGGACTGTGCGGACCACCAGCCCTCACCTTCCCGGCCCCAAGCGAAAGTCCCGTTGCAGCGCATACGTCACGCTCAGCACGACAAATGACACGACCAGCAAGAGCGCCGCCGTCTTTCCCGCGCCGGCGTAATCGAGGCTCTGCACCGAGTCGTAGATCGACACCGAGACCGTCCGGGTCACGCCGGGGATGTTGCCGCCGACCATCAGCACGACGCCAAATTCCCCCAGGGTGTGCGCGAAGCTCAGGATGAAACCCGAGAGCAACCCCGGCCACGCCATCGGGATCGCCACGCGCCGGAACGCGCGCCAGGGCGTGGCTCCGGCGCTGCGCGCGGCCTCGAGCAGCGCAAGATCTATCGCACGAAAAGCGCCGGTGAACGGCTGCACCGCGAAGGGCAGGCTATACAACACCGACGCGACGACGAGGCCCGTGAAGGTGAACGGCAGCGGGTGCCCGAGCACGCGCTCCAGCGCCGCGCCGAAGGCCGTCCGCGGACCGAGCAGCACGAGCACGTAAAAGCCGATGACGGTCGGCGGCAGCACGAGCGGCAGCGAGACGATCGCCTCCAGGAACAGCCGGCCGCGCCAGCGGGTGCGCGCGAGCCACCACGCGAGCGGCAGCCCGAGCGCGCCGAGCACGCACGAGGTGACAAACGCCAGCCGCGCGGTGAGCCAGAAGGCGGACCAGTCCATCATTTCGCCGGCGCGGGCCGCGTGAATCCATAGCGCTCAAGCAGCGCCATTCCGCGCTCGCTCCGCAGATATTTGGCGATCGCCTCCGCGCCGGCGCGATGGGCGCTCTTGGTCATAATGACCACGCCTTGCTCGATCGGCGGCAGGCCGTCCGCGGGGATCTCCCAATGGCGGCCGTCGGCTTTCATCTTCGGCGCGAGCGCCAGCGAGAGCGAGATGATCCCCGCATCGGCCGCGCCCGACTGCACGAACTGCGCAGTCTGCGCGACGTTCTCGCCGAGCACGAGGCGTGGCTTCACCGCGTCCACGAGGCCGGCGCCCTTCAGCGCGGCCATCGCGGCCGCGCCGTACGGGGCGACCTCGGGATTCGCGATCGCGACTTTGCGCACGCCGGGCTCGAGCAGCGCGCGCAGGCCGAGTTTCGCGAGATCGAGCTTCGAGGCCGTCGGCACCCAGATGACGAGATGACCTTGCGCATAGAGGAAGAAACTCGCCTTGTCCGCCTGCCCGCCTTCGATGAGCCGGCGCGGCAGTTTCGCATCGGCGGAGAGGAAGAGATCGAACGGCGCGCCATTCTCAATCTGCTGGGTGAGCGTGCCGGAAGAGCCGTACGTGACTTTGGGCTCGAGCTCGGGATGGGTCTTCGAAAACTCCGCCAGCACGTCATCGAACGCGAATTTCAGATCGGCCGCAGCCGCGATGAGCACCGGCTCGCCGGCGCGCGAAAGGGAGGTGAAGAGGCCGAGGAATGCGAAGAGGAGGAGACGCATGGGTGTCGGATGATTTGGAGATGATTGCCGCACCAAAAAACTAACCACCCGATCTCCTCGTGACGAAACTCTGTTTCGTCACGCACTTTCGGGCGAAACTCCGTTTCGCGTGGGGTGGGGTGTCTGCGGGTGGGACACACTGGACGTGGCACCCGCGCCGAGCTCCGCGCTCGCAGACACCCCCTCCGTGCGAAACGCCGTTCGACAGGCTCACGGTCTCCGAGAGTTTCGCCCAACAGTGCGTGACGAAACAGAGTTTCGTCACGAGGAGGTCGGGCGCTACGTGCTCGTGAATTCCTCCGGGCCAGTCGTGCGGCCCCCGGGCGGCCTTTCGCGGAAGTCGCGAGCCGCTTCGTCTTGTGCAGAGCGCACCGCGAAAGTACGGTGCGCGTCACCGCCATGGCCGAAACGCTCACTCCGAGCCCCCCCGTACCATGATTTGTCGACGGCCATACCTCGCGCCGGCCTTCGTCGTCGCGGCGACGCTGGCGCACGCGGCGGACTCCGCGCCGCCGGCCGTCGATTACACGAAGGATCTCAAGCCCCTTTTCAAGGAGCGCTGCGTCTCGTGCCACGGCTCCGTAAAACAGAAAGGCAAGCTGCGGCTGGATGCCGGCGCCTTGATCCTGAAAGGCGGCGCGAACCCGGTCATCGTCGCGGGTGACAGCAAAAACAGCGACCTGCTCGCGCGCCTGCAATCCGACGACAAAGAAGAGCGCATGCCGCCAGAGGGTAAGCGCTTCTCCGCCGAGCAGATCGACCAAGTGCGGCGCTGGATCGATGCCGGCGCGCCTTTTCCAAAGGACGAAGTCATTCCCAAAGCGCCGGCGGAGCACTGGTCATTTCAGCCCGTGCGCCGGCCCGCGGTGCCGCAGACCAATGACGAGGCCTGGGTGCGCAACCCGATCGACGCCTTCGTGCTCGCGCCCCGCGAGAAGGAAGGACTGCCCGCGCTGCCCGACGCCAAGCCCGCCGCGCTCCTCCGCCGCGTCCATCTCGATGTCACCGGCCTGCCGCCGACGCCGGCGGAACAGGAACGCTTCGCACAGGAGCCCGCGCTCGGGCCGGTGATCGACGATCTGCTGGCGCGCCCGGAGTACGGTGAGCGCTGGGCGCGGCATTGGCTCGACACGGTGCGCTACGCCGACAGTAACGGCTACGAGCGCGATGCGGAAAAACCGTTCGTCTGGCGCTATCGCGATTACGTCATCGAAGCGCTCAATAACGACAAGCCGTTCGACCGCTTCGTCCTTGAGCAACTCGCCGGGGATGAACTGCCGGAGCGCTCGGTCGAGACCGTCACGGCCACCGGCTTTCTCCGGCTCGGGCATTGGGACGATGAGCCGGCCGATCCCAAGACGGATCGCTACGATCAGCTCGACGACATCGTCAGCACCACCGGCCAGGCCTTCCTCGGCCTCACCATCGGCTGCGCCCGCTGCCACGATCACAAGTTCGAGCCGCTGAGCACGCGCGACTACTACAGCCTCGTCGCCATTTTCAACCCGCTCGAGCGCCCGCGCGCCGGCCGCACCGAGCAGACCGTCGATTTTGAAGGAACAAAGGTGTACGCTTGGCGCGAGCCGTCCGCCAAAGCGCCCGAGACGCACGTCCTTATGCGCGGCTCGCCGGCGCGTCCCGGCGATCTCGTCGAGCCCGCCGTGCCGGCGATTCTCGCGCCGGCGCAACCGCCCTTTCCGCCGGGCGGTGCGACCACGCAGCGCCGCCTCGGCCTGGCACAGTGGATCGCGAGCACGCAAAACCCGCTGACTGCGCGCGTCATCGTCAACCGCGTCTGGCAGCAGCACTTCGGCCAGGGACTCGTGGCGACCGCGAACGACTTCGGCCTCATGGGCGCGCCCCCGGTGCAGCCGGAACTGCTCGACTGGCTGGCCGATTGGTTCATGCACGACGCCGGCTGGTCGCTGAAAAAACTGCACCGCCTCATCCTCACCAGCCACGCCTGGCAGACGGCGAAAGCGCCCGCCGCGCCATTGCGCTACCGCCGGCTCGAGGTCGAGGCGATCCGCGATTCCATGCTCGCGGTCAGCGGCCGGCTCAACCCGAAACGCTTCGGCCCCGCCATGAAACCGGGCATCCCCAAGGCCGTGCTCGAAGCGAACACCGACAAGGAAAAGATCTGGAAAGCCTCCGACGAACGCGAAGCCTCGCGCCGCAGCATCTACGCCTTCATCAAGCGCGGCCTCGTCGTCCCCCTGCTCGAAACGCTCGACCTCGCCGACACCGTCAGCAGTTGCCCGCAGCGCCAGGTCACCACCGTCGCCCCGCAAGCCCTCACCCTCTTCAACGGCGACTTCGTCAACCAACAAGCCCGCCACTTCGCCACCCGCCTCCGCCGCGAAGCCGGCGACGACCCCGCCCAGCAGATCGCCCTCGCCTGGCGGCTGGCCTTGTGCCGCGAACCGTCGCCGAGCGAGGCGGAATCCATGCGTGCGTTTTTGCAGGAGGAGTCGCTGGAGCAGGCCTGCCGGGTCATTTTGAATTTGAACGAGTTCGTGTATCCGGACTGAGCAAGTCGGCGCGCAGCGCCGGCGGCCCCGGGTAGGGTGGGCGTCCCGCCCGCCCCGGCGGGCATCTTGCCCGCCGGGAGGCAAAGCGTCAGCGAGCAGTCCCCATCGCGGCGATTAACCTGAGCCGCAGAAGATTGCTCCGCCCCGCCTTCGCCCGCTGTCGGGCGAGACGCCCTCCACGGCGGGCGGGAC
>DASYIS010000168.1:0-22360 GCA_035997375.1 Chthoniobacteraceae bacterium
GGCCCGACCACCTGCCGCAGGCCCCGTTTCGCGCGGCGTTCCCCGCGATTCCCAACCAGACGGCGGGATCCGTGCGCGGCTTTCCCTCGAGCTGGGCGGACCACGTTCCCTCACGGCCGGACGGGCCTCAGCACTTCCTCACCTCGGACAACTGCCTCGGTTGCCACGGCGGACTCGGCGGTTCGCCCGATGGCATCGTCATGTTCCTCCAGACCGGGCCGGGCTATGGCACCGGCTACAACCTGTCGGAATTCGGCGAGTGGCGCTGGTCGCCCATGGGCCTGGCCGGGCGCGACCCGATCTTTCACGCGCAACTGGAGAGCGAGATGGTCTTGCTGGAGAACGACGTCAAGGCCGGCCTCCTCCCCGCGACGAAGCTCAAGGAGACGCAGCAGGCGGTCATCGACACCTGCCTGAGCTGCCACGGCGCGATGGGGCAGCGGCAACTGACGATGGACGCCGCCGCGGGCGTGAAATTGCCGAACGGGCAGCCGCTCGATCCGAAGTTCAATCGCGACTATTTCTTCGTCACGCCGGCGCTGACCCAGGCCGACACGAAGCAGCCGCACTACGACTATCACGCCTACGGAGCGCTGGCGCGCGAAGGGATCAGTTGCGCCGTCTGCCATCACATCAACGCGCCCGATCGGGCCAAGGTGAAGGAGTCCGGACTGACGGAGCTCTCCTACGCGCTCTTTCACAACAACACCGGCCGCTTCGAAACCGGGCCGGCCGCCGAGCTCAACGGCCCCTTTGGCCAAAAGGATGGCTTGCTCGAAGAGCCGATGAAGAACGCGATGGGCATCACGCCGAAGGAGAATCCGTTCATCAAGGACTCGCTCCTGTGCGGTACCTGCCACACGATCAATCTCCCCAATATCGGCGCGAAGGATCACCCGTTCCCGATCCTGGATGAAGCCGAGACCAACCCCGTCTTCAAGCCGTTCGCGCACAGCATCGAGCAGGCGACCTTCCTCGAGTGGCAGAACAGCGCCTTCGCCGCGGGCAAGGACTTCCAGAGCTGCCAGGACTGCCACATGCGGGGCAGCTTCCAAAGCCTCGACAAGACGATCGACCTCAAGCAAGTCGTGACGCAGATCGCGTCGATCGAGGATTCCACCTATGCGCAGGCCGACCACCGGCTGCCGGCGGCGAAGATCACCGCGCCGCTGCGCCAGGACTTCAAGCGCCACCAGCTCACCGGCCTGAACGCGTTCCTGCTCGAGATGTTCAATCAAAACGAGGCGATCCTCGGCGTCACGAAGACCGACTACATGACCTCGGCGACGAACGGCACCCAGCTCGCGATCGCGGGCATGGTGCAGACCGCCGAGCAATTGACCGCGGACCTGTCCGTGAAGGTCGATGCGCTGGCCGGCGCGCAACTCAACGCGACCGTGACCGTCGTGAACAAGACGGGGCATCGCTTCCCGAGCGGGGTGGCGTTCCGCCGGGCCTTCCTCGAGCTGCTCGTGGTGAACCCGCGCGGCGAAGTCGTTTGGGGTTCCGGCCGCACAAATTCCATCGGGGTGATCGTCGATGGCGCCGGCCAGCCGCTCCCCTCGGAGTTCTTCGAGAACGGCGCCTACCAGCCGCATTACGGCGGCACCGCCGCGCCCGCGATCACCGCCGAGAACCAGGCGCAAATCTACGAGGAGCTGATCCAGGACGCCGAAGGCAAATTCACGACCAGCTTCATTCACCGGGTCCATCCGATCAAAGACAACCGGCTGCTGCCGCGCGGCTGGCGGTCCGCGAGTCATTTCGCCGGCCCCGACCGCAGCGCGAAGATCCTGGAGGAATTCATGCGATCGACCGATCCCGACGGCGTGGACGGCGACCCGGACTATCAGGATCAAGGCCCCGCCTTCCCCGGTCGCGATCAGGTGAAATATCAGATCACCCTCCCGCCGAATGTCGACCCGGCCGGCCTCACGGTACAAGTGGCGCTCTACTACCAGGCCATCCCGCCCTCCTACCTAAACCAGCGCTTCACCACCGCCCCGACCGGCGACGCCACCCGGCTGCTCTACTACCTGACCAGCCATCTCGAGACGGAAAAGACGCCGATCGAGAATTGGAAGCTCCCGCTCGTCCGGGCGTCGGTGCCGGTGAAGCCGTAGCGTGGGCGAAATCCTCAGCAACTTGGTAACGAGGGGAGCGCACATGACCGACCAAGCCGCCCTTTCGCTCAAGGCACCGGCGACTTCTCCTTGATGAACGCACGCGACTTCTCGATCACCTCGTCGATGATCCCCATGTGCCCCAGCGCGGGATAGCGGTGGAAGGTGTAATCGGCGCCCGCCTTCTTCAGCGCCTCGACCATGAGCAACGCATTCTCGATCGGCACCGACTTGTCGGTGTCGGAGTGGATGATGAGCAGCGGCTTCATGGTCTTGCTCACGTGATTCACCGGCGAGGCGTCGGCCCGCGCCGTGGCCGGGTCCTGGCCGGCGGGCGTCCAGAGGTCGCCCCAGCTCAAGGTCGGCAGCTCGTAACAGCCTGCGACGCTGATCGCGGCGCGAAAGTCGTTGCTCGCTTTCTCCCAGCCGCCGGTGCGCGGCCACGGCCCGTCGCCGAGCGTCGCGGCGAGCGAGACGAGATGTCCGCCCGCGGATTGGCCAATGAGGAAAATCCGGCCGGGGTCCACGTTGTATTCCTCGGCGTGCGCGTGGACGTAGCGGATGGCGCACTGCACATCCTGATAACACGCCGGCGCCGGCGTGCCGCCGACCAGGCGGTAATCCACCGACATCGCGAAGAAGCCGAACCCGGCCCATTGATCCACCTTGATGGCGGAAGCATCCCGCTTGTGGCCGGCCTTCCAGCGGCCGCCATGCACGGAGATGATCGCGGGCATTTTCTCCTTCGACTCCGGCCACGCGAGGTCCGCGAGCAGTCCCGCGCCCTGCACCTGCCCATAGACCACGTCATCGCGATGCACGATCCTCGGCGGCTCCTGCGCCCCGGAGCTGGTCCACCACGACAGGAGGCAACACGCGATGAGGAACCGGGGGGAGTTCATAACGACGGGCAGCACACCAAAGCAGGACGGGCGGCGCAAGGGCGGAAGAGGGGGAGACTGGGGAGACTGGGGAGACTGGGGAGACTGGGGAGACTGGGGAGACTGGGGAGACTGGGGAGACTGGGGAGACTGGGCGAAAGTGCCGGGCTGCGTTCAGTCACTTGCGTGCGTCGTGCCGGGGCGCGCGTAAATGGCGCATCAGCTTGCAATCGCCGGTGTTTTCGCTAAGATCCAACGACTCGTCCCCCAGTTCTTTCCCCCTGCTTGTGACCGGTCCCCGGCCTTCCGACTTCCCTCGGAGGACGTCGGTCAGGTCGGCCGTTTGATCCCCGCAAACGAAGCGCTCCACGCGGCGGCGGGTCGGTTTTCCCCTGAAATCGCCGCAGGAGTTGACTAACGAACGCAATGCGGCACGGTAGTCACCCCAATCCCCGCCAGTCCGCAGTCCCCCAATTTTACTTCCCCATGAGCGAATCCGCAGTCGTGCCGTCGTCGTCCCCCCGTGTCTCGTCGGTTCCCGAAGCCACCATCCGCATCGCCGGCAACTCGCAGGATGGCATCCAGGCCATCGGCGGTTTTCTCGCGCGGCTGGCCGGCCGCAGCGAGCAGGAGGTCATGACCTTCATGACCATCCCCTCCACCATCTCCGGCGGGCCCTCGCTGTTCCAGGTCCGGATCGGCTCCGGCGAAGTGCTCAGCGCCGGCGACGAGGCGGACGTGCTGCTCTGCTTTTACGACCACAGCTACAACGATCACGTCTCCTCGCTGAAGCAGGGCGGCATCGTCCTTTACGACTCCGATCACGTGAAGCCGAACGAGGATTTGCTCCAGAAGTACCACCACGTCGGCGTGCCGATTTCGTCGCTGACCGTCGAGGCGATCGGCGGCACCGGGCGGGACAAGGGGAAGAACATCTACGCGCTGGGGCTGCTGGCCCGGATGTTCGATCTCAACGTGCCGAAGCTGACGAAGCTGATCGGGGAACGCTTCGGCGGAAAGGACCCGACGGTGCTGGAAAATGCGCTCCTGTGCTTCAACTCGGGCTACGGGCACCAGGTGCAGGGGCTGCTGCAATCCTTCCAATTCCATCCGCCGGAGGAGACCGGCCAGGAGCACGTGGTGATGAGCGGCAACGAGGCGCTCGCCTACGGGCTGATCGCGGCGGGGGTGCGGTTCGGGGCCGGCTATCCGATCACGCCCTGGAGCGACATCATGGAACTGCTCCGGCGCGAGCTGCCGAAATACGGCGGCACCTTCGTGCAGACGGAGGATGAGATCGCGGCCATCTCGATGGCGATCGGCTCCAGCTACTCCGGGCGGGTCGCGGTCACCGGCTCCAGCGGCCCGGGCATTTCGCTCAAGACCGAGGCGCTCGGCTGGGCCTCGATGGCGGAGATGCCGCTCGTCGTGATCGACGTGCAGCGCGGCGGGCCGTCGACCGGGATGCCGACCAACGTCGAGCAGAGCGACTTGAACATCGCCTGCTTCGGCGGGCATGGCGACAGCCCGCGCGTGGTCATCGCACCATCGAGTGTGGAGGATTGCTTTTACACCGCGATCGAGGCGGTGAACATCGCGCGTAAATACTCGACGCCGGTCCTCATGCTGACCGACCAGGGCATCGCTTCGCGGATCGAGGCGTTCCCGGCGCCCGATCTCGAAAAGGTCTGCCAGGATCTCACGCCGGACTACACGCCGGTGGCCGATCACAAGCCGTACGACCTCGAGGCGGAGGACGGCATCACGCGTCACATCGCGCCCGGCACGCGCGTCGCGAGCGGCAAATATCCGGTCGTCACCGGCCTCGAGCACGACGAGCTCGGCCACCCGACCGGCTCCGGCAAACTGCACATGCAGATGAACGCGAAGCGCCGGAACAAGATCAAGAAGCTGGCGGAAGAGCTGCCGCTGCCGAAGGTCTACGGAGCGCCGGAGGGGCATGTGCTGCTCGTGAGCTGGGGCTCCAGCAAGGGCCCGATCGAGGAGGCGGTGCAACAGGCGCGCAAGCACGGCGAAGCGATGTCCGCGCTGCACCTCAAGCACATCCATCCGCTGCCGAACGGGCTGGAGACGATCTTCAGCGGCTTCACGCACGTCATCGTCCTGGAGCTCAACGACGAGGGCTACTACGGGTGCGGCCAGCTCGCCGCCATCCTCCGCGCCCGTTACTGCGACCCGCGCATCAAGAGCGTCACCAAGACCGATGGACTGACCTGGAAGGTCAGGGAGATTCTGCATCGCGTGCTGGTGCTGACCAAGTGATGAACGATGGATGTTCAAGAGCGGCTGCGGGTTTTCTTCGATCGGCTGGACCAAGCTCCGAGGTGTGGTTCTGCCGACGAGGCGCTCGCGTTGGTCTGTCAGGCAATCGAGCAGGTGGAAGACGAGCTTTGCCCGGTAGCTCGCGAAGATCCTCCGCCCATGCGTTTCACTGGTCGCATGTATGCGCCGATGGCGGACAGCGTGGTGAGGCGACCCGACGGCTCTCTGTTTGCATCTACGCGCCATCATGACATCTATTGTGGTGCGAATGGCGCCATCATCGTCGAATACATGTCTGCTTCGCGCAGGGTCTTCGAAAAGCCTGCAAAACCATGAATCCACCAATCGTCCTTCAGGATTACGTCGCTGAGCTGGTTCACTCTTACCCGAGCGCGGAGCTTCAGTTTCGACCGCTTCCCTCGGGTGTTTGCTTTCTCTGGATCACCCTTTTGGAACGGAATTTCGTGCTCGAATATGACCCGAAAAGAGGCGTTGGTGTTTCCGAAAACCTTCCCACCACTCCGCCATTCGTCGGTCACGACGAGGCCTATCCAAATCTGGAGGATGGGCTGAAAAAGCTGCGCAGCCTTTTGCGCGATGCTGCACAAACCATCCCCGCCGTTTTCCAAGCCGCCTAGATTAATCCCTTTCTCCTATGTCCACCCTCACCCTCCCTCTCCCCCGCACAACCGCCCACGGCATTCCGGTGCCGGACCTCCTCGATTCCGATCGCAAAGGGCTGACGAAAAAAGAGACCGCCGCCGATCACCCGACGTGGTGCCCCGGCTGCGGCGATTTCTCCGTCCTCGCGCTCTATTACAAGCTCATCGAGAAACGGAAGGTCTGGCACGAGAAGATCTGCACCATCGCCGGCATTGGCTGCTCGTCGCGCTTCCCGTATTTCGTCCAGGCGCATGGCGCGCACTTCATCCATGGGCGCGCACTGTGCTTCGCCAGCGGGGTTTCGCTCTCCCGGCCCGATCTGCACGTGTTCGTCTTCGGCGGCGACGGCGACGCCTTCTCGATCGGCGGGAACCACTTCAACCACACCGCCCGCAAGAACGTGAAGATGACCTACGTCGTCATGGATAACCACGTCTACGGCCTCACGAAAAAGCAGACTTCACCCACGTCGCCCATCGGCTTCAAATCGAAGACCGACGTCTGGGGTTCGACCGATCGCCCGATCAACCCGGCGAAGCAGGCCATCGCCGCCGGCGCCACCTTCGTCGCGCGCTCCACCGCGACCAATATCCCGCACCTCCTCAAGACCATGGAGGCCGCGATGGATCACGACGGCTTCTCGTTCATCCAGTGTCTCAGCGAGTGCATCGAGTTCTACCCCGGCGCGTTCGACAACTCGAATCCGCGCAAAGGCGGCGCCTTCGCCGAAGTCCCCGCCGACCACGATCCGACGGACGAGTACGCCGCCTACAAGCTCGCCGATACGGCGACGCCCGGCGTCTTCGGCACGCTCTACCAGGTCAACCGCCCGACGAAAAACGCCAACGAAGCGAAGCTCGTCGCCGACCACCGCGCCAAGGTCGAAGGCCTGGCGGATTGGCAGATCCTCAAGAAGAGCTTTGACCGGATGAAGTAAGCGGACGGGTTCCAGCTCAAACCGCGCGGGTGAGCTCGCGCCCGGCCCCAACTTCGCCGCTTGGTGATTGAACGTGCGAGGCTCCCGGCAGTCTCACCTCGCCGGCCCTTGATTCCCATCTTCTCCTTATGAAAATAATCGCCTTCTATGGCCTTGTCGCCGCCCTGCTTGCCGGCGGATTCGTCCCCACTGCTTCGGCCCAGCAGCTCCGCATCGGGACGGTGGATGTGAAGCGAATCTTCGAGAGTTACTACAAGACCAAGGAAGCCGAACAGAAGGTCAACGAGCAGCGGAACCGGCTGAAGGCGGAAATGGACGATCGCCTCGAGGGCTACAAGAAGGCGGTCGCCGAGGTCCAGAAGCTCGACGACGAGGTCAAGCGCCCCGAGATCAGCACCTCCGTCCGTGAAGCGAGCCGGCGGGAGCTGCAGGAGAAGCTGGGCCTCCTCAACAACCGGCAGCGCGCGGACAACGATTATCGGGCGAACGGTGAGAAAGAGCTCCAGGACCTGTCGATGCGCCTGCGCGACGCCATCGTGAAGGACATCATGGCGATCGTGACGGAGCGGGTGAAGTCCGAGCAATACGACCTCGTGTTCGATCGCACGGGCCTCAGCCTGAACAACGTCCCGGTGCTGTTGTATGCGAAAGAGTCGTATGATTTCACCCCCGAGGTGGTGACCGCGCTCAACAAGTCGAGGGGCACCGCCGAGGCGGTGAAAACGACCGAGGTGGTGCGGCCGCCGACCCCGAAAAAGCCGAAGTAGCGGTCGCGGGCCGGCTCAGTGTTTCAGCGGGCCGGTGCGGAGGGCGGGCGCTTTAGTTCGAGGATTTGCTTCTCGGCGAGCAAACGCTCGCGGAGCAGCGGATAGGGGACGCTCTGCACGGTCGTATGGTGTTCGACGGCCAGGCTCGCGGCGGCGCCCGCGGCGTGGCCGAGCATCATGAAGACCGGCTCCATCCGCACCGAGCCGTAGGCGGCGTGGGAAGCGGAGAGGCAGCTCAGGACGAGCAGATTCTCGCATTCCCCGGCCCGCGGGCGCAGCGCCTGATAGCTGATCGGGAAGGGCTTGTTGCCGCCGGTAAAGAACCCGCGCTCGCGATTCAGGACGCCTTGCTCATCGACATAGAGCGTGACGCCGTGGGAATCGAGCGGATAGGAGGCGAGCGCGACCGAGTCCTCGGCCACGTGCGTCGCGCGCGCGTCATTTTCGGTCACGACGTAATCGCTGATCATCCGCCGGGCTTCGCGCACGTAGAGCTGGTGCGGGAAGTGGCCGCTGTCGGCGAACTCGTCTTTGGGCAAACCCCAGCGCTGCATCTCGGCGCGCACTTCCTCGGGCAAGCGCTCGTCGTGGCCGAGGAACCAGAGCAGGCCGAGGGTGTAGTCCTTGTGCTCCTGAAAGATCTTCTCGCGCAGCGCGTAGTCGGCCTCGGGCCAGGCGTAGCTCGCACCGAACAGATCGGTGCCAAACTCGCTGCCGCAGTTCGAGTCGGTCTTGCGGTTGGGCACGAGCTCGAAGTTGATCCCGAGGTCGCCGCCCTGGCCGCGCAGCCCGATCGCGGCGTGTTTGCGCGGGCCGGGCTTCACGTTCTTCATATTGGCGATGTGGCGCGCGAGCAACTCGTAGTCGAGCGGGTTGTAATGCGCCGGCTTCTCGATCGGCACGCGGTTTTCCGGGATGTCGGTGAGGGAAACGCGGAAATTGTAGGCTTGCACGCGCTGGTCGCCTTCGCCCTTTGTCCCCGGCGGCTTCGGCTCGACACGCGGGAGCAGGCCGCTCGTCGGATCGCCCGGCACGACGTACGGGCTGATCTTCGGGAAGGGCGCGGGCGTGAACGGGAACACGCCGTTGAGCGTCTCGCCGTAGAGGCTGTTCGGCTCGCGCCCGACGATGTATTTCACGCCGGCCCGGGCCATGAGATCGCCTTCGTAGCTGGAGTCGACGAAGACCTGCGCGGCGAACTCCCGTCCGCTCTCCATGACGATGCCCGTGAGGCGCGCGCCCTCCTTGTGGACGCCGTTTTTCAAGTCGAGCCGCTCGCCGGACACGACCTGCACGCCGGCCTCGCGCGCCATGTCGTTGAACACGGCCTCCGCCGCATGCGCCTCGAAGATGAACTGCGCCTGGATCTCCTCCATGCGCGGGCCGTCCACGCCCCAGATTTTCGGGAGCCACGTGAGATAGTCCTCGCGCTTTTGAAACTTCCACGCGTCCGGCTGCGTGTAGAAACGATAGACGCGCTGATAGAACTCGCGCGACAATCCGCTGATCGTTTCGGTTGAGCCATTGTCCGTCCAGCCGAGGCCGCCGCTGCTCATGCCGCCCAGATGCCGGCCGGGTTCGATGAGCACGACCTTCCGGCCAAGGCGCGCCGCTTCCACGGCCGCGATGACGCCCCCGGACGTGCCGCCATACACGGCGACGTCGTAAGACTCCGCGGCGGCACACACGGAAGGAGCCGCCGGCAGGAAGAGAACGGCGATGAGCGCGAGGGGGATTTTCATAACGAAAAGAGTCAGGGGACGGTGCAACGAAAGGGAGACGCGGGCAGTCCTTCGGAATTGAAGAGCGCCGCGGGAGGCGCATTGCCCCAAGCGTAGCGGACACGGACCGGCGCCGGCACGGTCTCCGCCTGTAGGACGACGGCGTCCCCGTCAATCCGCGCCGCCGCGGGCTGGAATTTCCCGTCGGCCCCCGCGATCTCGAACGCCGGCGGGGATGTCTCCTTAAGCACGAGCCCTTTGGCAGGGTGGCGAAACGTCAGGCGCACCGCGTTCTTATCGCCGGCGGCCTCCTTGAGCACCGGCCCCGACCACTCGCCGCCCAGGTTGTACGTTTGCGCCCTGGCGAGGCGCGCCAGCCGCGCGCCCACCTCCTGTTTGTTGCGCGGATGGACGTTGTCCGGTGTGCCGATATCGACGGTCACGGCCATGCCCGTGGCCGGCAGCGCCAGCGTATCCGCCTGCGCCTCGCGGAGCAGCGCGAAGCCTTCGCGCGATTTGTCCAGCGGCGCGCTGAAGCTGGAGAGCTGCGCGAAGTAGAACGGAAAATCGCCCTGGCCGAATTTCCGCCGCCAGTCCGTGATCATGGCCGAAAAGAGCGCGCGATATTCGCCGGGCCGGCTGATGTTGTGCTCTCCCTGATACCAGATCGCGCCGCGCAACGCGTACGGAATGACCGGCGCGATCAACCCATTGAACACGCACGACGGCCGGTGCTGCGCGACCACGGCGGCGGGGCTCATGGTCTGCGGCGTCGCGGCCTTTTCATAAGCGGCGAGTTGCGCGGGCAGCCGCGCCAGTTCTTCCTGCCAGCGCTTCTCCACCGCGGAAAAAGCGGGGTCGCCCGCCAGCGCCTCCGCGCTCAAAAAGACCTCGATCATCTTCCCACCCCAACTGGCGTTGATGAGGCCAATGGGGACTTTCAGCTCGCGGTGCAAGTCGCGGGCGAAGAAATACGCCACGGCCGAAAAGGAGCCGGCCGTTTTCGGGGAGGCGGCGATCCATTTGCCGTCGGCTTCCGCCGGCGGCGCCTCCGCCGCCACCTTGGGCAGGCGAAACTGGCGGATCAACGGGAAGTCCGCCCCGGCGATTTCCTGCTCCGCCTGGGCGGCCTGATCGAGCCGCCATTCCATGTTCGATTGGCCGGAGCACAGCCACACTTCGCCGACCACGACGTCGCGAAGCGTGATCGTCTGCTCGCCTTTCACCGTCAGTTCCGCCGCATCGGCCGTCGCTCTTTCCGCCGGCAAGTCGGCGCGCCAGTTTCCGTGCTCATCGGCCGTGGTCGCGGTGATGTTGCCGTGAAAGGAGACGCTCACCTTCTCGTTCGGCGCGGCCCGGCCCCAGACGGGAATCGGCTTGCCCTGCTGCAACACCGCGTAATCGCGAAAGAGCGGCGCGAGCCGGAGCTCCGCGTGAACGGAGCCGGCGAAGGCGAGGACGACCAGGAGCAGCAGAGCCTTCATCAGTGGGCAATTTTGTCGACCAAGATTCGAAACGAGAGCTCAGCTTTTATTAACTGAAATTCCGCTCCTGGAATAGCCATGACTCCATTGCGTAAGTCCAATTCGTTGGGATAAAACGTGACTTTGGCCGTTTCGCAATCGAATAAGAAATAGTCTGGCTCCAGCTTGAGGTCAGAGGCTTTCGAGTCTGTGCCTATACCAAAGACGATATGATGGGAGCGGTCCCAGCAAAAGTTCGTCATGCCGGACACGATGTATGAGTCTATGTAATCAGTCGAATCGACGCCCGCCGCGTCCGAGCCGCCTTCGAGCTTATGCGCCGTAGCGAGACCATACAGAATTTCAGGTGAGTCCGAATCATAATAGCGAACACTTCGGAAAATGGCGACGCCCTTCGCGCAGTATAAGACTTCCTCCTCAAACCTGCCGGAATGGCGATAAGTTCCGGCCTCCGATGGATGCTCTGGGGCTGTGGGAGCCGGGTAACGGACGGTGCAGCCGGCGAAAGCGACAATGCAAAGTAACCGAAGTATGTTCACGCTGTTCAAGCGGCGAGCCGCCGAGTCAATGCGTCCGCGCCAGGCGCGCCCTCAGGATGGGATGCAGCGCGTTCATGGTCGCGCGGTCCTTCGGTTCCAGCAGGGCGGCGAGGATGTCGGCGCGGTCGCTCATTTCCTCGTACTGGACTTTGAGGCCTTTCGAGTCGGGGTCGTTGAGGCGGAGGGGCGTGCGGTCGCGGTTGAGAAAGGTGGAAAGGGCGGCCTCCGTGCCGGCGGCGCGCGGGTGGATGTGCAGCCCTTCGGCGCACGCGGTCTCGCCGGCGTGGCAGCCGGTGCAGGTGTTCAGCGAAAAGATGCGGCGCGCGTCGCGGGCGACGACGGGGCCGGGATCCCAGTAGTAGCCATCCGCGCCGGCCGGGATCGTGGCGCTGCCCGCGAGCGTGGGAGTGCTCAGGCGCGCGTTGGGGAGGAGCGCCGGCAACTGGTGGATCCCGCTGCGGATCAGCGGCTCCTGCTCGTGGAGAAACTCGGCGAGCGCGCGCTGTTCCGGCGATTTGGGGCGGTTGAACACGGCCGCCGGGGTTTGCGAGAGCTCGGTCGGCGTGAGGCGATTGCCCGAAAGCGAGAACTGGCGGAACTCGCGGCCCGGCCCGAAGACGGCTTCGCTCGTGCGGAGTTGTCCGAGCACCGTCTCCTTCGTATGCGTGAAGGAGCGGGTGAGCTTCTCCAGCGCGGCCGGGTAGGCGGCATCCGTCACCGGCAGGACGCCGAGCTCGTGCCAGCGGTGCGCCCACTCGCGCACGTCGGCGGTGTTGGAGGCGGCGAGCTGAAACTCGAAGATGACCGTGAAGCCGCCTTCCAGCGGCTTGCCTTCGCCGTCCACCGCGCCGAAGACGAGCCGGCCTTCGCCCGCCGAGCTGGCCTCGGTGATCTGCGTGACGATCACGTTGCCCCGTCCCGGCACGCCCTTCCGCACGTTCGGATTGGTCGGGCCGGTGAAGCCGTAGCCGCCCATCGTCGTCGACGGCCCGGCGGCTGCCAGCATCAGCTTGTTGAACTCCTTCTCGCGGCCCTTTGCGATCCAGTGATCCTGCACGTCCTTCATCGTCCCCGCCACCGCCGGCGCGCAGAGGTCGATCCGGTTCACGATCGCCAGGAGGCGGAACGGCGCATTTGCCAGCTTCGGCTCCCACCCTTTCTTCGGGTCCGGCTCGTAGCCGTCGCGCTTCTGCCACGGCGCGATCAGCTTCTCCACGATGGCGGGTCGCGGGTCGACCTCCTGGCGATTGACGACCTCCTTCTTCGTCCACGTCTCGAGCCACTCGCGCACGCAGGCGCTCGCCTCGTCCTTGCCGACGAGCCGCTCGATCAATCCCCCAAACGACCAGGCTTCGGGGTACTTCGCCTGCGGACCATCCACGACGGCGGGCGAGGTGATCATCAACTCGCGTTCCGGGTAGATGTCCTTGCCCTTGACCGCCGCCCGGGCGGGGCCGGCGGCGAGCACTGCGAGCAAACAAGCCAGGAGGGAGCCATGAAGCGGGGGAGCCATGGTCCGGCATCGTGAAGACAAGAGACGCGCCATGCAATCCGGATCGTTGATCATCACCGCGGCCCGCCGCTCGGAAACGCCGGCGAAGTTCCGGCTCGACTCCGCGCTTCGCCGCTCGTCACCTCTCGTTGGCCGGCGATTTCTCCCAAACCCCATCCCCGCATGTCTTCCCGGATTCCGCTCCTCGTCCTCGTTCTCGTCCTCGTCCTCGAGCCCGCCGGCCGCGCCGAGTTCCCAACGCCCTTCAACACCGAGAAGACACCCGGCGACCCCATGCCGGCCGAGGAAGCCGCGCGCTCGATGGTGCTGCCGCCGGGCTTCAAATGCCAGGTCTTCGCGACCGAGCCCGATGTGCAGCAACCGATCGCGATGGCGTGGGATGCGCGCGGCCGGCTGTGGGTCGCGGAGTGCTATACCTATGCCGAAAATCCCGCGCGCTGGAACCTGTCGCTGCGCGATCGCATCGTGATCTTCGAGGACACGGACAGCGACGGGCACTTCGACAAGCGCACGGTGTTCACCGACAACTTGCAACGGCTCACCAGCATCGAGCTCGGCCACGGCGGGGTGTATGCGCTGTGCGCGCCGAACCTGCTTTTCATTCCCGATAAGAACGGCGACGACGTGCCGGACGGCGAGCCGCAGGTGCTGCTGGATGGCTTCAACTTCCAGACCATCGGCCACAATGTGGTGAACGGCCTGCGCTGGGGACCGGACGGCTGGCTGTACGGCCGCCACGGCATCGTCGATACGAGCGCCATCGGCGCGCCCGGCACGCCGGAGAAGGAGCGCGTGCGCCTGAACTGCGGCATCTTTCGCTACCATCCCGTGCGCGGCACTTTCGAGGTCGTGCTGAATGGCGGCACCAACTCCTGGGGCATGGATTGGACCGAGAGCGGCGAGATGTTTTGGATCAACACCGTCATCGGCCATCTCTTCCACGGCATCCCAGGCGCCTACTACGATCGCATGTTCGGCTCGCACCTGAATCCGCATGTCTACGAGACGATCGGGCAGACCGCGGATCACTACCACTTCGACAAAGGCAACGAGATTTGGTCGGACATCCGCAAAGGCGTGAGCAGCAAGACGAGCGAGCTCGGCGGCGGCCATGCGCACGTGGGGTTGATGATCTACAACGGCGGCACCTGGCCGGCGGAATACCAAGGCCGGATCTTCACCTGCAACCTGCACGGCAATCGCATCAACATGGACGTGCTCGCGCGCGAAGGGTGCGGCTTCGTCGCGCATCACGGCGCGGATTTCATGCAATCGAAGGACACGTGGTTTCGTGGCCTCGACCTCAGCAGCGGGCCTGATGGGAACGTGTTCGTCATCGACTGGAGCGACGCGGGCGAGTGCCATGATAGCGACGGCGTGCACCGGACGAGCGGGCGGATTTACAAGATAAGTTACGGCGAACCGAAGAAGCTGGCGCCGTTCGATCTGGCGAAGCAAACGGACGTGGAGCTGCTGACGCTCCTGGCGAGCGAGAACAACTGGTGGGCGCGCATGGCGGCACGAGTGCTCGAAGACCGCGGGCTGCCGCGGGCCGAATTCGAGCACAAGATTACCACCGCCGACAGCTCCGACAGTCTCTATCGCTTGCATCTCGCCAGCGCGCTGCAGCGGCTCCCGCTCGAGGCGCGCTTCCCCGTGGCCGGCGGGCTCGCCGCGCACGCCGAGGACGCGAACGACCGGCAGCAGCCGCTCATGATTTGGTATGGCATCGAGCCGGCCGTCGTGCCGTATCCGGACCAGGCCATCGCGCTCGCTCTCTCTTCGAAAATCCCCACCGTGACGAGACTCGTCACGCGCCGCCTCGTCGAGGAGATCGAGCAGACGCCAGGCCCGGTGGAGCAATTGCTGGCGGCCGCGCTGAAGGATCAGCACGCACCGGCCCGCGAGGCGATCTTGCGTGGCCTGAGCGCGGGGTTGAAGGGCTTCGGCCAGGTGGCCAAGCCACGTGCTTGGGATGAGTTCGCAAGGCTGATGAGCCCTTCCCAAGGCGAGTTGGTGCGCGACGTCTCGCTCGTCTTCGGCAGCGGTCGCGCCGTCGACGAGCTCGTCGCTTTGGTGAAGAGCGCCGACGGCGATCCCAATGCGCGGAGCAGCGCCTTCGCTTCGCTGCTGCGCAGTCCGAAGCCCGAGCTCTTCGCCCTCGCGCGAGGCCTCATCAACGACAAGGTGCTCGGCGCCGCCGCGCGCCTCGGGCTCGCGAAATTCGGCGAGGCCGACGTGCCCAAGGTTCTGCTCGCCGGCTGGCCCGACCGCAGCCTGGAGTGGCGCGCGGCCAACGTGACCACTCTCTCCTCGCGGCCCGCGTGGGCAAAGGAGCTGCTCGCCGCCGTCGAGCAAAACAAGCTCGCCCGCGCCGAGATCACGCCCTTTCAAGCCCGGCAGATCCGCAGCCTCGGCGACGCCTCGCTGAACGAGCAGCTCAGCAAAGTCTGGGGCGAGTTGCGCGATACGCCCGAGGCGCGGCAGCAAGAGATGGCCCGGTGGAAGGCGCTGCTGACCCCGGACGTGCTGGCGAAGGCCGACGCGAGCAAGGGCCGCCTCGTCTTCTCGACTGTCTGCGCCGCGTGCCACAAGCTGTATGGCGAAGGCGCGGCCATCGGTCCCGACCTCACCGGCAGCGACCGCCACAACCTCGACTACCTGCTGGGCAATATCGTCGATCCCAATGCCGTGGTGCCCGCGGACTATCGGGTCAGCGTGCTGAAGCTCAAGGACGGACGCGTGCTCGCCGGCGTCATCCCGGAGCAGACCGACAAACTGATCACCGTCCAGACGCCGGCGGAGCGCGTCACCGTGCCGCGCAGCGACATCGTCGAGTTCCAGCAAATGCCGCAATCCCTCATGCCCGAAGGCATCCTCGAGGCGCTCGGCCCGGAGAAGGTGCCGGACCTCTTCGCCTACCTGATGGGCAACGGCCAGGTGCCGCTGCCGAAGTAGGGGGTCGTAACCACGGAAGATGCGCGCCGCGCGAGCATGGGTGGCCCAGGCGTCCCGCCTGTTCGGCTCGGCGTCCCACCGAGTCGTCGACGCGGCGGCTGGCATTCGCCAAACGGTGAGGACTCGCGTTGCGAGGACCGCCGGGCGGGACGCCTGTGCTACCCATCGTGGAGCTTCGCGCATCTGGATGGAGGCGTAACGCGACGGTCTCATTTCGGCAACGGCGTCGGCGATTGCCACGGCACGGCGCCCGCCCTTTGCGCGTGCAGGCGAATGGCGGCGTCCAGTTCGCGGACGATGCAGGATGAAAAGAGCGGCTCGGTGTCTGGCCAGGGTTGGTCGAGCACGGGATTTTGCAAATTATGCAAAGCCCCGACAGCGTAATGATCGAGAACGCGCGTCGCTCCACGATGGGTAGCACAGGCGTCCCGCCGAGGCGGCGGCGTACGGGACAAGTGGCGGCCGGGCCTTCGGGCGAGAAAGTTCCGGCGGGCGTCCCGCCCGGCGGCCCACGCGGCGCCCGTACTCAACGTTCGGCGAATGCCACGCGCCGGCGCGCGTTTTGCATGGTTACGGCGCAGAGGGGCCGCCGGTTCCTCTCGCCGGCGTGAACGACCCCGAGGGGCCGGAAGCCTCCGGCATCGTTGAATTTTGCACATTTTGCAACACCTTCTCAGAGGCGGGTGCGGTTTCGCGCGCGGGTGAATTTTGCACATTTTGCAACGCCCCCTCAGAGGCGGCGGCGGTTTCTCGCGCGGGTGAGTTTTGCACATTTTGCAACGCCCTCTCAGAGGCGGCGACGCTTTCTTGTGCGGGTGAATTTTGCACATTATGCAACACCCCTTCAGAAGCGGGCGCGTTTGTCTCGGAAGCGGCCGCAGCTTGGGCCGCGGCGGCGGCGGCCTGCCGGGCGGCGGCTTCCCGTTCCAGCCGTTCCCGGATTTGCTCATCCACGATCGCCCGCTCCTCCCGGTCGCGGCGCTGGTCTTCGAACGTCCGATGCTCGAAGCGCTCGTTCATGCGCGCCGAGTAGTCGCCGGGGAAGACCCGCTCGAGCAGCCAGGTCGAGGCGCGCAGACCGCGGAGGTTGTCGGCCTGGGCGTGATTGAGGACGCTTTGGAGGTGAAACTCGCGGAACTCCTCGCGCGCCTGCCCCAACGCGGACGCCACCTCCGCAAAGTCGCGTTTCCAGCGCGACAAGATGAGGGGTGTCATCCCAACCGCCGCCGCCGCCGCGGAATCGGAGAGCCCCAGCCGCCGCACTTTGTCGGTCAGCATGTGCAGAATTTTCTGCGAGTAGCCACGGGCTGCTCCGCCCGGTGCCGGCGCGCCGAACGAGTCGGCCTCGGCCGGCGCTTGGTGGGATGCGGAAGAGCCCGCCGCGCCTCGGGGCGGAGCGGCAGGGAACGGGACGAACTGCGGGTAACTGGCGATGTGTGGGTTTTGCATTCCACCATCGAATCATGGATTCTCACAAACACTCATCCGGCGGCGCAAAAATAGTGAAATATTTTTTGCGCGGTTTTCACGAAAAGGCGAATCACTGATGGCCTGCCCGACGAAGCCGGGGGCCAGGAGCGCTTCTCCGGTCGTCGGGTAATGACGCGTACGCCAGTTCTCGTTCCAGTGTGTAGAGGCGGCTACTCGATGAGCCTAAGCCGTAACTATTCATTAGGCGCAGCCCCGCCACCGTAGCACGGGCATCCTGCCCGTGGGGCCGGCGGGCGTCTCGCCCGTCGAAACGGAGACTCACCGTTTCTTGGTGCTCCAAGCAGCGGGCAGGATGCCCGCCGGCCCCACGGGCGGGACGCCCGTGCCACGGCGCGGCTCTGCCACGGTTTTGCATCGTTACGGCTAAGCAAATAGGTGCCGCCTCCAAATCCTTGCGCGTTGATCGCGAAGCGGGCGTGCATGCAAAGCGGCGCGTGACTTTTCTTGAACGCTGCCTTCACGGAAAACGCTCAAGGAATTGGAGGCGGCACCTGTTCGCTCAAAGCGAACAGAGAGCCGCCTCTACACATTTTTTTGGATCGCCGCGCGCCGCACCGCGCCTCGACCAGTGCCACGAGCCTGCCAACACCGCCTCATTCCGCCGCCACCGTGTCCACCAGCGCCGCGGCCTCCTGCTCATACGTGTGAAACGGGTCGGGCATGGCGAGGTAATCGCCGTTCTCCAGCGCCACGGAATCCCAGTTGATCACATACGGCGCGTGGCATTCCTGGAAGAGCGCGACGGCGTGGCCGCGGCCGGCGGCGCGCGTGTCGGCGGGTGGGGTGCGCATGGTCTCGGGGCGCTGCATGCTCGCGTTGAATTCGCCGATCGCGCCCTCCGCCGGCAGCGCGAAGAAGAGCCCTTTGTCGGGGTTCAGGTTGTGATATTCGAGGTCGAGGCTTTGCAGCCACGGATCCTGCCAGGTGAGGCCCTCGCTTTCGCGGAAGCTGTCGAGCAGCCAGCGTTTGGAGATCCAGTCGACGCCGCCGATGAGCGACTCCGGGTTGGTGCGCAAGCCCGTGAGCGTGAAGGCCCACATCGCGAGGATCCAGTCGGTCTCCTCGTCGCGCCCGCCGAGCTCGCGTTGCGCGTGGGCGAGGAAGGCGTCCTGCAGGTCGAGCACGTCGCGGCTGCGACCGTCCTCGAGCTCGACCACGGCGCGGCCCGTGCCTTCGTGGGAGATCTGCCGCGTCGCGATCACGGCATCGCGCAGGATCACGTCTTCCGGCAGGCTCCCTTCCTCCATCAGGGTCAGGATGCAGGAGGTCGTGCCGAGCTTCAGCGCATTGGCGAAGGGGCTCATGTTCGAGTCGCCGATGAGCAAGTGCAGCCGGCGGTAGCGGCGGAAATCCGCGAGCGGCTCGTCGCGCGCATTGATGATCGCGCGGTTGAATTGCACCCACTGGTAGATGTCGTTGACGATGTGATCGGCCCGCTGCGAGAGCTGGAAGTCGATCGGCTGCCCGCGGTTCGGCTGCTCGAAATCGAAGGCGAGCGGACTCGCCTGGCCGACGCGCCCGGCCCCGGTGAAGATCTGCCGCGTGGCGAGAAAGGAGAGGAGCGTGCCGAGGATGCGCGAATTGAACTGCAGGTCGCGCCGCATGAGGTAATTCTCATGGCAGCCAAACGTCGCGCCGGTGACGTGGTCGATGTTGTTCTTCACGAAGGCGACGCTCTCCGCGATCCCCATCTCCTCCAGCGCGCTCTGGAGCAGGAGATCGCCCGCGCGGTCGTACGCCACGGCGTCGCGCACCATGCGGCACTCGGGCGAGGCGTACTCGAGGTGGCCCATGTCGATGTAGAGCCGGCCGCCATTCAGCAGGAAGCCGCCATTCCCCGGCGGCTCCTCGTAGTCGCGGTAGTGGAGATCGATCACGCCCGCCTTCGCTTTCTTGAAGAGATGATTCTTCACGCGCGCCGGCCACGACTCCGGATTGCCGCTCACGTCGCCGGTGACGAGGCAGCCGTATTCTGTTTCGATGCCGACGACGCGATTCACGAGTTCAGGATCGTACGGAGGGGAGCGGGTGCGCGGCGAAACTATTCATTAGGCGCAGCCCTGCCACCGTAGCACGGGCATCCTGCCCGTGGGGCCGGCGGGCGTCTCGCCCGTCGAAACGGAGACTCACCGTTTCGTGGTGCTCCAAGCAGCGGGCAGGATGCCCGCTGGCCCCACGGGCGGGACGCCGGCGGGACGCCCGTGCCACGGTGCCGCTCTGCCGCGGTTTTGCATAGTTACGGCTGAGAGCCTACCCGCTGTGCGGGACGAAACCGCCGTAGCCGCGACGCGCGTTTCCTTCGAGTTGGAGCGGGGCGATCAGCTTGAGAAAAAGCCAGTTGAAAAAGGAGGGCTTGCTCACTTGGATTGGCTGCGGAACTTCATCCTTCATGAGCGCCACGGCCGAGATGGCGATCCCCGCTTGCTGCCAGGCGTAGAGGGTCGGGGCGAGGTCGGACTGCGGGGTGAGCGAGGCCTCGCGGACGAGCAGGACATGGGAGATCCCCGCGCCGAGGAGCAGGGCGGCGGAGGGAAAGTCCGAGGCGAAGCTGAGCGAGCGGTTGTCGAATTGCCCCTCCCCGAGGAAGTCGCTGTGCCGCCATTCATCGAGGAGAAAGGCGGGCGGCGCGGTGATGGGAAGGGTGAGCGCGGCGAGCGCGGGCGAGGCGTCCGCGAGCGCAGCGAGGATCGAGGAGACATCGACCACCGCGGAGCCCGGCTGTGGCGCAGGGGAGGGGAGCCCGTTGCAAAGCAGGACTGGCTGGTAGCCGCGCTCCGCCAGCGCGAGGCCCGTGGCCACGCTCGTGGCGCCCTCGCGATCGCACACGATCGCGGTGCGTCCATCGGCCAGGGGCGCCCACTTTACCTCGACGCGCGGAGGGTCGGGCGGGAGCTGGTCATCCACGGGTTGGAGGTGCGCGAGCAGCACCGGCTTCACCCAGGGCGTCCAGAGCGAATCCGGCGGAGCCCAGAGGTTAAAAAGCGCATAGGAATCCAGCATCAGTCTTCCTCGATCAAAACGGCGGCATCGGTGGCCTCGTAGTTCACCACCGGCCCGGCGCCGAGTCGCGCGTAAATTCCGCACGCGCGGCCGTCGATCGCGTAGACCCCGAGGCACGGAAAGCGCGGCCCGCGCGGCGTCGCGAGCGGCGTCGTGTCGAACCGCCGCTGCGCGACCCAGCGGCGCGGGAGCAGGCGGGCTTCCCACGCGACGCGACGCCACGCGGCCGGCGACATCCAGGCGCGGTGACAGACCGCGTCGCCGGTGTTGCTGTAGGCCCGCTTCAGGAGCCAGTCGCTCTCGGGCCACGGCGCATGGCGCGGGTCGCGCGACTCCGGCAGCAATTCGCGCCAGAGGGTGAGCGGCGCGCGCAACGCCGGCCAGGCGAGCGGGAAGCGTTTGTTCTCCGTGAGCACCGCCGCGCCGGTGTTCGCGACGGGCGTCACGGCGCCGGCAAAGAAATGCCGCCGGCCGCACTCCTCCGGCAACGTGGCGCACCACTCGGCCTGGAAAAAGCGGACGACGAGATCGAGCGGCCCGCGATGCCAGGCGGCCTCCAGGAAGGCGCGGCCGTCGCGCCAGCGCAGCAGCCGCGGCTCCGCCGGGTGGGCGACGATTCCCCGGTCGCGCAGCAGCTTGGCGAGAAAGGCGACGATCTGCTGATCCTCCAGGTGGCCGGGCGCGGCGAGCAGCGCGACCACTCCTCCCGCGCCGGCGCACCGCGCGAGTGCATTCGCCCACGCCGCGGCCGGGTCGCCCGCCGGCACCGCGCCGGGATGTTGCGGCGCCATCAGCCGAGGGAACGTCGAGGCTTCGGTAAAGCCACCGGGCACGTCGCTGTTCACCTCGGAGATGCGCCAGTCGCCGCCGACGAGCGGATGAAAGTCGAACCGCAAAATGCGCGGCGCGGCGTTGTTTTTCCCGCCCGCCTCGCGCAAGGCGCGGCGGATCCGCGCCGGCACGCCGAGCGTTCGATGCAGGTCCGGGCGCGCGAGCAATTCCGCCTCCGCCTCCATCAACTCGCGCGCGAGTTGCTCCGTCCACGCCGCGAGTTGCCGCCAAGCCGAGCGCGCGAGCAGCAGCGGAAACGGCGCGAGCGTCGCCTCGTCGCCGACCTGCGGATCCCACTTGCAACCGCGGAGCAGCATCTCCCGGCGAAGGTCGGCGAACTCGCGGGCCGGCACGGCTTCACCCGCGCGCAATGTCGCGCGCCCTGCGGTGAGCGAGTCGTGAGACATGTCAGGACCGTAGCGCCCGGCGTGGCGATGGCGAGGATCGGCGGCCTTCTTTTTGTGCCGTCCGCGCCTTTTTGCGGCTAGCGTTCCGGTCTTATGAACCCCACGTTGCACCGCATTGTTTCCTTTGACGCGCACCACCGGATCGCGCTCGCGCTCGGTTGCGCGGCCCTCACGCTGGCGCTGACCGTGGGCCGTTTTAGCTGGCCGGTGTGCATCATCGGGGCGTGGGATGCCTTCGCCCTTTGCTCGCTGGCGCTGGCGTGGGCGGGCATGCTCCTGACGGACGTGCAGAAGCGGATGCGCGAGGCACGGTTGCAGGATTCCAGCCGCACCGTCATCGCGGTGTGCGTCGTCCTCTCGGCCGTCGCGGGCCTCGGCGCGTCGGGCGTGCTGCTCGGCTCGGCCAAAGGTTTGGCAGGGCCGCAAGCCTTCCGGCACGCGGCGCTGGCCGGGTTGACCGTGGTCGCCTCCTGGACGCTCGTGCACACGGTCCTCGCGCTGCACTACGCGCACCTGAGTTGGCGCATCGCCGAGAAGTCGCACGCGCAGCCGCGGGACTTGGGCCTCGTCTTTCCCAATGAGCCGGCGCCGGACTTTCTCGATTTTGCCTATTTCTCCTTTGTCATCGGTGCGACCGGCCAGGTCTCCGACGTGCAAATCACGGCGCGGGGCATCCGGCGGCTCGCTCTGGTGCACGGCATGCTCTCCTTCGGTTTCAACACCGTCATCCTGGCGCTCACCATCAACCTCGCCTCGTCGCTG
>DASYIS010000169.1:0-15156 GCA_035997375.1 Chthoniobacteraceae bacterium
TCGTCCTTCGCCTTGGAAAATTCGCGCACCGCCGAGCCGAGGCCCTTCGCGAGCTCAGGGAGCTTCTTCGCCCCAAACAGGAGCAGCAGCACCATGAAAATGAGGATGCCATCGAAGCCCATGATATTGCCAAAAGTCGCGAGGGGGATCGTAAGAGTCATAGGTCGAGTAGGGTCGGTGCCGGAGAGGCGGGGTGATGGGAAACGGGTGTCAAAAATTTGCAGCAGCGGGGCCTAGACCTCCACCTTTTTCTTCTCTTCAAGCTTCTTGCGCTCTTCTTCTTCACGCTCTTCCTTGGATTTGGTGAATTCGCGAACAGTCTCGCCAAGGCTCCGGCCCAACTCCGGGAGCTTCTTGGAGCCAAAGAGGAGAACGATGGCGAGCAAAACGATCGCTCCCGGACCGGAGAAAAGTCCTGTTAGATTGGCGAGGTTGTTCATGTCTTACAGAGTCACTACCACTCTCTAGCCAAGTTGCAACGGCCATTTTGGACCGCACGCGGGAGGAGGGGTTACGGAGTTCACCCTGCCGGGGCGAGAATCTTGGGGTGAATCGGCATCACTTCTCCGCCAGCAGCGCCGCGGCGTCCTGCGGGCTCGGCAGGCCCCACGCCTGCCACTTGCGCAGGTACTCCGCCTTGGGCAGCAGCGCGTAGTGCGGATTGCCCGCCACGCGCAGCCAGCGGATGAGTCGCACGAGGTTCGGCTCTGCCATCGTCGTGCAGCCGGCACTCGGCCGGTCGACCCCGCGGCGGATGTGGAAAAAGATCGCGCTCCCGTCGCCCGCGACGGGCGGATCGGAGTTGTGCCGGATCTCGACCAGCCAGCGGTACGCGAAGTCGTTGTGCCGCATCTTCTCCTTCTCGAACCACGGCGGCGGATTCGCGGGATCGGGAATCGTGACGAACTTGTTGTAGTCGGGCGACGCCGGGTCATCGACCCACGCATCCCTGGTGGTCACGGTGTGGAAGCGGAAGTCCGAGCCCTCCGGCAGCGCCGCGTCGTAAGTGTAGATGGTGCCGATGCGGAAGACGCCGGCGGGCGCGCGTTTGTCGCGCTCGGTCTTGTGGGTGCCGGGTTCGTCGGTCCCCAAGACCCCGCGGCCCCAGGCGAGCCCGCTCTTTCCATACAGAACCGCCCACGGTTCGCCCACCGGCTTCCAGCCCTTGCCCGCACGCTCGAAAAGCTGCAGCCGGCCATTCTGCGCATCCCAGCCGGGCGCAATGCTGACGATGAGCTGCTGCACCGAGGCCTCGAGCGCACGCGCCGACACGGTGGGGACGAGCAGCGCGAGGAGCAGGACGAGGAGATGAAACGTGATGCGCATCGGCAGTTCAATCGGCGCAACGGGGCGCGGCTTCAAGCGCGATTGCAGGGGCCTCGGGTAGGGCGGGCGTCCCGCCCGCCGCGGAGGGCGTCTTCGCCCGACGCGAATAGCAGCCCTTACCGGCCCGCGATCGGAGAATAATCGAGGTGGGCAAGATGCCCGCCGGGGTGGGCGGGACGCCCGCCCTACCCGAGGCCAAGACGCGCTTCGCGCTTCACCTCCGTCCGCGGAATTCATACAATTCCCTCCATGCACCTGCGCGCTTTGTTGCTCTGGCTGGTCGTCGCCGTTTCCGCCTCCGCCGAAGCCCCGGCGTGGCAGCCGCGGAAGACGTGGGTCTTCGCGGTCGGCATCCTCACCTTCGAGGGCGCCCGCTTGCACGGCTGGCCGGAGAAGGGGCGCATGGATGAGGTGATGCTCGACGCGATGCGCCAACGTGGCGTGGCGGCGGATCACATCGTGTTCCTGAAAAACGAGCAGGCGACGCTCGCGCAACTCCGGGCCGGCCTGGCGACGTTCGTCCGGCGCGCGGGGGCGAACGACACGCTCATCTTCTATTACGCGGGGCACGGTGGGCGCGATTATCAGGACGCCGCGCGGCCGGTCCATCTGGTGCCGTATGATTCGAGCGGTTCGTGGCAAACCAAGGAGGTGCTCGACACGATCGACTCCGGGTTCAAGGGGACGTGCGTCCTGCTCACCGCGGATTGCTGCCACTCCGGCGGGCTGGCGGAAGAGGCCGCGCGCCACCAGGGGCGGATCAGCTACGGCACGCTGACGAGCGCGCGCTCCAGCGCCACGAGCACCGGCAACTGGACGTTTACGCAGTGCCTCGCCGACCTCTACCGCGGACAACCGGCGCTCGACCTCGACCACGATGGCGCGATCACCTTCGCGGAGGCGGCCCAGTATTGCGACCTGAAGATGGCGTTTCACGAAAACCAGCGCGCCACGAATGCCGCGACCGCCGGCTTCCCGCGCGACTTCGTCTTTGCGCCGGTCGCCGGCCCCGCGGCGCGCGTGGGCGAGACGTGCGAAGCGCGCTGGCAGGGGAAGTGGTACCAGGCGGAAATCCTCGCCGCACACGACGGCAAGTACCAGGTGACGTGGCCCGGCTGGGACAAGAGCTATGACTCGTGGGTCGCGCCGGAAGACCTCCGGCCGGCCCCGCAGACGGGCTTCGCCGACGGCGCGAAACTCGAGATCGAATGGCGCACGAAATGGTACCCCGGCGCCGTCGTGCAGAGCGCCCTCGGGCTCCTGCTGGTGCACTACGACGGGTTTGGCAAGACGGATGACGAGTGGGTTCCGCTGCCGCGGGTGCGGCAGATGAAGTAGCCCGCCATGCGGCGGCGGCGCGTCCGGGTTCGTAGTTCCGCCTTTAGGCGGCGAGCGGCGCGTTGACCCGATGCACTCTGGAACGTCGAACGCGCACTTCACTGGTCGCGCCTGGCCGCCTGAAGGCGGAACTACGAACCTTGTCTCCGCACGACCCGCCCCCTACAATCCCTCCCGATGCCCACCGGTCCGCTCGTATTCGATCACTTCGAAGTGATGACCGATGATCTCGGCGCGCCGGTCCGGCTCGGGCCGGGCGGGATGGGGACGACGTATCGCGCGTTCGACACGCGCTTGCGCAAACACGTCGCGCTCAAGCTCATCAGCGACCAGTTGCTCCAGGACCCGACGAGCCGGCTGCGTTTCTTCAACGAAGCGCGCGCCGCGGCGTTGATCGACCACCCCAATGTCGCGCGCGTCCTCTATCTCTGCCCGGAAGACGCGCCGCAGTATTTCTTCGCGATGGAATTGGTCGACGGCGAGTCGCTCGCGAGCCGCGTGTCGCGCCACGGGCCGGTCTCGCCGCGCGAGGCGCTGCAGATGTTGCGCCCCGTGGCCGATGCGCTGACGGCGCTCGGCGAGCATCACTTGGTGCATCGCGACATCAAGCCCGAGAACATCATGATCGCGCGTACCGGCAGCCAGGCGACGCGGGTGAAGCTGATCGACTTCGGCCTGGCGAAACCGATGGCGGCCGCGGCGGAGAATCGCTTCGCCAGTGTCGACACCGGCGATCGCTTCATCGGCAGCGTCTACTTCGCCAGCCCGGAGCAAATTCGCTCGCGCGAGCCGCTCGATGCGCGCAGCGATTTCTACTCCCTCGGCGCCACGCTCTGGCACATCCTGACCGGGTTTCCGCCCTTCACCGGGACGGTGTTCGAAGTGCAGGAGGCGCACGTCTATCGCGAGCCATACTGGGAAAAGATCGCCGAGGCGCCCAAGCCGATCGGCGTCCTGCTCCGCCGCCTGCTGGCCAAGCCGCGCGAGGCGCGTCCCAAGGATGCGTATGCGCTGCTCGCCGAATGGGACGAGGCGATCGCCGGCCTCGAGGCGGATCGCGCGAGCGCCGGCCGTCCGCTGCCGAGCGCCGCCGCCGTCGCGGCGGCGCCCATCGTGTCGGCAACCCTGCTCGATGCGGGCCCCGGCGAAGCCGCGCCCGCGCCGAAGCATCCCACCTCGACGCCAACCGTCGTCCTTCCGGCGGAGCAAGCTCCCTCGGACAAGGAGGCCCGTCCTAATCCTGCTCCTGCTCCTGCTCCTGCTCCTGCTCCTGCTCGAGCCCCGCTCACCCCTTCCGCCCAGGAACCGCCCGAGCCGCGTGGCCGGCGCAAGCGCTCCGACTCCCGGTTGCCGCGCGTCTTCCTGACCGTCGGCGCATGCATCGTGGTCGCCGTCCTGGCGTTGGCCGTGTCGGCCATCGTGAGCGCGCTCAAGGAAGAGCCGGCGAAGCGCGTCGACAGCACGCCGGCCCCGACTCCGCGCCTCGTCGCGGCCACGCCGGCTCCGGTCGTCGAGCCCGCAGTGCCTCCCGTCGTGCCGCCGGTGGACCCCGTCGAGCTGGCGAGCAAGGCCGAGCCGTTCTCCAACTCGCTCGGCCTGGAGTTCGTGCCGCTGCCGGGCCATCCGATTCTCATGGGCCGCACGCCGGTGCGGGTCGGCGACTTCGCAGCGTACTGCAAGGCGAACAACATTCCCACCACGGGCGGCGCGGTCGTCCTCAAGATCGACACCAAGAAGAAGGTCAGCGAGTTCCAGTTCGAGCCCGCGGCGAGCTGGCAAAATCCCGGCTTCGAGCAGTCCGACGCCGAGCCGGTCGTCTGCGTGAACTGGTTCGAGGCGCGCGCCTTTTGCGAGTGGCTCTCGATGAAGGAAGGGCGCGTCTATCGGCTCCCGAGCGATGAGGAATGGACCGCCGCCGCGGGCTCCGACAAGTACCCGTGGGGCAACGAGTGGCCGCCGCCGGAGAACACCGGCAACTTCCTCGGCAGCGAGGTGAAGGCGACCATTCCCGGCACCATCGTCCCGATCAAAGGGTACACCGACCCGTACCCGCGCACCTCGCCCGTCGGCGCCTTTCCCGCCAACCGTTACGGCATCTTCGATCTCTCCGGCAACGTCTGGCAATGGTGCGAAGACGAGTACCGGACGACGATGAACGAGCCCGCCGTGCTCAACGCCCTGCCCGCGCTGAAGGTCGAGCACGAGGCCGACCGCATCCCGTACCGTGTCCGCCGCGGCGTCTCATGGATCGGCGCGGACGAGGTGCATTTCCGCACCAACTTCCACCTCGGCGCGCATCCCGCGAACCGCAACGTCAACTGCGGCTTCCGCTGCGTGCTCGTCAAGGAGTCGGCGACCGCCACCGCCGTGCCCGTCGCGCCTACGCCGCCGGCCGTCCCGGTACCGCCGGAGCAAGCCGCGTTGCGCGAACAGATCGCGCGCTTCGTGCAGGAATACATCGGCGCCAGTGTCGACGAAAGCGTCGAGACCGCCGCGCGCTATTTCGCCCCCACGGTCGACTACCTGGACGAGGGCAAGGTCGACCGCGCCTACATCCGCCGCGACGTGGAAAACTATCACAAGCGCTGGCCGCAAGGGAGCCAGCAAATCGACGGCGAGCTGAAGATCACCATCGCCGCCGACGGCCGGACGGCCTGGGTCGATTACATCCTGCGCTTCGACGTGCGCAACGGCCCGTCGTCCGTCCGCGGCCGAACGAACGACCGGCTCAGTCTCGACCTGACCGGCAGCACGCCGAGGATCACCGGCATCAAGTCGACCGTCCTCGAGCGCGACAAAGGCGGCCCGCCCAACCCCGTGGGCGCGACGCCCGCCGGCTCGAGCCCGGTCAAGCTGAAGCCCTTTCGCTGAGAAGGCGTGAGGGGCGCTTCAAGAGCACCACGAAAACGGACTGGTCCGCGGTCGCGAAACCCGCCGGCGGGCTACGGCGCGGGGGCTGGCGCGAGGACGACGCGGAAGCCGCGGAAGCCCGTGTACATGGTCGGGGGATCGGCCCCGCGATCCGAGGAGAGGAGGTCGGCACTGGTCCCGTTGAACCAGGAGCCGCCGCGATTCACCCGGTAATAGTTTCCCGGCTCGTACCGGTCTTCGCACCACTCGCGGGCATTGCCCGTGAGGTCGAAAAGGCCGAGCGCATTGGCGGGGAAGGTGCCGACCGGTGCGGTGTAACGAAAATCATCGCGATAGCCGGCGATGAGCTTGTGGGTGCCTCCGATATTTGTCTCGGCCGCCTCTTCGCCGCTGAAGTTGCCGGTGCCGGCGGGCGGCGGCCACGCGGGGCCCCACGGGTAGAGGCCGGGGAGCTTGCGATGTTTCTCCGCCGGGGTGCTCGCGGCGTTTTCGCGGTCGCCGATCCCCACGGCGCAGCTCCACTCGTGATCGCTCGGCAGCCGGTAGCGCTCGTTCGCGCCGAGCTCGCCTGCCTTGCGCTCCCGCTCGGTCAGCCATGCGCAGAAAGCTTGCGCATCGTTCCAGCTCACATTCACCGCGGGATGCGTCGGGCCTTGCGGAAAAAGGGGGTGCGGCCATTCGCGCTTGGTCTCCGAGGCAAAGGCCGAGAAGTCCTTCACCCGCGTTTCCCACACGCTGAAGAGGACGCGCTGCCGGTCCGTCGGCCCCGCCGAGGAGGCGGAGGGGACAGGCGGCAGTTGGCGGGCGGGCGAGTAGGTGATCGGGACGGGGACGAACTTCATGCCGAGCGAGTTGGTGAACGGGCCGTCCTTGGCGGCGGGGGAAGCGGGGGCCGCCGCGTCACCGCGGATCCCAGCCGGCTTCGGCGCCTCGGTCTCGGGGGCGCCCGCCTTCGCAGCGGTCGGTCTTGGCGGGGCCGGCTTGGGCGGGGCCGGGCGACCCAGGTAAATGATTCCGAGCGCCACGCCGAGCACGAGGAGGGCTGCGCTCATCCATAAAGCAGGCTTCTTCCTGCGCGCCGCCGGCAGCGCAGGTTGCGTTGGCGCTTTGCCCGCCGGGGTGGGAGCCGAGCCGCGCTGGAGTCCGCCCGCGGCTCCGATTTGCCGCCAGGCCGAAACGAGCGGCGAAGCCCCGGTGGGGCCGAGCTCGAGCTGCGCCTGCGCGGCCTCCATCGCGGCGATCAATTCCTCATACGACTGAGGCCGCTCGTGACGCGACTTGCGCAGCATCTTGTTCACCAGCCGCCCGACGGGCATGGGGCACCGCGGCAACACCTTCATGATCGCCGGGGGCGGCGAGTTGAGGTGCATCGACATGACCGTGAGCGGATCGGTCCCGCGGTAAGGCGTGGCGCCGGTGAGCAGTTCGTAGAGGGTGCAGCCGAGGCTGTAGATGTCGGCGCGCAGATCGATCGTCTTCTCGCCGCGCGCCTGCTCGGGGCTGATGTAGTGCGGGGTGCCGATCGCCGCGCCGGTGTGCGTGAGGCCGGTGGTGTTGCTGAGCAGCGACTTGGCGAGGCCGAGGTCGCCGACCTTCACCGTGCCACCCTCGGCGAGGTAGATGTTGCTCGGCTTGATGTCGCGATGGATCAACTGCGCGCGCTGCCAGGCGAACTGGAGGCCGCGCGCGACTTCGAGGCAGATGTGGAGCGCCTCGGCCATGGGAAGGCCGCCGCGCTTGACCCGCTGCCGGAGGTTCTCGCCCTCCACGAGCTCCATGGCGATGAAGTGGCAACCTTCGCTGCAGCCCGAGGCGTAGACCTGGACGAGATTGGGGTGATTCAGCCCGGCGGCGACGGCGGCCTCGCGCTGGAAACGGGCGACGAAGTTCTCGTCCTCCTCGAGATGCGACGGGAGGATTTTCAGCGCGACCACGCGGTCGAGCGAGATCTGCCGCGCGCGGTAGACGGCGCCCATGCCACCCTGCCCGAGTTTGCCGAGGATCTCGTAATCGCCGATGATCTCCCGCCTCTGCTCGACGGCGACCGTTGCCGGCGGCGTGAAGTCCACTGCTTCGCCCTGCATCGTGGCCATGTTCTCCTCCGCGGACAGCTCCGCGCACGCCTCGCAAATGTACCCGTCCGACGTGCCCGCCTGCAGTTCCGTGCCACAGCGAGCGCACGCGGGAGAGAGTGGCTCGGGAGGCGGCACGCCTGTTGATACGAACCGTGCACGGGCGGCGCAAGTGTTTGTCAGGCAGGGGAAGGCCGGAGGCCGGACGCAGGCGCCGGCTCGGTCAGGCCGTAAGTTGGAGCTGCGCACGGATGGCTTGCATCAAGGGTCCATGCGCTTGCTCGTCGAACTTAACGGCGCTGTGCCAGTCATAATCCCAGGCAGGCTTCAGGCGCTGCTCCTCGGGCTCGGTCTCATACCGGGGAAAGAGATGGGCATGCAACTCGGGCACCACGTTGCATAGTATCTCGTAATTGATGCGATGCGCGTCGGTGACCTCGAGCAGCGCATCGCCCAGTCTCGCCATGTCTTCAAAGTACTGCGCTCTGGCCGCCGGCGAGAGCTCATTGACGCTGCCGACCACGGGATCCGCGAGCAACAGGCAATACCCCGGCAAAAACTGAACTTCTCCCATGACCGCCCAGCCCGAGGCCATCCTGGCGATGACCAACGGATTCGTCCCGGCGCGCGCTTGTGCGACTCGATCGGCGATGAGGCCCATGGTGTCTTTTAGTTAATCACGAACAATTCCATAAACTCCGCCACCGACGTCGGCTCCAGCTTCTCCTTGTTCAGGCACAGGGTAACGATCTCCTGGCAGCGTCGCTCGGGGAAACGGGTGCGGAGGTGGGTGAGGAACTTTTGCTCGAGCAGCGGGATGCCCTCGGCGCGCCGGCGGCGGTGGCCGACGGGGTACTCGATCTCCAGGCGCTCGGTGCTCGTGCCGTCGGTGAAGAAGACCTGGAGGGCGTTGGCGATGGAGCGCCGGGCGGGCTCGAGGTATTCGCGGCTGTAGCGCGGCTCCTCGAGGACTTCCATTTTGTTGCGGAGCACGTCGATGATCGGGTGGGCGGCGTGGAAGGCGTCTTCGTAGTGCTCGGCCTCCAGGTCGCCGAAAGCGAGGGGGACGGCGACCATGTATTGCAGGCAGTGGTCGCGGTCGGCGGGGTTGGCGAGCGGGCCGGACTTGGAGATGATGCGGATGGCAGACTCGTGCGTGTGAATGACAATGCGCGCGATGTCGCCGAGGCGAGGCGCGACCTGCGGGTGCAGGCGCACGGCGGCTTCGCAGGCGGTCTGCGCATGGAACTCGGCGGGGAATGAGATCTTGAAGAGGATGTGCTCCATCACATAGCTGCCGTAGGCTTGCGGCAGGCTGAAGCGGCGTTGCGCGTCGGGCTTGAGCTGCTGGTCCTTGTTGGTCTTCGAAAAGAGGACGTCGTAGAAGCCCCACTGCGGCGCGGTGAGCACGCCGGGGATGCCCATCTCGCCGGCGAGGGTGATCATGGCGAGGCGCACGGCGCGCGAGGTGGCGTCGCCGGCGGCCCAGCTTTTGCGCGAGCCGGAGTTCGGCGCGTGGCGGTAGGTGCGCAACGCCTGGCCGTCGACGAAGGCCTGCGACAGCGCGTCGACGACTTGCTCCTCCGTGCCGCCGAGCAGGTGCGTGACGACGGCGGTGGAGGCGACCTTGACGAGGAGAACGTGGTCGAGCCCGACGCGGTTGAAGCTGTTCTCCAGCGCGAGGACGCCCTGGATTTCGTGCGCTTTGATCATCGCCGTCAGCACGTCGCGGACGGTGAGCGGCGCCTGGCCGGCGGCGAGCCGGCAGCGGCTGAGGTAATCGGCGACGGCGAGGATGCCACCGAGGTTGTCGGACGGGTGGCCCCACTCGGCGGCGAGCCAGGTGTCGTTGTAGTCGAGCCAGCGAATCATCGCGCCGATGTCCCACGCGGCCTTGACGGGATCGAGCTCGTGCGAGGTGCCGGGGACGCGCGCGCCGTGCCGCACGGTGGTGCCGGGCACGAGCGGCCCGAGGTGTTTCGTGCACTCCGGGAAACGGAGCGCGAGGATGCCGCAACCGAGCGTGTCGATGAGGCAATGGCGCGCCGTTTCGTACGCCTCGTCGGAGAGGGCGGGGGTGCGGCAGACGTACCGCGCGATGTCGACCAGCACCTGGTCCGGGGCGGGGCGGAGATTGGAGTCGGTGTTGGCGCTCATGCTGATGCGGGCACTTTGACCGCCTCGCAACGAAACTCCAGTTTTCGTCACGCGCTTGTGGACTAAACCTAAATCCGGGAATGGGCAGAGAATGAACCACGGATTACACAGATGGGCACGGATTTCTGGACACTACCCATCGGGTGAAGCTGGGAACTTTCGTAAGTGCCTCCGTATCCGTGCCCATCCGCGTAATCCGTGGTTCCTATTCCGGTTTTTCGGCTAAATCCCGCAGAGCGAGATTTTCGCCGAGTCCGCCAGCGCGGCCAGTTTCTCGGGCTCGAGCAGGAGCGTCTGGCCGGCTTCCACGCCGACGACGCGGATCTTCGCGACGCGCGCGGCCTCGACCGTCAGCGGGCCGATGACCGGGACATCGAACCGCAGATCCTGGTTGGGCTTGGCGACCTTCACCACCACCGCCTCCTTGCGCCCCTGCTCGCCGCCGCGCTGGATGGCGGCATTCGTCCCCTCGAACGCCTCGACCGCGAGCACCGTGCCGGCTTTGACCACGACGGTCTGTCCGATGTCGAGCCGGCTCACTTCCTTGGCAATCCGGAGGCCGTACTCGAGGTCGCGCTCTTCGCGCTTGCTGAGCTTCGGGCCGGCGAACAGCCCGCGCGGCGCGAGGTGGCTTTCCATGTAGCTCGTCGCCGGCAGCAGGGTGACACCGACGGCCGCCATCTCGTCGGCGATCGCGCCGAAGATCGACTCGGCGTTGCGCTCGCGCAGCTTGCCGAGCATGAGCAGCGCCTTCAGGTCGGGCCGCAGATCGAAGAGATTCTTCGGGTGAATCTGACCCGACATCACGGCATGCTGCGCGCCGGATTTTTGCAGGAAGCCGAGGAGCTTGCCGAGTTGCCCGACGCGCATCCACTCGCACTCGTCGACCAGCGGCTCCAGGGCGGGATCGGTCTCGTTGCGAAAGGCCGCGACCACCAGGCGCTTCACGCCGGCGCGGCGGGCGGACTCGGCCATCGCGAAGGGGTAGCGGCCGTTGCCGGCGATGATCGCGAGGGTGCCAGGCGCGGTCAGATTCATGAAATGGATGGTCGCGAAATTTCTCTTCTGGACGGTTGACGTATTTGAGGTGCGGACTGGAAACTCAAGAAAAACATGTAATCATGAGCCACGAGTTTCACCGTTGGCTACTTCGGCGGCTCCGGCTTGGCGGGAGCGGCGGGCGCGGACTTTTCGGGGATGGTGAGCCAGAAGGTTTCGGTGGAGTCGATGATGAGATCGCTCGGGCCGGCGGCCGCGTCGCCCTTGTCGCCCGAGGCCGGCAGGAGATAGCGGACGGGGTGCTCGGCGCCGCCTTCCTTTTCGCGCAGCACCAAATGCAACGGCTGCGAGACCGGCGCGGCGCCCTCGCCGACGGTGAACTTCAGCGTGACGTCGCCATCCTTCTCGGGCACGTCCTGCTCCGGCGCGGTGACACCTGCCGGGAGGTCCTTCGCGGCGAGTTGCAGGGCGGCTTGGAAGCCGTTGGTGCGCTTGACAGTGACCTTCAGCTCGCCGCCTTTGTCGGTGGGAACCACAAGGGAGTGGATCGCCGCCGTGGCGCTGACGGAGGGGACGGGCTCCTGCACGGTGAGCCGGTAGAGGTGGTTCTTGCTGCCGCGATGGGTGAGATCGCCCACGACGACGATGATGCGTCCGTCCGCGGGCGCCTTCCACACGATGGCCTTTGGATCGCGCCCGCTGCCCTGGCCGTCTTCCTTCGCCAGCGTTTTGCCATCGGGCGATTCGATCCTGAGCAGGCCGTTGAGCGGCGAGCCGGCGCGGGCGGCGAGCAGGCTCACCTCGTAGCTGGTCCCTTTGACCGCGGTGAAGGCGAAACAATCTTCGTCGCCATCGTGCTGGATCGCGCCCGCGATGGCGCCGGGGACGGAGAGGGCGCCGGCCTCGGGGGCCGTGTCATTCGGTTCGCTCTCCACTTTCTCCGGCACCCCGGCGGGCGGGAAGAACACCGGAGGGACGGCCTCGGCCGTGAGGTGCAGCCGATAGACGCAGTTTTCGTTGCCGACGAAATTCACGTTCGACCCCGGTGGGTAGGCGAAACCCATGAGCTGCACGACGTAGGTTCCGTCGCGCGGCGCGGTCCAGGAGAGGAGGGGATCGAGCGTGCGGCCGTCGTGATTGAACGCGAACTGGGTGCCGTTCGGATCGACCACGCGCAGCATGCCGTCGAACGGCGAACCGAGGACAAACGCCTCCACGGAGGCGGTAAGCGGGGTCCCCTGCTTGAGCGTGACCGCAAACGAATCGACATCGCCCGGCTTCTCCAGGCGGCCGCTGATCGTGACGGGCAACGCCTCGATTTTCTGCGGGGACTTGAAGTCGTCGTTCGGCTCGACTTCGAGAATCTCGGGCTCGGCCGACACGAAGAAGAGGCGCGGCGCGGAGGCGCCTTGCGCATTGAACAGGCGCACGAGATGCGGCCCCGGCGCGGCGTCCTGCGCGATCTCGACCGTCAGCTTGCCCATCTCCTTTGCAGCGCGAAAGACGAGCCCCGGCGTGTCGGCCCAGAACTGCGGCGGCCATGGATCGAAGGCCCCAGTCGCGGTGACGGAGACGGTGGTGCCTTGCTGCCCACCGAGCGGGTAGAGCTGCTTCAGGGCCGGCTCGGCTGCGCCCGCGAACTGCGCGAACGCCAGCGCCGCGAACAGGAGAAAACCTGCGCGCATCCAGCAGCTACACGAAGAGTTCCTTAATCAGCCGGCCGTCGTTCACCAGCGGCACGGGCCGGCCGGTGTTCGTCGGGAGCGACTGGTTCGGATCGATGCCCAGCTTCGTATAAAGCGAGGCGGCGAAATCCTCGGGCCGGTAGACGTTCTCGGCGGCGTGGTAGCCCTTCGCATCGGTCGCGCCAACGATCTGCCCGCCGGGAATGCCCGCGCCGGCCATGAGCACCGACATGGCGTGCGGCCAGTGATCGCGCCCGCCCTTTTCATTGACCTTCGGGGTGCGACCGAATTCGCCGAGCGCGACGACGAGCGTGTTTTCCAGGAGGCCGTTCTCGGAGAGATCGCTGAGGAGCGCGGAGAGGCCCTGGTCGAGCTTGTTCATCTTCGGCCCCTTGTACGATTCGAAGAGCTTGGTGTGATCGTCCCAGCCGCCGTAGTTGATCGTGACCCACGAGACGCCGACTTCGACCAGCCGGCGGGCGAGCAGCATGCGCTGACCCACGTCGTTGCGGCCGTAGCGGTCGCGCACCTTGTCGTCCTCACGGGTGATGTCGAACGCCGCCTGCGCTTTGGAGGAAGAGACGAGGTCGAAACCCTGGTGGTAGAACTGGTCGAATACCACGGCGGGATCGTCCACCAACTTATCGTTGAACCGCTGCATGCGGTCGAGCGACGCCCGGAGGTCGCGCCGCGTCAGGGCATGCGCCTCGGTGATTTCCGCCGGGACGACGACATCGCGCACTTTGAACCCGGCCGCGCTCGGGTCGCCGCCGATGACGAACGGCGCATGCTGGCCGCCGAGGAAGTTCGGTCCGCCGGAGCGCGTGTTGCTCGGCATCGCCATGTAGGCGGGCAGGCCGCTGCGGACCCCGCGATCGTACGAAACCATGGCGCCGAACGACGGATGAAAAGTGACGAAGGCGCCGCAGCCGACCGGAACCGGCGTCGGCGAACCGGTCATCATGTAATGATTGCCGCCGCCGTGGTTCGGGTCTTGATGGCAGATCGAGCGGAGGACCGTGTACTTGTCGAACGTCTTCGCGAGGTTCGGGATGCAGTCGCTGAACCGCACCCCCGGCACGCAGGTCTCGATGGTGTCGAACTTCCCGCGAATCTCCGCCGGCGCGTCGGGCTTGGGGTCGAACGTCTCGTAATGCGACGGGCCGCCGTCCAGCCAGATCATGATGCAATTGACCTGCTTTCCCGCGCTGGAAACGGGCGCGGCCGCCGAGGCGCGGAGTTGGAGCAGATCGGTCAACCCGAGGCCCAGCGTCCCGCCCAAGCCGAGCTTGAGAAAATCCCGCCGCGAGACGCCGGCGCAGTTGCGATGGGTGGGGAGCATAAGGGGGCTTTAGGATAATAGCCGCCAAGGGCGGTTTTCATAGGAGGAAAACGGGCCGGCGTCGGGTGCTCAGGGTGTAGCGGCCTGGGGTGCTGTTTTCGGGATGTCCTCGGTCAGAATCGGAAGGGTCGCACCGACGGTCACCAGCCAGTGCCAGCAACTCTCGCCCATCTCCGGGACCAGAGCCAGGTATTGGAGCGGGAGCAAAAGCCCGCTGGAGTGCTGCCATTCGCCACCTGTCCTGAACCCGAAGCGGTGGTAGAAGCCAAGCGCCGTCGGGACAGCGGAGATGCACAGGAACTGCGGTGTCCGAGCCTTGGGCAGCAGTGCGATGGAGGCGAGGAGCAGCGTGGTGCCGACCCCGCGCCGGTGATCCTCCGGGGCCACCAATAGGTAGCTGAGCCAGTGGTGATTTGCTTCCGCTTCATAGCTCAGGCCGAACGTGCCGACGAGGCGGCCGCCTTCCTCGGCCAGAAAAATCATGGGATTATCGCTTTGGAGCGCCTCGCGGTAATGCCCGTCCTCGTCGGGCGGCAACCCGTGCGGCATGTTCTGCTCGTAGAGGTGCCACAACTCCGCGATGCGCTCTTTAGGGCAGCGCGAGATGCGCAGCGGGCGCAGCCGCTGCACGATGGCCCGGCGCGGCCAGGGGTACCTGAGTCTCCCGAGGAGGAGTTTGAAGAATGAGATCACCGCCGGAAATTCATAGGACGCCCCGAATATGCCACACGAGTGGAGCGAGGAACGCCGTCAGAGCGAGCGTCGGCAAATATCCGATGCGCACCAGTGAGAGATCCAACTGCGTCGGATGCGGATGGCGCTGCATAAGAACAAGAGCCCCGCCCCAGTAGGCGGCGGCCGCCATCATGCTCAGTTGCCAACAGAAGCCGTGGTCCAGGATATTGCTGTTCACCAGGATGATCACCAGTTGCAGGCCGGCGGAAACTGCCAGGGGCTTCCGGTAGCTTGGCGCCCAAGGCTTGGACTGAGTCATAGGGGTGGTGGTCGGCGACCGTGTAACGGCAAGTCATCGGCCTGAAAGGGGTGCGCGTCTTTAGGAGGCCATGTCTTGGGAAGGAAATCCAGCGCGTCATCCGGGATTGCGTTGCGGCCCCGAACGGTCGAACGTCGCCGCGTGCCCGAGCCTGCCCGCAATTACGCCAAACCTTTCGCCATCGGCGGCTTCATCGTCGCGGAAATCATCATGGTCCTGACCATGCTGGCGCCCAACATGAAGGGCGCGCCCCGGCCGCCGATCGACCACCTGATGATCCGTCTGCTGGTGGGCGCCATCTTTTTCGGGCCGTTTGGGTTGGCCGTGGGAACGGGCCTCGGCTTGCTGTACTCCGGACTGGTGGGGAGTTTC
>DASYIS010000170.1:0-10777 GCA_035997375.1 Chthoniobacteraceae bacterium
CCCCGTTGGACCTGCGGCCATCAAGGAAAAGGGCTGAAACACCTGCCCGAATCACCGCGGGCGAAGCCGTCGGGCTGCGGCCAGCCAAAGACCGATGAGGCCAAGCAAGGCGGCGCTCGACGGCTCGGGGACGCCGGCGACGCGGAACCCCAGGAAGGAGGCGTCGTCGAGGTAGTTGTAATCGCCGGGCGTGCTATCCGAAGACATGCCATAACCGGCCCAAAAGCCGCCATAGAATTCGCGGCCGGAAAGCGCGGCGTTGTTCGTGCCTCCCGTTTGGGTCTCGGCCCACTCGTAGACATTTCCTCCCTGCCCAAAGGTGCCGTAGGCACTGGCCCGGCTGCCTGCGTTGGCGATATCGAAGGGCCCGTTGGGATCGTAGCCTTGGTCGAAGACCGCGTCAAAGTTGGGGTCGCCGGCGAAATCGAGTCCATCCGGCGCGGTGTTGCTTGCGGTCGGAAAATCCCAATAGTTGGCGGTGGCGCCGTCGTTCTTATGATAGGCGGCCTTGATCCATTCGTCATCGCTCGGCAGGAAGTAGTAGGCATCCTTGTTGCGGAACAAATTATCTCCGCCGACTTGCCAGGCTTGAGCTGGACTCCACAGGGCAGGAGTCCACGATCCGGTGTAAGTGAGATTATAGGCGGGCGCATGCCCGGTGCTGACGTTCAGCCAGTTGACGAAGGCGGCGGCCTCCGACCAAGCGATCGACGTCGCCGGCTGGTTGCCCGTCCAGGGCCCGCTGGTGACGTGCTGCAGTCCGGAGGCGGTGGCCTTCAGGATATCGGCTTGGGATATCTCATAGACTCCCATGCGGAACGTATAGGCAACGGCGCCGTGCTGCGAGGAATAGACGCCGCCGCCGGCACCCAGATCGGCGCCATTGCCTGGGTTGCCGATCGTGACGAAATCAATCGTAAAGGTGTTGGCACCCGTGCCGAAGTTGTCAGCGGACGCCGGGACGGACGTCAGACCGAGAGCGATCAGGACGGCGAGGGCGTAAAACTTGCCGCGGATGTGGAGCGAAGTCGATTTATTGCCAACGGATGCCGGCCATTCGCGAGAGCCGGTGAGAGAGAATACGGTTTGCGGACTTATCGTGTTTGTGACGGTTTTCATGGTGGTCGGAGCGCGGAGCGGGTTTAATCGAAGAGATGGATGGATGTCGGAGGCTGACCAACTAACTTGGGCAGAGAGATTTCGGAGACATCAGCCGGGCCCCGTTAAGGAGCCCGGCTGAGTGGATTGTCCCGACGGGGATTAACGCCAGATATTGACGTCGAGCGCGGATTCAGTCTTTTCCGTGACTTTGCCGGAAAGATCCCTGGTCTCGACGATCCTCGTGCTTTGATCGCCCCAGGGGCTGACGATGCGAGTATCTTCCTTGACCTGCGTCTTCTCGGACAAGTGGTCGAAGTCATGCTTGGTAAACATAGCGGGTTTCACCTCCTTTCTGCTTTTGTGGTTGGCGTGCCCGGCCGCCTCTGGCGAGGGGAGCGCGGATGGCGCTTTTCGGCGAACACGAGCGGAAACTAGGCGACTCCTGAAAGCACCGCAACGGGCCTCTATTCCGCAGAAAATTCCGCAATTCACTCTGTAGAATTTGCTTCTTTTCAGGAGCGGCGATCGTGCAATTTTCCCGCCATGGCGAACGAAAGTGGAAAGAGGTTCAAGCTGTGTCTCGGCCCGAAGGGGGAACTCGAGTGGATCGAGTGGTCGGACGGCCTGCGCCCGATCTGTCGGGAGAGGGCTCGTTTCGCGCCGAATCGCATCGCGCTCGCGTTGCTGCTCCTGGAGTACAAATTGGAGACCCGGGCCGCTCCCGGCCGAGCCGGTTTCAAGCGCACGGCCGGGAGCGGCGAGCTCTACCATTCGCTCGGGCGCTCGGCCTTTGCGGAGGACGGTCAGATCGTGGCGCTCGTCTGGCCGCACGATGCAGGGGCGGAGAGGAATCGCGAACTCAGAGCCTTCTTCCCCTCAAAGTATGGCGATAATCTTTCCGCTCGCAGCGAGACGGTGGAGGACGTGACGGTGCGCATCGATCGCCGGCGCTTGCCGCGCCAGGCGATCCTGGTGTTTCAAGACGGCGAGGCGGTGAGCGCCCCCGCCGAATTGACAGCGCTGTTCCGGCAATTGAAAGCCCGCTGGAAGGCGATTCCGCCCCGTGCACCCTACGGGGAGAGGACCAAGCGGAAGATCCAAAAGGCGATGGCCGGATCCGGGGAGCTGAAAGCGACTGGGATCGACTACCTTGAAGAGCGGTGGAGGAAGTCGCGGATCGCAAAATCACTGCAGGCCCTCGCGAAGAAGGAAAGAGAGGCGATCCAAGCGATCTCGCTCCTCCCGGGGAGCTTTACCCTGCCGATGGTGCAACGGGTTTGCGGAGCGAGCCTGGAGGCGATCCGGTTCCTGGAGCAGGCGCAATGGATCCGGCCCTTTGCCGGGGTAAGACCCATGACCTCCCAGTGCCGCGACGAGGTGAGACTCGAGCTGGGAGACCGGCAGAGCGATGGGCTGAAACGGAGGACAATGATGAACTTCGCCGCCTATTACGTGGAGAAAATCGAGTATTGGGAGCATGAGTATATCGCGGGTGGTTTTCAGCGAAGCGGCCTGCCGAGTTACGAAGCAGAAGGCTTTAATGTCGACCGCGCGTTGCAATGGATCCTCGAAAGGGCGGAGCGGACCGGCCGCGCGCTGTGTTTGCAGCTGACTTATATCGGAAACTACCTCATCCCGATTCGCTATGATGCGGAATGGCAAAAGCGATTGTATTCCAAGGGAGTGGAATTGGCGAAGAGCGATCGAAGGTTGTTCGAATACTTCAGGGGACGGTGCGCCCTGGCTTGGGCCTTTCAATCGACGGGAGAAAATGGGGAGGCGCTGAAACTCTATCCCGCCCTCGAGGAGCTCGGAAAGGCCAGGCGGGATATTTTAATGGAGCTGCAGAAGCGATTTTCTCCGCGCGCGGCGGAAAACGAGTTGAGCGATTTATATGCGCGCGCGACCGGCGGAAAAGCGCATTGCGAGGTGAATCTCGGCCGGCCGGTGACGGCGTGTGCAAGCGCCCGGCGCGCCTTGTCTTTCGCCGACGAGATGTTGGAGGGCATCCTGAAAGACAGGATGTATCGAAACATCTACCGGGTTCTGGGCCGGGCGGAGTTGGATTGCGGAGACCTCGCGGCTTCGAAAGCGGCTTTTGAAAAGGGGCTTCATTTTTCCGGGAAGGACGGCCGGGACCCGACCGGGATCGGCATCAACCAGGGAGGATTGGGGCTGGTGGCGATCACCCAAGGGAAGCCAAGAGCGGCGGTGCGGATCTTCGAGGGGACACTCCGGACGATTCGCAGCTCCGTGAATTCGCATTGGGCGGAGACGGAGAATATGGGGCGGTTGGCGCTGGCCTGGCTGCGCGTGGGCGACCAGGAAGGGGGCAAGGCCGCGCAAAAGGCCTATGCCGAGGCGGATCGCCTGGCGCTGGAGGCCTATGCCATCGCCGCGGAAACCAGTGAACAACGGGGCATGGCCATCCTTCAACTGACCGGTGCGGAGGCGAAAGCCCGGCTCGGCGGCGCGCCGGAAGAAATCCGGGAGATCCTGGAGAATGCCCGGGCCAGAGCGAAGGCCATCGGCGATCAACGGCTGGAGGCGCGCGCGTGGTTCTTGATGTCGCGCCTGCGCATCGCCGACGCGGAAGCGTGTCGCCGGCAGGCGATGGCGATCTGGAAAGAAACGGGCGGGTCCAGGCCGGATTCCCCGGAGGCGGGAGTCAGTTACTCGTAGCCCGAAGGACTCCCGAGTTACGGCCCCTCCTCCTCGGTCGCCGGCTGCGCCGAGAAGCGGCCCCAGCGCCAGGCGAGCGCGGGAAGGACGAGGAGATTCAGCGCGGTGCTCGTAATCAATCCGCCGAGGATCACGATCGCCATCGGCCCCTCGATTTCGCGGCCGGCTTCGCCGCTGCCGATCGCGAGCGGGAGCACGCCGAGCGCGGTCACGAGCGCGGTCATGAGGATCGGCAGGAGCCGCTCCCCCGCGCCGCGCGCGACGGTTTCCAGGGACCACGGCGCCCCTTCCTGGCCGACCAGATGCTCGTAGTGCGAGATGAGCATGATCGAGTTGCGGGTGGAGATGCCGAAGAGGGTGACGAAGCCGACGAGCGAGCCGATGGAGAGCAGGCCGCCGCCGGCGAAGACCGCGAGCACGCCGCCAACGAGCGCGAAGGGAAGGTTCGCGAGGACGAGCGCGACGTGGCTCGCCTTGGGGAAGACGAGCGTCAGGAGGAGGACGACCCCCGCGACCGCGCCGAGCGAGTGGAGGAGCATTTCGCGGCGCGCCTTTGCCTGCTCCTGCGCCGCGCCACTCCACTGGAGATAGAGCCCGCGCGGCAGCTTCACCTTCTCGGCGACGTGGCGGCGGGCTTCCTCGACGAATGAGGAGACGTCGCGTTTTTCCACGTTGCAGGTCACCGTCTGCCGCCGGCGCGCGCCGTCGTGCTGGATGCTCGGGCGGCCGTTGGTCAGCTCCACGTCGGCCAGTTCGCGGAGCGGCATGCGCAGGCCGTCGCCGTTCGCGAGCAGGAGATTGCCGACGGTCTCGGGCTCCCGCCGCGCCTCCGGGGCCAGGACGATCGCCAGCTCGTGAATGCGATTGCCGCGCACCATCTGCGCGACATCCGCGCCCTGGAAGGCCGTCTCCACGGCGTCGAGCACCTCGAGCGGGCGGAAGCCGAATTGCGTCAGGCGCTCCGGCCGCAAACGGACCGAGAGAACCGGCGCGCCCGGGGGCGCTTTGACCTGCACATCCGCGCTCCCTTTGGTTGCAGTAAGTTGCGCGGCGACGAGCTTCGCGGCCTGGTCGAGCTGATCGAGGTCGTCGCCAAAAACATTGACCACGACTTGCGCCGTTTCGCCCGAGATCGTCTCGCCGATGCGGTCGCCGAGGAAGGTGAGGACCTCGCTCTGGATGCCCGGAAAATCGCCGAGCAGCTCGCGCAGCGCCGCCTGGGTTTCGACCTCCTGCGCGGGCGTCGTGCCGGTTTTGAGCTCCACGTGGAATTCGCTTTGATTCGGCCCCCACGTATCCTCGCCCGCCTCCGCGCGGCCGACTTGTTGCTCGACGGTGGCGATGTGCTCGTTGGCGAGCATCAGTTCCGAGAGGCGCTTCCCGATGCGGAGCGACTCCTCGAGCGACATGCCGGGGCTCGCTTTCATCCCGATGACGAAGTGGCCTTCGCGGAACTCAGGGAGCAACTCGCCCCCGAAGAGCGGGATGAGCGCCAGCGCGCCCACGACCAGCACGACGCAGCCGGCGACCGTCCACAGCGGCCAGTGCGCGAAGAAGAGCAGCCACTCGCGGTGCAGGCCCTTCAGATACGTCACCCACTTCGGCTCGTCGTGCGCTTTGGCGCGGCTGAGGAAGACGAGCGCCAGCGCCGGCGTCACGGTCAAGGCGACGAGCAGCGAGGCCATGATCGAGAGGATGAACGCGACCCCGAGCGGCGCGAAGAATCGCCCCTGCAGGCCCGACATCGTGAGGACCGGGACAAAGACGACGGCGACGATGAACGTCGCATAAACCACGGCGCTTCGCACTTCGACCGAGGCGTCCAGGACCACGCGCCAAAGCGGGCGCGGCGCGGCCAGCACGGCGTTCTCCCGCAAGCGCCGGAGGATGTTCTCCACGTCGATGATCGCGTCATCGACCACGACGCCGATGGCGACCGCGAAGCCGCCGAGCGTCATCGTGTTGAGGGTCACGTGGAACCAGTCGAGGACGAGCACCGCCGTGAGCAGCGAGAGCGGAATGGAGATGAACGAGATGAAGGCGATGCGCAGATCGAGCAGGAAGAGCAACAGCACGACGGCGACGAGCGCCCCGCCGATCATGAGCGAAGTCTGCACGTGGCCGAGCGCGGTTTCGATGAACGTCGCCGGGCGATGCAGCCGTGGGAGGACGGTGATGCCCTGCTTTTCGAAGACCGGCTTCAGCTCCGCCAGCGCCTCCTCGAGGGCATGGGTGACGGTGAGCGTATTCGCGCCGTACTGGCTGCTCATCGTGATCAGCACGCCGGGCTCGCCCATGATGAGCGTGTCGCCGAACTTCGGCTCCGCCGCGAGGGTGACGCGCGCCACGTCGCGCATCCGGACAACCGGCGCCCCTTTGCGCACGACGACCTCGCCAAGCTCGGCCGGCGTGAACATCTGGCCTTCGGTCTGGATGACGACGCGCTGGGCCGGCGTGTCGATGAACCCCGCGCCGCGCACGCCCGTGGCCGCCTTGGCGGACTCCAGGACGTCGGTCAAAGTGAGGTCGAACGCGGCCAGCCGCTCGGGCAGGATTTGCACCTGAAGCTGCTCGACCTCACCGCCGAAAACGTTCGCGCGCGCGACGCCCGGCACGGCGAGCAGACGCGGCTTGAGCGTCCAGTCGACGAACGTTCGGAGGTCGCGGCCCGAAAGCGTCTTCGAGAGGAGGCCGATCTTCAGCAGATCCATCGTGGAGCTCGTGAGCGGCCCCATCGCCGGCGCGCGCACGCCGTCGGGGAGTTGGCGGCCCAGCGTGCCGAGCTTTTCCGCGAGGGCCTGGCGGGCGAGGTAAATGTTGGTGTTCTCCTTGAAAACCGCCGTCACCACCGAGAGACCCTGGATGCTCTCCGAGCGGACGGACTCGAGATCCGAGGCGCCATTCACGGCACTTTCCACCGGGCGCGTGACGAGCGTTTCCACCTGCTCGGCCGAGAGGCCCGGCGCCTCGGTTTGCACCGAGACCTGCGGTGCGACGAACTCCGGGAAGACATCGAGCGACGACCTTGCCGCGACGATGCCTCCCCAGACGAGCAGGCCCAGGGCGAGCGCGATGACGATGCCGCGGTGGCGCAGCGAAAGCTGGACGAGACGTGACAGCATGCTAGTCGGGCTCGCCGCCCCCCTGGGCTTTCAATTCCTCACTGAGCAGCGATTCCGCGCCGGTGACCACGAGCAAATCATCCGCGCCGATGCCGCCCGTCTTGCCATCGACGAACCATCCTCTCTCGCCTTCGAGCGGCGAGTCGAGGGTCACCGGTTTGCGGACGAATTTCTCCTCCTCCTCCTGCACGTAAACCCACGTCCGCCCATCGTGCCGGAGCACTGCGGAACGCGGCACCGCGAAGCCGGCGCGCGGCGCTTCGGGCAGCTCCAGCCACGCGGTGAGCGCCATGCCGGGCCGCAGCGGGAACGGCGCCTTCTCGATGCGCAGCAGGTAGCCTTGCGCCTGCGTCTTCGGGTCGACGTCGGCGGCGGAGGCGATGCTTTCGGTGACGATCGGCTCTTTCTCGCGTCCCAGCACGAGCAGCATCGCGCTCTTCGGCAGGTCGGCGAGCGCGTCGCCGGGCAGAATGTCGACGCGCACGATCGAGACGTCGCCCTTGACCAGCCCGTCGACCAAAGCCCGGCGCGCGCGCGGATCGGTGCCGGCGAAGGACGGCCCCCACTCGATGAGGGCGCGGCGCTGCAGGCCGCCCGCCTTGATCTCATCGGCGCGGAATTGCGCCTCGGCGGTCTCGGCATTCTTGCGCGAGGTGTTTTCGCCTTGGGCGAGGAGCCGTTGCGTCCGCTCGTTTTCGGCGCGCGAGGCGGCGAGCGCGGCCTCGGCGGAGGCGAGGTCGCCATCGAGGGCGACGAGCGGCGTCGGGTCGAGCACGCGGCCGAAAGCCATGCGCCGCGGGCGGAGCTCGGCCGCCTCGGGTTGGTCCTTCTCGACGCCGAGCGCCTTCCACTTTTCCTTCTCGAGCGCGACGGTGAATTCCGCCGGCTTCTCCTCTTCCGGCGCGGCGCCCTCTTCGGCTTTTGCCTCACCCTCGCGGGCGGGCCGGTGCGTGAAGCCGCGCCAGAGCGCCCAGCCGAGCGCCACCACGACCAGGAAAACAATGAAGACGTTGATCAGCCTTTTCATTTGGCCAGCGGTGTTTGGACGGCCTCTTCCAGCGCGCCCAAGGCGGCCTGGAGCTCGACCAGTGCATCGAGCCGGGCCGCGAGCGTCGTGGCGCGTTCCACTTGCGCCGCGAGGAGCGCGAGCCGGTCGCCTTCGCCCGCCGCCAGGAGACGCTGCTCGCTTTCGATCTGCTTGCCCTGCTCGGCGAGCATTTCCTCGGTCACCGCCAGCTTCGCCCGGCCGGCGGTGACGCCCGCGGCCGCCCGGTCGCACTCCGCCAGCGCCTTCGCCTGGACGGCGTCGAATTTCGCGGCCGCCTCCTTGCGCTTCGCCTCGGCCTCGCCGATCGCGCCGCCGTTCTGGTTCAAGATGGGGAGCGTGAATCCAATGCCGACCGACCATTTGTTGACGCCGGCATCGAGCTGGTAACCGGGCATCAGGTGGAGGTCCGGGTATTGCTTCGCGACCTCCAGCCGCAGCGCAGCCTCCGTCGCCGCGTACTCCGCGAGGGCGGTTACGACATCCGCGCGGTGGGTGAGGGCGGCCAGGCGATAAACCGGGGCACGCTTGGGGACGGTTTCAAACGGAGCAAAGGAAAAGCGTACGCCGGCGAGGCCGCTGACGCCCAGGCCGAGCGACTCCGCGAGGGCGGCCTTCGCGACCGCCGCGTTCTTGGCCGCGTCGGCGGCTTGCAAGCGCAACTGCGCATCGAGCAGGCGGGCCTGGGTATTGGTCGAGCGGGCCTCCGAGCCGGCCGCGATCCGCGCCTCGATCGAGCTCAGCAACTCGCCCTGATGGCGCAGCGCCTCGGCGAGCAGCTTGCCGCGTTGCTCGGCGGCGTACAAGTCGAGCAGCGCCTTGCGGACCGCCGCGCGCGCCGTCCAGTGCGCATCGACCACGCGCGCCAGGGCGGCGTGGACGTTGGCCCTCGCCACGTCGAGGCGCCGCGAGCGTTTGCCGGCGGTCTCGAGGGTCCAGTCGAAGTCGACGCCGTAGGTGCCGGCGATCAACGCGGTGTAGGGCGTGACGATCTGCGGCGAGAGGGTCACCGTCGGGTTCGGCATCTCGCCGGCGGTGCGGACGGCGGCGCGGGCCGTCTCATACTGTGCGCGCGCCACGGCCACGGCGGGCGCGTGCCGGGCGGCTTCCGCCGACAGGTCGGCCAGGGTCCAGGTCTTCTCCGCGAGCCGGCGGCCCGTGAGGTCCGCGGCGCTGCGCGCGGGGTCGAGCGGACTCGGCACGTACGAGACGCAACCCGCGCCGGCCACCGCGAGGAAGCTCGCCAGCAGGATGCGGCTCAAGGCACGTCCTCGGAAGCGCGCGCTCTCAGGTCTGTTTCGCCCATGAGCCCTCACTTCTCCTCCGGCTTCACCTTCCCGTCCGCGGTGTACTCGACTTCCGTCTTTTTGCCCTTGGCCACGTACAGCGCCTCGAAGGTCTCGCCACCGCTCGCGCGCTTGATGTGCTGCACCCGCTCGATCTTCGCACCCTTCGCGCCGGCCTCGATCGCTTTCCGGGCGGCCTCGGGGACTTTGTCCAGCGGCACGGTTTCCTCCTCCGCATTGACCTTCCCATCGGCGGTCACGGAGACCTCCCGATTCGCTTTCCCACTCTCGGTGATGCTCGCTTCGTAGACCGTCGTCTTGCCGTCCTTCTCGATCGTGACGGCTTCGATCTTCGCCGCGCCGGCGGCCTTCTTGAGCGCCTCGGCTGCGGGGGCGGGAATCCGGGCCAGCTTGGCGGCGACGGCGGCGTCGTCCCCCCAAAGCGGGACCGCAAGGAAAAGGACGAGCGCGGTGATCGAGACACGAACGAGCCGGAGGTTCATGATGGCAGGTGTTTGGAAGGAGGGAAGTTGAGCGGCCGAAAGGGTGCACCGTCATTCAATCGTTCGAGCATGACGACAGGAATCCGCAAACATGACAATCCTGTCAGTGTGAATGGCGGCGTGGAGCATTCGAGGGCGCCCAAGGCTTCCCCACCATCCGCGTTAGGACCGCTTCAGCGCGTTGAGCAACTCCTCCACGTGCGCCACGACCGCCAGCACCTCCGCCTACGTCGGCGGGTCGCTGACCGTGCCGGTGAAGGACGCGACGCCGCTCGGGTTCTGCGCCGTGCCCGAGATCGCGCTGTTGAGTTGCGCCGTCGTCACCTCGCCGGGCGCGCCGGTGTCGCCGCGCGGAATGTGAAAGGCGAAGTGCCCGACCGATCCGTCGAACGTCGGCGCCACCATCGCGTTGTCGCCGGCGGGCAGCGTGTGCACGAAGTCGACCACGTAATTCATGAACGGCGCCCCCTCCGGCCCGGCACTCCCCCGCGGGATGTTGAACGTGAAATGCACCACCGGCACCTCCACCCCCACCGTCACCGACGCGTTCTCGCCGGGGTTCAGCGTATTCGTCGCATCGACCACGAAGCTCGTGATCGCCGGCGGCGGCGCGGGGATCGCCTGGATGAGATCGAACAGGCCGGTGAACTGCCCGCGCAGCTCGGCGGCGACGATCTTGGTTTGGTTAACGGGGAGAGCGGGGTCGAAGGGCATAGCTGGTAAGCAAAGTTAGATGTGATCGTCCCTCTCGTTCCCAAAGTTAGGAGTCTGTCGGTCTTAGCGAAGCGCTTTGGGAACGCACCGCTGGCGGCGTAACTCTGTTTCCCGATCCGTGCAAGAGGGGGAATAGATTACTTTTGGTCAGCAGTCTCGAAGGCAACAAAAAAGAATTTACGGAAATAGGCACTCATATTCATACGCTCGCCTTTCCCGTCGAAGAACAGAACCCTTCCCGTCTTGTTGTCGATCGCCTCCCACCGAATGGACCCGCCATGGTTATCCGACCATGCCACGAGGACGAATGGATCGCCCTCGAAG
>DASYIS010000171.1:0-3603 GCA_035997375.1 Chthoniobacteraceae bacterium
CCCCCCACCGCCCCCCTCCTCCTCATCACCGGCGCCGCCGACCCCCACCACACCCCCTCCACCGCCTACGCCGACTCCCTCCGCCGGCTCCGCACCGAGCTCCGGCTCGAGGCGCACGTCTGCTTCGTCAGCGACCACTTCCCCCCTTCCGACGCCGACGTCGACAGCCTCTACGCACTCGCGGATGCGCTGCTCTTTCCGAGCCACCAGGAGGGCTTCGGCCTGCCGATGCTCGAGGCCGCGCTCCACCGGTTGCCGATTTTCTGCCGCGACCTGGAGACGCTGACTTCGCTCCTGCCGGCGGAAAACATCACGATTTTCCCAGAGCACGCCGCGCCGGCGCAAATTGCCGCCGATCTCAGGCGGCAGGTGGAGGCTTCGCATACGATTCGGAACCGGAAGGCGGTCGTGCAGAACTACGGCTGGCCCGCCATTTACCAAAATTTCCTCGCCCCGCTGCTGGCGGGCGCTGAAACTCCTCCATTCCCATGAAGCTTTCCACTGCGAATCAGCCCACCGTCGATCACGGCGCCATCGATGCGATCACCGGCGCCTATCACGGCGACCCCTTCGCCATCCTCGGCATGCACGAGGCCGGCGAGCAGCTCGTCGTGCGCGTCTATCGGCCCGATGCGCGCGCGGTCACGATCCTCGACCCCGCGCAGCCCGGCGTCTCGTACCCCGCGCTCGCGATCAACCACGACGGCTTTTTCGAGGCGGTGCTTGACGAGCGGAAGGAGCGCTTCCCCTACGTCATCCAGCACACGGCGCACAACGGCCACCAGTGGACGGAGAGCGACCCGTACTCCTACGGTCCGCTGCTCGGCGAGCTGGACATGCACCTCTTTGCCGAGGGGCAGCACTGGGAACTTTACAAGCATTTCGGCGCGCACGTGCGCGACGTCGGCGGCATCAAGGGGACGACCTTCCACGTCTGGGCGCCGAATGCGCAGCGGGTCAGCGTCGTCGGCGATTTCAACGGCTGGGACGGGCGCGTCCACCCGATGCGCAAGCTGATGAACTGCGGCGTCTGGGAGATTTTCATCCCCGGCGTGCAGGAGGGGGCGCACTACAAATTCGAGGTCAAGAACTGCTGGGGCGCCACGGTGCTGAAGAGCGATCCATTTGCCTTCTTCTCGCAGCACGGCACGCTCACCGCCTCGCTCGTCTTCGATCTCGGCCACTACATGTGGCAGGACGGCGCGTGGATGAAGGAGCGTGCGCAGCGCAATCTCATCAAGTCGCCGGTCTCCATTTACGAGGTGCATCTCGGCTCGTGGCGGCGCAAGCCCGAGGAAGGCAATCGCTTCCTCTCGTATCGCGAATTCGCCGACGAGCTCGTCGAGTACGTCCACTACATGGGCTACACGCACATCGAGCTCATGCCTGTGGCGGAGCATCCGTTCGAGGGGTCGTGGGGTTACCAAGTGACCGGCTATTTCGCGCCAACCAGCCGCTTTGGGACGCCGGACGAGTTCCGCTACTTCGTCGATCGCGCGCATCAGCGCGGCATCGGCATCATCATCGACTGGGTTCCGGGGCACTTCCCGAAAGACGTCCACGGGCTCGCGGAATTCGACGGCACCGACCTCTACGAGCACGCCGACCCGCGCAAAGGCGAGCACATGGACTGGGGGACGCTCATCTTCAATTACGGCCGCAACGAGGTGCGCAATTTCCTCATCGCGAACGCGCTCTTCTGGCTCGAGGAATATCACATCGACGGCCTGCGCGTGGACGCCGTGGCCTCCATGCTCTACCTCGACTACTCGCGCAAGCACGGCGAGTGGGAGCCGAACGTCCACGGCGGGCGCGAGAATCTGGAGGCGATCCATTTCCTCAAGGTCTTCAACGAAATCTGCTACGGCCGGCATCCCGGCATCATGACGCTGGCGGAGGAATCGACGGCCTGGCCCGGCGTTTCCCGCCCGACCTACCTCGGCGGCCTCGGCTTCGGCTTCAAGTGGAACATGGGGTGGATGCACGACTTCCTCTCCTACATGAGCCTGGAGCCGGTCTACCGGCGTTACCACCAGGGCGACATCACCTTCTCGCTCGTCTACGCGTTTCACGAGCACTTCGTCCTCGTCCTCTCGCACGACGAAGTGGTCCACGGCAAGGGCTCGATCCTCAACAAGATGCCGGGCGACGTCTGGCAGAAGTTCGCAAACCTCCGCATGTTTTACGCCTGGATGTACGCGCACCCCGGCAAGAAGCTGCTCTTCATGGGCCAGGAGTTCGGCCAGTGGCGCGAGTGGAACCATGACCTGAGCCTCGACTGGCACTTGAACGATCGCCCGGAGCACGACGGGCTCAAGCGGCTCGTCATCCATCTCAACCATCTTTATCGCTCCGAGCCGGCGCTCTACGACCAGGACGACACGTACGCCGGCTTCGAGTGGATCGACTTCCACGACAGCGACAACTCGGTCGTCGCCTTCATGCGGAAGTCCGCCGGCGGCGATGTGTTCGTCTTCGCGGTCAACGCCACGCCCGTGCCGCGCGAGGCGTACCGGCTCGGCGTCGCGGGCGAAGGTTTCTACGAGGAGATGCTCAATACCGACGCCCAGACCTACGGCGGTGCGAACATCGGCAACTGCGGCGGCCTCTGGGCGGAGCCGACCTCCTGGCAGGGCAAAAGCCACTCGCTCCTCCTCCGTCTGCCGCCCCTGGCCGTGGTCGGGCTGAAGCGCCGTCCGCCGCAGCCGCCACCCCCTCCGGAACCGGCCGCGGAAAAATCTTTGAATAAAACTGAAGAAAAAGATTTGCTCCCGACCTGAAGGAGCGTATTATCCAAAAAGTTTATCACTCCCCACCAACCAAAATGAAATCCCTCCAACGCGCCGCCTCCTCCAAAGGCTTCACCCTCATCGAGCTCCTTGTCGTCATCGCGATCATCGCGATTCTGGCCGCCTTGGTGCTTCCCAGCATCACCGGCGCCTTTAACCGGGCGAAACTGACCACCGCGCTCAGCAACGGGCGGCAGATTCACCAGTCGACCTACCGCATGGTCCTCGACAATGCGGCGAACCCCAACCCCGATCTCGGCTGGCCCGGCGAGCTGGCCAAGGCGGCGGCCAATCCCGTCGCCTCGACCGGCCAGTTTGTGGAGCGGTTGGTGCAATATAAATACGTGGAGCGCGGCAGCCTCGCCAAGCTCTTCTCGGGCCCGGCTCCGGTCACCACCTATCCCGGCACCGGACCTTTCCAGGGGCAGAACAGCGTCTTTAACTTCTTCAAGATCGAGGACAATGACAACGACACGGCCATCTTCCTCGCCACCAAGAACTTCACCTTCGGCGCCGCGCTGGACATCAAGCAACCGTATGGCGAACAAGGTTGCGTCGTCGTGCGCAAGGGCGGAGACGCGCTGATGCTCACCGGCGGCCAGGCGATGAACAAGAACATCGGCGTCATGCCCGGCGGCACCACCGAGAGCCCCGGCCAGCAGGACGGCAACATCCTCAGCGACTAACCACGCTCCCGGACCCTGCGTCCGAAAAACTCTGATCCGAAAGAGCCCGCATCGTTTGATGCGGGCTCTTTTGTTTTCGGAGGCGTGCGATCGTGACCTCCCCGCCTCTCCCTTATGGATAACTCCCC
>DASYIS010000172.1:0-13653 GCA_035997375.1 Chthoniobacteraceae bacterium
AGCGGGGTGTCTGCGGGTAGGATACGCCGGACGCGGCCAACGCGCCCAGCTCCGCACCCGCAGACACCCCAGGCGTCCATGCCCTGACGAATGAACGAAGGGAGGTGGGGATGAAGATGATAATACGACAAACAACGACCACGTTTTCGACGATCTTTGGGTGCGATGCGAGCGCTGAGCGAAGGCAGCCGTCCCGGAGGGACGAAGGAAATTAGCCGGGGGTGGAGCGAGGAACGCGCGGAACCACCGGAATTCTCAACCAAACGAAACCCGTCCCGAAGGGACGGTGGAAACACTGTTGGGGAGACACGGTTCCGGCGCCACCTCCGGGGCGCCTTCGCGTGCCCGGCGGGTTCCGGTGGTTGCGCTCGTTACACTCGCTTCACCACCGGCTAATCTCCTGCTGGCCCTCCGGGCCGCCTGCATCCGGCTCCGCCGGGTTAGGAAGATGAGGAGGAAGAGTGGCCGCGATTCCCGGTTGCCCGCGGCCTGCATCGGGGACAAACTCGCAACAAACAGCGGCTCCACGGGTTTTACCCCGAGGAGGGTTCTGGGCCGCCCGCGGCGCGTTGCCGACGGGTGGCCCCTGGCCATCCGCACCCTTTCTTCATGGACTTTTCGTTGACTCCAGATCCCATCCCGGGCTCGCGCGGCCATGTCGCGCTGGCGCCGGGCAGCGGGCGGCGTTCGCTCGTGGCGGAGATCTACGTCTACATCGGCCAGGATCTCTCGGCCAAATACGCGATCGAACACGGCGAGTACATCATCGGGCGCGATGAAGCTTGCAACATCACGGTCGACGCCGAGCGGGTCTCGCGGCATCACGCGCGCCTCATTTTCAACGCGTACGAGGTGGTGCTGGAGGATCTCGAAAGCCTCAACGGCGTCTTCATCGACGGCATCCAGTTGCAGTTGCCGACGCGGGTTTATCCCGAGCAGGAGGTGCAGATCGGCGCCGCGCGGCTCTTCATTCATCTCGATGCCGACAGCACGAAGGAGCTCCGCGATTCGCTCTGGGATTCCGACCTCGGCCTGGCGCCGGTGCGGCAGCAGCTCGAGGGGGCGCGCTACAAGGTGCTGACCACGCTGGCGCGCGGCGGCATGGGCGTGGTGCTGCAGGCGCGCGATCTCCGCGTGCGCCGCACGGTGGCGATGAAGGTGATGAAAGCCGGCGCGCAGTTTTCGAAAGAGAACGTGCTCCGGTTCATTGACGAGGCGCAGCTCACCGGGCAGCTCGATCACCCAAACATCGTCCCGGTTTACGAGCTGGGGATCGACGAGCGCGGCGAGGCCTTCTACACGATGAAATACGTGAAGGGGACTACGCTGGACGAGGTCCTGCGCGGTCTCCGGAGCGGGCGGAAGGATCTCGCGGAGAAGTACCCGCTCGCGGTGCTGCTCACCGTCTTCCAGAAGATCTGCGACGCCGTGGCCTTCGCACATGCGAAGAGCGTGATCCATCGCGACCTGAAGCCGGAGAACGTGATGATCGGCGCGTACGGCGAGGTGCTGGTGATGGACTGGGGCCTCGCGAAACAGACCACCGGCCCGAGCCGCATGGCGACGCAGGCGGAGCCGGGCTACGAGCTGAAGCCGCGCCACCCGCTGCGCGCGTTTGAGACCATGCACGGCGTGGTCATCGGGACGCCGCCCTTCGTTTCGCCCGAGCAGGCGCGCGGCGACTCGGATGCGGTTGATACGCGCTCCGATGTCTACGTGCTCGGCGCGATCCTTTATGCGATCCTCACCCTGCGCGCGCCGGTCGAGGGGCTGGGGATGGAGGAGACGCTGAGCCGCATCATCGAGAGCGAAATCAAAAAGCCGACGACCTTCAACGCGGTGCCGGTGAAAAAGCGACGGTCGAGCCGGTCGCGGACGGCGTCCCCGGAACCGCCCAAGGCGACGGAGCGGATCGAGCTGCTGCATTGCCCCAACCAGCGCATCCCGGAGGGGCTCTCGGCGATCGTCATGAAGGCGATGGAGTTGGAGCCGGCGAATCGCTACCAGAGCGTGGTCGAGCTGCAGGCGGACCTGACCATGCACCAGGCCGGCTTTGCGACCAAGGCCGAGCGGGCCGGCATGTGGCGGCAGGCGCTGCTCTTCGGCGGACGGCACAAGCGCGAGCTCTCCATTTTCCTCGCGCTGGCGATCGTCATCCAGGCGCTGCTCGTGGCGTTCATCGTCGCGCTCAGCCGGCAAAAGAACGAAGCGAAAGAGAATGCGCGGCTGGCCCGCGAAAGCGCGCTGTACGCCCGGGCCAGCGAGGTACGGGCCAAGGCCAGCGAAGAGGACTTGGGCAAGGCGCTCACGGCCCTGCGCGGCACGGCGCCGACCTATGCGCAGGAGGCGAAGAACCTGCTGGATGACCAGAAGCTGGAGAGCGCATTGGAGAAAATCGACTACGCGATCGAGCAGGTGCCGAATGAAGCGAGCTACCTCCAGTTGCGCGGCAACATCCTGCAATCGCTGATGCGTTTCAACGAAGCGCTCACGGCGTACAACGAATCGCTCGCGCGCAGCCCCAAGAACAAGGAGGTGAAGGACAACATCGCCTTCACCAAGGAGCTGATTGCGCGCATCCCGGCGGATGGCAGCATTCCCCCTTCGGTGATCCAACAGCTGCACGCGAAATTGGTCGACCAAAAGCGCGTGGGCGAAGCGCTCGCCGTGGCCACGCGCGACCAAAAGCTCTTCGTGCCGCCGGGAAAAGCCGCGCTCGACCGCAGGGGGAACGTGAGCGGGGAGAAGCGCGAGGACGGCTCGCTCTACATCGACCTCAGCCGCGAATCGAAGCTCGAGATGCGCCGGCTGCGCTTCTTCAATGTCACGGCCGTGAATTTCGATGACACGCGTTTGCAGGACCTCTCCGCGATCAAGGGGCTGCCGCTCACGGCGTTGTCGTTGGGCCACACGATGATTCGCGACCTGTCGCCGCTCGCCGGGATGCCGCTGCGCGCGCTCAATATCGAGGGCACACAGGTCATCGACCTGGCGCCCCTGGCCGGCATGCCGCTCGAGAACCTCCGGATGGGCGGCACCCGGGTGCCGAATCTCAATCAGCTCGTCGATTTCCCGCTGGAGCAACTGAGCCTCAACGGGTGCCGCGAAATCACGGACCTGACGCCGCTCGCCGGCCTGCCGTTGCAGAAGGTCGACCTCAGCCGGACGAGTATCAGCGATCTCAAGCCGCTGGTCCAGTCGCCCATCCGCGAGCTCGATCTGGAAGGATGCGTGGATTTGATGGATCTGAAGCCGCTCATGCAAATGAAGACGCTCGAGACGGTCCGCATCCCGACCCAATGCGTCGACATCGCCTACCTGCGCGGCCATCCCACCATCAAGCGCCTCTCGTATCGGAAGATGACGCAGCCCGTGGAGGAATTTTGGGCGGAATGGGAGGCGGGGAAGTAGGGGGCGAGACAATCAGACAATGAGACAATGAGAGGGAACTCGACCAACGCCTGACGCCTCTCTCATTGTCTCATTGTCTTTCCCCCATGCGTTCCCTCCTCATCTCCCTGTTCGCCATCACGTCCGTCCTCGCGGCGGAGCAACCGGCCGGTCTCGCGGATCTCAAGATCGGCGAGGCGGCGCCGGACTTTTCTTTGCCGGGCATTGACGGCAGGACGCATCAGCTTTCGGAATACAAGGGCGCGAAGCTCTTCATGGTCGCCTTTATTTCCAACCACTGCCCGGACTCCCACGCATCGGAAGAGCGCATCAAGAAGCTGGTTGCGGACCTGCGCGGCCGGAGCTTCCAACTCGTCGCGATCAACCCCAACAACCCCGACGGGCTGCGGCTCGATGAGTTGGGTTATTCCAAATACAACGACGGCTTCGACGACATGAAGAAATACGCCGCCGAGCAGGGATTTAATTTCCCCTACCTCTATGACGGCGAAACGCAGACGGTCGCGAAAGCCTACGGCTGCCTCGCCACGCCGCATGTCTTCATTTTCGACGAGCAACGCGAGCTGCGCTACAAGGGCCAGTTCGACGATTCACGCTATGCCGACACCGCGACCGTGAAGACCGAGAGCGCCCGCCAGGCCGTCGACGCGCTGCTCGCCGGCAAGCCTGTGCCGGTGGAGATCACGAAGCCGCATGGCTGCTCGACCAAGTGGATGGAGAAGAAACAAAGCGTCGCGACCGCCACGCAGCAATGGGCGCAGACGCCGGTGGATCTGGAGACGATCGACGCCGCCGGCGCGGCGGCCCTGCGCCGGAATGGGACGAAGAAATTCCGGCTCTTCAACGTCTGGTCGACGACGTGCGTGCCGTGCGTGCGCGAGTTCCCGGAGCTCGTGACCACGGCGCATAAGTTCGGCCTCCGCGACTTCGAGCTGATCACGCTCAGCATGGATGACCCGAAGGATCTGCCGAAGGCGAAGGTCTTTCTCGAGAAACAAGGCGCCGGCTTGCTCGATCGCCAGAAGCCGTCGCTCAAAGCCGAGAACCGCACGACGAACAGCTATCTCTTCGCCGGCGCGAGCCAGGACGACCTGATGAAGGTGCTCGATCCCCAATGGCCCGGCGGCATGCCGCATACCGTCCTCGTCAATCCCCAGGGCGAAATCATCTGGCGGCAAAACGGGCCGGTCGACGGCGACAAATTGCGCGAGGCGATCCTGCAGGCCATGGGGCCTTTTTATGTGCCATAGCCCACACCAAATGAAACGCCTCCCCGCGCTGCTCTTCTCTTTGCTCCTGCTCTGCGCGAGCGCCCGGGCCGCGGAGCCCGCGCGGATCACGGTCGACTTCTCCGCGGCCCCGGAGTGCGAGGCGTTTGCCGTGAAGGCGCAGGGCATTGCCGAGGAGTGGTACCCGAAGATCAACTCGATCCTTTTCGGCCCGGAGCATCCGTTGCCGCTGCCGGCCGTGCATTTGGTTTTCGAACCGATGAAAGGCGTGGCGTTTGCGTCGGGCGACAAGATCCACATCTCTGCCGAATGGGTGACGAAGAAGGCGCCCACCGATTACGGCATGGTCGTGCACGAACTCACGCACATCGTGCAGGCTTATCGCCGCGGCAACAAGGTCGACGGCTGGGTCACGGAAGGGATCGCCGATTACATCCGGCATCAGCATTTCGAAAAGGACCCCGAGGTCATCACGAAGCGGATCAATCCCGACAAGGCGAGCTATACTAACAGCTACACGACCGCGGCGGCCTTCCTGATCTGGATCGAGACAAAGAAGAGCCGCGATTTCGTCGCGAAGCTCAACCTCGCCTGCCACGAAGGCCGGTACAAGGTGGAGCTGTTCAAGGAGCTGGCCGGCCAGGACGTGGATGAGCTTTGGAAGGAGTTCACGGACAGCCTGCGGAAGTAGGGGCGCGCAGCCGGTTTGAGCGCGGAGCGCGAATGGCCCGGGGAGCGCACGCGCCCCGCGTGCAGGATTCGGCGCCCTCGCCGAATCCCGTTGTGCGCGGCACCCCGTTGGGTGAGTTGACGCGCAGTGTGTTGAACGCTGCCCGGCGAGGGCGCCGGGCAGAACACGCGGGGCGCGTGTGCTCCCCGGACCGATCGCGCTGCGCGCTCAACGGCATCGTTCCCGCCTACAGCCCCGGCGGATGCCGCGGGGTGAAGCCGGAGGAGGAGCGGCCGTCGGGCCGCCAGCGCGGGCCGTCTTCGCGGCCGAAGCCGGTGGTGTCGAGCCGCAGGCCGGCGACGGTGGCGAAGACGTGGCCGTCGCGCGCGTAGATGGTGATCCAGCGGCCGCTGCCGCGCTCGCCGTACTGCGTCAGCTCCCGCGAGGCGGCGGGGCTCGAGAGGACGCCGGCGTGCTTGAGCAGAAACGAAACGGTGCCGGAGCAATCGTAGCCTTCCTCGTAAAAGCTGCCGTGGCCGCCGCCCCACACGTACGGCTTGCGGGTCAGGAAATTGGTCGCCCAGATGGCGCGCTTCACCGCCTCGGGCGCATTCTCCGGCGCGTGGGCGATGCCGCCGACGACCACGGCGCGACTGCCGGGAACGGTCGGTCCGCTGGTCGGCGCCGTGGCGGAGGTGTATTTTGCGTGGGTGAGCGGCGCGAGCGCGAGCAGCGCGCCGACGAGCAGGAGGAGGCGTGAGGAGATCATGCAGCCCTCCATTGCAAGAACAGGGCCACGGACGCAGGAAAAGCGCGGGCGGCCTGCAACCACTTTCCGCTTTTCTCCGGCGCGCCCCGCGTTGACCTTTGCCGCCATGTCGATTCGCCCCCTGTCGATCCTTGCCGCCGCGCTCCTCGGCCTGACGCCGTTCGCCGGCGCCGACGATTTTCCCGCGCTCTACAACAGCGAGAAGGGCGGGCCGGGCGCGCCGAACCCGCCGTCGCCGGAGGAGGCGCTGAAGACGCTCACGCTTCCGCCGGGTTTCAGCGCGACGATGTGGGCGCATGAGCCCGACGTGCAGAATCCGATCGGCATGGCGTGGGACGCGCGCGGGCGGATGTGGGTCGCGGAGAATTACACCTACGCCGAGCGCAAGCTGCGGTTCGATCTCGGGCTGCGCGACCGCGTCACCATCCTCGAGGACAAGGACGGCGATGGCGTGGCCGAGACGCGCAAGGTCTTCACCGACCAGGTGCAGATGCTGACGAGCGTCGAGGTGGGGCGCGGCGGCGTCTGGCTAATGTGTCCGCCGCAATTGCTCTTCATTCCCGATGCCAATGGCGACGATGTGCCGGACGGCCCGCCGCAAGTGGTGCTCGATGGCTTCACGGTCGCGAAGGACAACTACCACAACTTCGCCAACGGCCTGCGCTGGGGACCGGACGGCTGGCTCTACGGGCGCTGCGGCGGCTCGTGCCCCGGCCTGCTCGGCACGCCCGGCACGCCGGATGAGCAGCGCATCCCGATGCGCGGCGGCATGTGGCGCTACCATCCGGGACGCAAAGTGGTGGAGGTGATCTGCCACGGCACGACGAATCCTTGGGGGCACGATTGGGACCAGTTCGGCGAGCTCTTCTTCGTCAACACGGTGGGCGGGCATCTCTGGCATGCGCTCCCCGGCGCGCACTTCGGACGCTCGCACACGCTCGATCCGAACCCCAACGCCTACGGCACGATTGACCAGCACGCGGACCACTACCACTTCGACACCGGCAAAGGGTGGCAGGCTTCGCGCAACGGCGCGGCGAACGATCTCGGCGGCGGCCACGCGCATTGCGGCACCATGATTTACCAAGGCACCGAGTGGCCGAAGGAGTACTGGAACAAGCTGCTGACGCTGAACTTCCACGGCCGGCGCGCCAACGTGGAACGGCTCGACCGGGAAGGGAGCGCCATCATCGGCAAGCACGAGCCCGATGTGTTTCTCTTCGGCGACCCGTGGTTCCGCCCGATCGACATTTCGCAGGGACCGGATGGCGCGGCCTATGTGCTCGACTGGAGCGACTACGGCGAGTGCCACGACTCCGACGGCGTGCACCGGACGAGCGGGCGCATTTACAAGATCAAGTACGGCACGGAAAAGCCGGCGCCGCTGCCGGAGCTCGAGGAAGCAAACGAAGACCACCTGGCCGGGATGCTGGCCGACCCGAACGTCTGGCGGGCGCGTGCCGCGCAGCGGGTGCTGGAAGACCGGGCCGCGGCTGGGGTAATTCGCGAGCATCTGCCGGAATCCGCGCTCAACGTCCTGCTCGGCACGGCGAAGGATCCCGCTGTCCGGCTGCGGGCCATGCTGACGCTGCACAGCCTCGGCGTCATTCCAGATGAGGATTCGCTCCGACAACATTTGCAGGATCAGGATGAGCACATCCGGGGGTGGTGCATCCGCCTGCTGACGGAAAATTTCCCGCTCGATACCATCTATGGTCCGCTGCCAGGGCAGCCGGAGGTTAAGTTCCCGCTCGCCGCAGAGTTCGCGCACATGGCGCGGGAGGACACCTCGCCGATGGTGCGAAGCGTCCTCGCCTCCACCCTGCAGCGCATGCCGGTGCCCCTCCGCGCGGAAGTGGCGAAAGGGCTTGTGACGCGCACTGAGGAGGCGACCGATCACGACCTGCCGGCGATGGTCTGGTATGGCCTCATGCCCGTTGGTGATCGCGACCCCGCGGCGCTCGTGCCGGTGGCGGAGGCGGGCAACTGGCCCAATCTCGTGACGTGGATTTCGCGCCGCATCGCGCTCGCTTCGGAGAAGACGCCGGAGGCTTTCGAGGCGCTGCTCGCGATGGCCGTGAACAAGCCCGCCACCTTCCAGACGAACGTGGTCGAAGGGGCGAGCGAGGCTTTCAAAGGCTGGCGCAAGGCGGTGAAACCGAAGAGCTGGGACGCGCTGGTCGCGAAGCTGGAGCCACGCGCCGATGAGGCGACGAAGGGGCGGCTCCGCGATCTCAGCACGCTTTTCGGCGACGGTCGCGCGCTCGAGGAAGTGAAGCGCGTCGCCCTCGACGAGCAGGCGACCGTGCCGGTGCGCGAGGCGGCACTCCGCACGCTGATCGAGGCCCGGCCGCCGGATTTGCGCGCCATTTGCGAGAAGCTGTTGGCCGCCCGCTATCTCAATGTCACGGCGGCGCGCGGGCTCACGCTGTTCGACGATCCCGCCATCGGCGACCTGATCGCGAAGAACTACCGGAACTTCCAATCCACCGACCGGCCGGCCGTCGTCGAGGCGATGTCCTCGCGTGTCCCGTGGGCGCTCGCGCTGCTCGACATGGTGGAAAAGGGGACGATGGAGCGGGGCAACGTGAGCGCCTTCCACGCGCGGCAGATGCGCAATCTCAACGACTCGAAACTCAACGCGCGCCTCACCGAAGTCTGGGGCGACATGCGCGAAACCGCCGCCGACAAAAAGGCGCTGATGGAGAAAACGCGCGCGCTCTTCCCCTCCTCGAAAACCGCGACGGGCGACGCGTCCAAGGGCCGCCAGATCTTCACGCAAACCTGCGCGGTCTGCCACACGCTCTTCGGCGAAGGCGCGAAGATCGGCCCCGATCTCACCGGCGCGAATCGCGACAACCTCGACTACCTGCTCGAGAACATCATCGACCCGAGCGCCGTCATTGCCGCCGACTTTCGCGCAACCGTCCTGACCTTGAAAGACGGGCGCGTCCTCTTCGGCATGGTGACCGCGAACAACGAGCGCACGATCACCTTCCGCACCATCACCGAGTCGGTCGCGATCGAGCGCGCGGACATCGCGAAGAACGAGGTGCAGAACATCTCGATGATGCCCGAGGGTCTGCTCACGGCCTACACGCCGGAGCAGGTGAAGGACCTCTTTGCGTATCTTATGAGCCGCAACCAGGTGCCGCTCCCGGCTGCGAAATAGCCTCTTCTTCCCCTAATATGCGAAAGATCCTTCTCTTCCTCCATCTCGCCGGCGGATTGGTCTCCGCGGTCTTCCTCATCGGCCTCGGCTTGAGCGGCGCGTTGCTTGTGTTCCAGCCTGAGATCGACCGCTCGCTGAACTCGAAGCTCACGCACGTCAATCCGCAGGGCGCGGCCTTGTCGCTCGACGAGCTGTCGGAACGCGCCGAACGCGCCCATCCGCAGCACAAGGTGGCCGGCATCTCGCTCCCGGCGGCGAACGATCTCGCGATCAATCTCAACCTGCGCCCGGTCGGTCCGGGGAAGCCGCTGGGTGTCGCCGTCAATCCCTACAACGGCGACGAACTCGGGTCGCTCGACACCGCGAACACCTGGATGCGCAACGTCCATCAGTTTCACACGCGCTTGCTCCTCGGCGACACGGGGAAGCTCATCAACACCTGGAGCGCGATCTTCCTCGCGGGTCTCTCGATCAGCGGTCTCATCCTCTGGTGGCCGCGCAAGCTTCTGCGCATGAGCGGCTCGACCTCCGGGCAGAAGAAGAACTTCGAGCTGCACAACGTGCTCGGGTTCTATTCGTCGGTTTTCATGCTGCTCTTCGCGCTGACCGGTGTGGTCATCCATTGGGATGACGAGGCGCGGGAACTCCTGGGCAAGGTCGTCGGCGCGGAAGCCAAGGCCGCCCCCGTGCAGGTCGCACCCGCGGAGCCCGGCGTGCTTGCACTCAAGGCGGACGCCGCGCGCGCGATCGCCCTCCAGACCGAGCCCGGCGCGCGCGTCACCAGCATGCAGGGGCTCGGCGTCATGGGCAAACCGATCCGCGTCTGGATGAAATTTCCGGAGGACGGCACGCCGGCCGGCCGCACGAATCTGTTCCTCGACCCGGTCAGCGGCGCCGTGCTTTCGGCCCAGTCCTCGCGCACCGCGCCGCTCGCGTTTCGCATCGTGAAACTGTGGAATCGCGAAATTCACACCGGCGATATCTTCGGCCTGCCGACGCGCATTCTCGCCTGCCTGGCGAGCCTCGCCCTGCCGCTCCTCGCCATCACCGGCCCGCTCATCTGGTGGGGGCGGGTGCGGCGCCGGCGCGCGGCGGCTGTCCCCCTTGGGTAGAGGCGGCTCTGTTCGCTTGGCCGAACGATTCAGTTGAGCGCGATCCGCGAACGGTTCGGGGAGCGTACGCGCCCCGCGTGCTGGATTCGGCGCCCTCGCCGAATCCCGTTGTGCGCAGCTCGCCGTTTGGTGACTTTCCCACCCGCAGTGTATTGAACGCTGCCCGGCGAGGGCGCCGGGCAGAACACGCGGGGGGCGCGTGTGCTCCCCGGACCGTTCGCGCATTGCGCTCAATTGCATCGTTCCGGCTTAACTAACACGCCGTCTTCGGCGGAAAGACCATCTGCCACGCGGTGCGCAAGATGATGCCCATATCGAGCAGGAGCGACCAGTGCTCCAGATAGAGAATATCGGCGGCGAGGCGTTTCGTGATCGCGCCGGCGGTCGCTTCGCCACGCAGGCCGCGGACTTGCGCGAGGCCGGTGATGCCGGGGCGGACAAAGGCGCGGACGTGATAGCTCGTGAGCGACTTCGCAAACTCCAGGTTGTGCTCGACGAGGTGCGGGCGCGGCCCGACGACGCTCATCTCGCCGCGCAGCACGTTGATGAATTGCGGCAGCTCGTCGAAGCTCATTTTGCGCAGCCAGCGCGCTCCGGGGAAGACCCGGGCGTCGCCCGGGGTGGCCTGGCGCGCGGTGTCGCCGTGCGCTTCGTGCATCGTGCGGAATTTCAGGATGACGAACTCCTCGTTTTGTAACCCGGCGCGCGTCTGCCGGTGGATCAAGGGGCCGGGCGACCGGAGGCGTTGCGCGAGCCAGACAAACGCGGCGACCCACGGCAGGACCAGGGTGATGACCGGCACCGAGATCGCCAGGTCGAGCGCTCGCTTGGAGAGCCGGTTGAGCGGATTTTCCAGCGGCTCCTCCCGCATCGTGATGAATTGCAAGCCGTCGTCCTCCACGTGGACCACCGGGTGGTGCAGCCGCTCGTCGAGATCGCTCAGGATCAGAAGGCGGACCCCGCAGCGATTGCAGACCTCCGAGACGAAATTGTAGCCGGCCGTGAGGATCGGCACGCCGAGCACAATGACCTGGCTGATGCTTTGCTCGCGAATGATGCGATCGAGGTCATGCGGTTCGCCGAGGACGGGCAGGCTGCACACCGCCTTCTCGCCGTCCCGCACCAGGACCCCGACGGTCTCGAACCCGAAGAGCGCTTTGTTTTGCAGCCAGAGGCCGAGTTGGGCCGTCTTGTGGCTCGTGCCGATGAGGAGCGTCTTGTGGGAGCGCTTGCCACGAAAGAAATTGCTGGCGAGCCACGGCGGGAGCAGGCGATTGCTGAAGAGCAGCACCACAAATAACGTGCCCAGATAGGTCGCGAGAAAGAGGCGCGAGAGGACGGGATACGGGTCGTGCAGCAGGGCGATGAACAGGAGCAGTCCCACGAGCACGAAGAAGACCTGGCGCAGCGCGATGCGGTGCAGCTTCACGAGGCTGCGCTCGAAGACGCAGACCCGCACCATCCGCCGGCTGCGGCTGACACATTCGACCGCGAGGGCCACCGCGACCACCCCGGCGAACAGGCTGTACCGCCCCAACGGCAGCGGACCGCGCGCGATGAAGAGCGCCACCATCGCCGCGAAAACCAGGAGCGCCAGGGCAATCTGGATCACCACCAGAAGGCTGTGCAATCCGCCCGTGCGGTTGACGATCATGCTGGAGCCGAAGACGTGGCGGCGGCGCGCTTCGACTCAGAGCAAAAGCGCAGAGGAGTCAGGGGAAGCCCCGAAAAAGTTCGCATAAATGAGGGGAAAGATCAGTAAAACACTGTAGCAGATCAGACTCCAAGTGCCTGCGAATGACTGTTTCGTCACGAGCCGGCCTGAATCAGCTCCGGTGCGAGCCGTTGGAAGGCCGCGGTCGCCGCCTCGGGCGAGGCTGCACCAGAGACGATGACCTCCACGCTCTGCTGGCCGAGATTCCGCTGCCCGATCCGCACGCGTTCCAGCAGGTTGCGTCGCGTGTAGCCCTGGCCGAGACCGCTGGCGGCGGCGTCGCGATGGCCCGTCTCCCACAGGCAGAAAAAGACAAAGAGCGGCTGCCCCTGGTTCCGAAATTCGTAAGTCCGAAAAGGGATCTCGGCGGTGCCGCCCTGGATGACAACGGGAGCGTGCTCCTCCACGAACGTGCGGCCGGCGGCGGGCAGGCAGACCTCGGGGCGGTGCTGGCGCGCGGCGACGGTGGAGGTGCGGCCGGGGTACCAGCGAAAGGCATACATCTGCCATTGGGTGCCGTCCGGCTCCTCCCACGTCGCCTGTCGGCCCTCGTTGTACGCGAGCGCCTGGCTGACGGTTTGCGTGATGGGATGCTCGTGAAACTCCGGGTGCTTTTCCGGCCAGCGCACGCTCCACGCCGGCGCGCGCGCCGCGCCGCTCTCGTGCGCGCGGTACCAGACTTCGGTTGCCACCTCGGAGAAAACGAGCCAGCCGGCGAACCCGGCGAGCGCCCAGCGCGGCACCGTCCGCCAGGTCGTGGCGGCCGGCTCCTCGGTGGACGGCTCCGGTTTTCCCCGCCGAATGAACCAAACGAGCAAACAGAGCACGCCGAACGAGACCGCGAGGATGGAGAATCCCGCGGGATCGTGCCAGCCGGAGATCGCGGGAATGCCCTTCGCGATCGCCAGACTCGAGAGCAGCAGGGCGCGCACGAGATTGAAGAAAAGCGCAATGGCCAAACCGGCCGCGACGAGCGCGAGACGGAGGGACGTGGAGAAGCGATGCAACTCGCCGAGGAAAAGCGATGCCATCAGCATCGACTGGAGCGAGCGGACGCCGCTGCACGCCTCGTCCACCCCGAGCACGCCGGTGCCGAGATGGATGAGATTCCCATCGGCGCGGGCGGGGTTGCCGCTCCAGCCCAGCAACTCCGCCGTGAGCCGCGCGAGTTGGTGCATCAGCGACTGCGTCAGCCCCGTCTCGAGCGACACGGGCCACGCGACCGCCACCAGGAAAAAGCAGACCGGCCACGCGAAGTGCCGCATCATCGCCGCCCCGCCGGTGTGATAGATCGCGAGCAGCGTGAGCCCGACCGCCATGAGCGTGAGCGTCCACCGCACCACGGCCCACTCCGGCGTCGCCTCGCCGACCAGCCGCGTCGGCAGAAGAAGGAACGCCAGCAGCACCGCGCCGGCGAGCCCCCACGCGGGATGCGCGGGCGCCGCCGCGCGCGGACGCGAAGGCCGGCGGTTCCAGATGAGGTAAGCGGTCAGGAACGGCACCAGCCAGCCGTAGCTGTACTGCGGATTGGTCGACCAATCGAGGCGCAACTGGTTGATGTCGACCAGCCAGAGAC
>DASYIS010000173.1:0-14627 GCA_035997375.1 Chthoniobacteraceae bacterium
GACCGGCCTGCCGCTCCTGCTCGTGCAGGTGAAATACGAGCGCTGCTGGAAGCTGAAAAGCTGGGATCGCTTCCGCATCCCGAAGCCGTTCAGCAAGGTCGTCGTCACGCTGCGGCCCGCCGAGCTGCTCGGCGAGCTGGCGACGGATGAGGAGTTCGAGCAGGCCCGCCTCCGCTTCGCAAACGAGCTTTCCTCGGACGAAGCGCCGGAGAAAATCGCCACGACATGAGCATCATCGACGGCGCCGCCATCGCGGCCAAAATCCACGAAGAATCGCGCGCCGCCATCGCGCAGTTGAAGGCGCACGGCATCACCCCCGGCTTGGCCGTGGTGCTGGTCGGCGACGATCCCGCCTCGCGCGCCTACGTCCGCTCGAAGGACAACAAGTGCCGCGATCTTGGCATGCACTCGGTGAAGAAGGAGGTCGCCGCGAGCACCACGCAGGAAGAGTTGCTGGAGATCGTGCGTGGGTTCAATGCCGATCCCGCGATCCACGGCATCCTCGTGCAATCGCCGCCCCCGCCCCACATCGACGAGGCCGCGGTGGTCGAGACGATCGACCCGCTCAAGGACGTCGACGGCTTTCATCCGGTGAACGTCGCGCGCCTCGCGCTCGGCGACCCGCGCGCGCTCATTCCCTGCACTCCGCTCGGCTGTCAGCGGCTGCTGAAAGAGAGCGGGATCGAGACCGCCGGCGCGCATGTCGTCGTGCTCGGGCGCAGCATGATCGTCGGCAAACCGCTCGCCCTGCTCCTCATGCAAAAAGGCCCCGGCGGCGATGCGACCGTCACCGTCGCGCACTCGCGCACGCGCGATCTGCCGGCGGTCTGCCGCAGCGCGGATATCCTCATCGCGGCGATCGGTCGCGCGGAGTTCGTCAAGGCCGACTACGTGCGCGACGGCGCGGTCGTGATCGATGTGGGGATCAACCGCGTCGAAGACCCGGCGGCGCCGAAAGGGTACCGACTGGTCGGCGACGTGGCCTACGCCGAAGTCGCGCCGAAGTGCCGTGCGATCACGCCGGTCCCCGGCGGGGTCGGGCCGATGACGATCGCGATGCTGATCGCGAATACGATTACGGCGTGTCGGCGCAGCGTGGGGGAATAGCGCCTTCTGCCGAAGGCGGTGCAGGGGCCTCGGGTAGGGCGGGCGTCCCGCCCGCCGCGGAGGGCGTCTTCGCCCGACGCGATTAGCAGCCCTGCCGTGAAACGATTAATCGAGGCGGGCAAGATGCCCGCCGCGGCCGGCGAGACGCCCGCCCTACCCGAGGCCGGGAGCCCCAGCCCGCCTTACTTCGCGGGCGGCGGCAGCGGAATCCCGCCATCCGGCGCGGGCTTCACCGGCGCTTTCACGGCGGCGGGCGCCACTTGCGCGGGGCCGGGATTCGGCACCGCGTTGGCGGCCACCGGCGGCTTCGGCGCGGTGATCATCGGGAAGTCGTCGGTCCGGAACGGCGTGACCGGCAGGCCGTCCTCGCTGAAGAGATTGCAGACCGGGTTGTCCGCCCAGGCGTAGCGCACGGCGATCGGCTTCTCCACCTTGTCGCTCGTCACTTCCACTTTGGTCGTGCCGTTGAGCTTGCCTTTCGCCCATTGCCAGACGTGATCCTCGCCGCAGACCGCGAAGCCGGTGACTTCCTGCGTATCGAACGGCCGCAGCGTGCGGCCAAAGCAGTCGAGCTCGACCCGCGCCATCTTGCCGAAGAACTCCACGCTCTTGAACTCCGGGCTGTGGAACGGGATCTTCATCCCGTAATCCTTCACCAGCGCCCAGCGGACCAGCCGCGCGGCGACGTCGTGCTTGTTCTTCGGATGAATGTCCTTCCCCTCGCCGAGATCGATAATGACGGCCTGGCCGGTGTTCGCGAGCTTCTGCGTCTTCGTCTGCGACTCGCGCAACTCGGCCCAGGTGCTGTCGCCCGGTTCCGGGCGCTCCGGCAGGAAATCCGCGAGCTGCACCCAGTAGAACGGGAACTCGCCCTGGTTCCATTCCTTGCGCCATTGCTCGATCATGAACGGAAACAGGTCCGCGTATTCCAGCGCGCGGCTGGCGTTGCTCTCGCCCTGGTACCAGACGATCCCCTTGATGCCGTACGGCTTGGTCGGGAGGACGACGCCGTTGAAGATGTTGCCGGGCCGGGCGTTGCCGTGCAGCCAGGCGTCGGGCGAATTCGGCGGACGCGGCGCCGGCTTGTTGGCGGCCTTTGCCTCGTCGGCGAGCGTCTTCCATTTGGCGAGCTGCTCCTCGTATTTGGCCTTGGCCACCGGGTCGGCCATCGTCGCTTCATTCTTGCGCGTGTTCTCCATCAGCAGCTTGAAGCGGTCGTCCTTCTCCAGCGACTCGCGGCGCACCCACGCCTCCGCCGCGCTGCCGCCCCACGAGTCGTTGATGAGCCCCACCGGGATTTGCAGAATCTCGTGCAGGTAGCGGCCAAAGAGAAACCCGACCGCGCTGAAAGAGCTCGCCGTGTCGGGGTCCGACGCCTTCCATTCGCCCTTGAAATCGTTCTGCGGCTCCTGCGTTCCCAGGTTGGGCACCGTGATCAGGCGCAGGTTCGGCAGCTTGGAAGCCGCGGCCTCGATGTCGCCGTTCCAGTCGCCCTTGAGCGTGAAGCCCATGTTCGACTGGCCTGAGCAAATCCAGACCTCGCCCACCAGCACGTCGTTGAGCTCGACCTTCGTCGTCCCCTGGATGGAAATCGTCGCCGGCTTATCGTTCGCCGGACCGGCGTCGAGCGAGACCGTCCACTTGCCGTCGGCACCCGCTTCGGCGGTCTTTGTCTGGCCGGCATAGGTCACGGTGATCTTCGTGCCGGGCGTGTCCCAGCCCCAGATGGGATCGGCCTGCTTTTGCTGCAGCACCATGTGGTTGCCGACGATGGCCGGCAGCTTCAACTCGGCATGAGCGGTCAGGACGAAAGCCGGCAAAAGCGCGGCCAGGAGGATCTTCTTCATAAGAGGGGAGCGAGTTGAGGGAGAGCGAGTGTGGACGATGGAATGTGACCCGGCAACCGCTATTCGCTTAGGCTGAAAGCCGGAGTTCGAACCACGGATTTCGCGGATGGGCACGGATGCAGAGGCGCTGGCGTAAGCTCGGAGATTAACCCATGGGTGCTGCCAGAATCCGTGCCCATCCGTGTAATCCGTGGTCCATCTTCCGGGCTCCTTCACCGTTGCGCCGCCGGGCCGGAGACTTTTTGCAACTTAGCTAGTCGTCGACGTGGCGCGTGGCATTCATTGGTGTCTACCTGCGCCACGTGGACCGTCGGGCGGGACGCCCGCCGGAACAGGCGGGACGCCTGTGCTATCCGTCGTGGGGCGGCGCGCCGCGTCAGGCCGGCCGCGGCGCGGCGGCTTTGCGCAAGCGGTCCATGATCGCCACCCCGAGGCCGGTCTCGGGGACGGGTTGCGCGAGGATGAGCTCGAGGCCGGCTTCATCGAGGCGGCGCATTTTGGCGAAAAGCGTGGCAGCGGCTTCGCGCAGGTCGCCCTTGGGACTGAGCACTTCATGCGCGGCGAAGTCGCCCGCCGGGATAGCCTGCCACGCCAGGACTCCAATGCGGCTCTCGTGCAAGAGCGGCGCGGCCGTCGCGGCGCCGAGCAGCCGCATCGGAGTCCGCGGCGCGTAGTGGCTCGCGAGCTGTCCCGGGGCCTCGGGCACCGCCGGCGCGGCGCTTTCCGCGATCGGGGCGAACTCCGCGAGCGCTTCCCGGGTCACCGGGCCGCTGCGCAGGATGTGGAGCGTATCTTGCCGAATGGCGACAATGGTGGACTCGAGGCCGTAGTTGGTGGGACCGGCGTCGACGACGAGCTGGATGCGCTGGTCCAATTCGGCGACCACGTGCTCCGCGGTGGTCGGCGAGATGCGGCCGAAACGGTTCGCGCTCGGCGCGGCGAGGGGGCGGTTGAGTTTGCGCGCGATTTCCTGGAAGGCCGGGTTGGCGCTCATGCGCAAGGCGACGTGCGGCAGCCCGGAGGTGACGATGTCCGGCACACGGCTGCTCTTCGGCAGGACGAGCGTGAGCGGTCCCGGCCAGAAGCGCCGGATGAGCGCGACCACGAGCTCCGAGCTCGCGTCCCCGGTGACCCGCGTGAGGCGCGGCAGCCAGTCTAGATCGGGCAAATGGCAGATGAGCGGGTCGAAGGCCGGCCTCTCTTTCGCCTCGAAAATCTTCGCCACGGCGAGCGGATTGAGCGCGTCGGCGGCGAGGCCGTAGACGGTCTCGGTCGGAAGCGCCACGACTTCGCCGTCCTGCAACAGCTTGACCGCCCACAGCACCGCGCGGGGATCGTCGGCGCTGAGCGTCTCAGTCCACATGGCGCGGCGTGAGGAGGGCGCGGGCTTCGCGCACCCGCTCCGCGGCGTGTTGCGGGGTGTCGCCGAAGGCCGTGAGATGCCCCATCTTGCGGCCGGCGCGCGGCTCGGCCTTGCCGTAGAGATGGAGCTTCACCTCGGGCAACGCGAGCGCGGCGCGCCAGTCGGGCTCGCCGTCGGCCCAGAGGTCGCCGAGGAGATTGGCCATCGCCGCCGGCCGCAACGATTCGGTCGAGCCGAGCGGCAGCCCGCAGACCGCGCGCAATTGCTGCTCGAATTGGCTGGTCATACTGGCGTCGAACGAGAAATGCCCGGAGTTGTGTGGGCGCGGCGCGAGCTCGTTGATCAGAATCTGCCCGTCCGGCAGCAGGAACATCTCTACCGCGAGCAGGCCGACGATGTTCAGCGCCTCGGCGATTTGCGCGGCCAGCGCCTGCGCACGCGCGGCGACTTCGGCCGGGACGTTGCCGGGGACGATCGTTACATCGAGGATATGATGCCGGTGCTGGTTTTCGCAAACGGGATAGGCCGCCGTGACGCCATCGACGCCGCGGGCGATGATGACGGAAATCTCCTTTTCAAACGGGACCCACGCCTCGAGCACGGCCGGCGCGCCGCCAAAGCGCTCCCAGTCGGCTTCGAGATGATCGGCGCGCTCGAGTTTCAGCTGGCCTTTGCCGTCGTAGCCGAACGCGGCGGTCTTCAGCACCGACGGCGTGCCGATTTCCACGATGGCGGCCGCCAGCTCCGACAGATTGGAGACCGGCGCGAACTTCGGCAGCGGCAGTCCGGCGTTCGCAAGAAACATCTTTTCCCGCAAGCGATGCTGGCAGAGGTGGAGCACGCGGCCGGCGGGGCGGACGATGCAATGCGCGGCGCACCACTCGACGGTCTGCGAGGGGATGTTCTCGAACTCGAAGGTGAGCACGTCCACGCATTTGGCGAAGGTGCGGACCGCCGACTCGTCGTCGTAGCGGGCGGCGACCTCGATGTCGGAGAGCTGGCCCGTCGGCGTGTCTTCGTCGGGGCTGAAGGTGTGGACGCGGTAGCCCATGCGCCGGGCCGCGATGGCAAACATGCGCCCGAGTTGGCCGCCGCCCATGACGCCGATGGTACTGCCGGGGAGAAACACGCGTGGTGGGTTCATGCCGGCAACTCCGCGGCGCGGACATCGGCCGACTGCTTCTCGCGGAAGGCGACCAGGGATTCGCGCAGGTTTTCGTCGTGCAAAGCCAGGATGGCGATGGCGAGCAGCGCCGCGTTTTTCGCGCCGGCCGTGCCGATGGCGAGCGTGCCGACGGGAATGCCCGCGGGCATCTGGACGATGGAAAGGAGCGAGTCGACCCCGCGCAGGACACGGCTTTCCACCGGCACCCCGAGCACCGGCAGGTGTGTGTGCGCCGCGACCATGCCCGGCAGATGGGCCGCGCCGCCCGCGCCGGCGATGACGACCTGGAGCCCGCGCCCCGCCGCGCGATTCGCCCACTGCGCCATGAGCTCCGGCGTGCGATGCGCCGAGACGACCCGGCGCTCCGTGGCGACCCCGAACGACTCCAGCGTCTCGACCGCCGCCTTCATCGTCTCCCAGTCCGACACGCTCCCCATGATGACCGCCACGAGCGGGTGGGCAGGCTGTTTGTCGTCGGAATTCATGCGCCCCATTGTTGCGACCGCCGCGCGGGCAAGTAAATCCAAATGGGGCGTGCGCGAACACCCGGAGGGGCGCTTCGCTTGTCCACGAAAGACACGAAAGACACGAAAGACACGAAAAAGGGGAAGAAGCAGAGCCAACGAATGGCGCGAATTGAAGCGAATGGGGAACACGGAACCGGAAATTTGCCTACGAATCACACGAATCAAACGAATCAAACGAATCTGCGGAAAGGCCTCGGAGCGAGAGGGAGATTTGCTCGGATTCGTGTGATTTCGCAGGCAAAAGATCCGGCTGTAGCCTTCCGTATTCGTTTCAATTTGCTCAATTCGTTGGCCCTGCCGCCCCTCCCTTTTTCGTGTCTTTCGTGTCTTTCGTGGACAGCGAAGCGTTATCTTCTTTCCCCGTGCGCCGCGCGCCGCCAGACTGCGCGGATGAGCGAAACGGCACGAAATCTACGCGAGAACATCGTCCTCGTCGGTTTCATGGGGAGCGGGAAGTCGTCGATCGGTCGCTCGATTGCCAAGCGGCTCGGGTATCGTTTTCTCGACAGCGACCAAGTGGTGATCGAGCGCGCGGGGCGGCCGATCGCGCAGATTTTCGCGGAGGAGGGCGAGGAGAAGTTCCGCGACCTGGAGACGAGCGCGCTCGCTTCGCTGCGGGAGGTGGAGCGGTGCGTGATCGCGACCGGCGGCGGGGCGGTGTTGCGCGAGCAGAATCGCCGGCTCCTGCGGGAGTTGGGTTTTGTCGCCTGCCTGAAGGCCTCGGAGGAGGTAATCTTCAAGCGGGTCTCGCGGACGAACAAGCGCCCGCTCTTGCGAACGGAAAACCCACGCGAGACCTTGCACCAATTGCTCACCGCGCGGCAGGCGGCCTACGAGGAGACGGCGCAGTTTACCCTGGATACCACGGAGATGACGCAGCCCGAGGCGGCCGAGACAATCATGGAAGAGGCGCGCCGAGCCTTTATGTGGAATCGTGCAGTGTGAAAGCAGAACTCTCCGCCCTGGCCGCGCAGCTCGGCTTCGCCGCGTGCCGCGTGGCGCGCTGCGGAGTCCCGCCGCACGCGCGGGAGTTCGGCGAGTGGCTCGACGACGGCCGCCACGGCGAGATGGCGTGGATGGAGCGCAACCGCGAGCGCCGGGGTGACCCGCAGGCCGTGTTGCCGGGGGCGCGGAGTGTGGTGGTGGTGGCGATGAACTACTGGCAGGGGGAGGGGAGCAGGCCGCCGGCGTCCGACGGGTCGGACCTGTCTGGCGGCGTCATCGCGCGGTACGCGTGGGGCGACGACTACCACGATATCATCGAAGCCAAACTCGACGAACTGGACCGATTTCTCACCGCGCGGGGCGGCGGGCAGAAGCGCTATGTCGACACCGGGCCGGTGCTCGAGCGCGACTTCGCGGCGCTCGCCGGCGTGGGCTGGCAGGGGAAGAGCACCATGCTCATTTCGCCCAAGCTCGGCGGCTGGTTCTTCCTCGCGGAACTGCTGACCACGCTCGACCTCGAGCCCGATGAACCGCAGGCGCATCGCTGCGGGAGTTGCACGCGCTGCATCACCGCCTGCCCGACCGCGGCGATCACCGCGCCTTACCAGCTCGATGCGCAGCGTTGCATCTCGTACCTCACGATCGAGCTGAAGGGGAGTATCCCCGAGGACTTGCGTCCGCTCGTCGGCGACCGCATTTATGGCTGCGACGACTGCACCGCGGCGTGCCCGTGGAACCGCTTCGCGTCGGCTTCCACCGAGGCGACGTTCGCGGCGCGGCCGCATGTGCATGCGTATGCGTTGCGCGACTATCTCACGCTGGACGACGAGCAATTTCGCGCGCTCTTTCGCAAGTCGCCGATCAAGCGGATCAAGCGGCGCGGGTTTCTCCGCAACGTCTGCGTGGCGCTGGGCAATGTCGGCACGCTGGACGACCTGCCGGCCCTGCGCCTGGCGGCGGCCGACGCGGAGCCGCTCATCGCGGAGCATGCGGCTTGGGCGATTGCGCGGATCGAGGCGCGGCTTACTCCGCCGCCGGACGGGCTCGGCGACTTTGCACCGCCACTCCGATCACCACGAGCGCCGCATACGCCGCCGCCCGCCACCCGCGCGGCAGCGGCAGCCATTGCCCGATGAGGTGGGCGCCGGCGAGCGAGGTGAGAAGGATCAGTGCCCACCGGAAGACGACTGCCATCAGTAGCGCGCCCGCGACGGCGGCGGCGATGAGAAAGATCCAGCCGAGGTCGGGGTAATCCGGGAGGGTGCGGAAATACTGATCGAGCAGATACGCGCCCGTCGCCGCGCCCGCGAGGCCGACCGCGAGTTTTTGCAGGAAGATCGCCAGCACGGCCCCGATGACGCCGGCGACGAGGCTGCCGATGAGGATCGCGTCGTGATTGCTTTCTCCGAAATACCGCGTCGCCAATTCCATGGCGGCGACGAACCCGACCGCCGCGACGAAGAACCAAAAAAGCTTGCGACCGGCGAGGAGCAACGCCGCGCCGACGCCGATGGCGAGTCCCGGCGAGGCGCCGAGGACGTGGTGGGCGGAGGGGAGGGGGTGGAGTGGCACGGAGGAGGGAAGCAGACAATGAGACAATGAGACAATGAGAATGACCAGCGAGAGGTTGAGGATGGGGCCCAATCCAAGTCCCCCGGGATGAGATCCTGGCCGCGTGGGCAAGCGACGCTCCATTCGCACTCTCCTCGTGACGAAACTCCGTTTCGTCACGAGGGTCAGGTCTAGTGCGAGCGCGTTCGTTTTGCGCCCGGCATGCTCTTTTTCGCCCGCCCCAACAAAACCATTGCCGGACCCCTCGCGCCCGCTATCTTCGCTGCCCCTTTTTTGAGCGCGCCCATGATCATCGTTACCAAGCCAGGAGCCAGTGAAGACCAAATCGGCCACATCGTGGACCGCATTACCGAGTGGGGCCTCAAGGCCGAGATCAGCCGCGGCGCCACTCGCACCGTCATCGGCGTCATCGGGGCGGAGGACTTCATTCGCGAGAAGCCGATCGCGGCCATTCCCGGCGTCGAGTCGGTCACGCCGGTGCTCAAGGCGTACAAGCTCGTCTCGCGCGAATTCAGCGGCGGCAACGGGCGCACGGTGAAGCTCGGCGATGTCGCGATCGGCGGCGGACAGGTCGTGGTGATGAGCGGGCCCTGCTCCGTCGAGAGCCGCGACCAGATCATCTCGATCGCGAAGGACATCCAGCAAGCCGGCGCGCGCGTCCTGCGCGGCGGGGCCTTCAAGCCGCGCACTTCGCCCTACGCCTTCCAGGGACTGGGCGTCGACGGGCTCAAGCTGCTGGCTGAGGCGCGCGATGCGACGGGGTTGCCGGTGATCACCGAGATCATGGACACCAAGGACCTCGAGGTGGTGGAGAAGTACGCCGATTGCCTCCAGGTCGGCGCGCGTAACATGCAGAACTTTTCGCTCTTGAAAGAGGTCGGCCGTTCGAAGCTGCCCGTCATGCTCAAGCGCGGCATGAGCGCCACGATCAAGGACCTGTTGATGAGCGCCGAGTACATTCTCTCGGAGGGGAACTTCAATGTCATCCTCTGCGAGCGCGGCATTCGGACCTTCGAGACCTATACGCGCAACACCCTCGACTTGAACGCGGTGCCGGTCTTGAAAGCCGAGACGCACCTGCCTGTGGTCGTCGACCCGACGCACGGGATCGGGCTGCGCCAGCACGTGGGCGCGATGGCGCTCGCCGCGGTCGCCGCCGGCGCGGATGCGATCATGATCGAAGTCCACAACTCACCCGAGCTCGCGAAGAGCGACGGCGAGCAGGCGCTGCTGCCCGGCGAGTTCGCCGAGCTGATCGGGCGCATCCGCCAGGTTGCCGAGGCGGTCGGACGGACTTTGTAAGGCGTGATTGCGGGAAGGCGGAAACTGCGGTAGAAACAACGCCTCCCGTGGAGACCGGCACTGAACGTGCTAGTCTCAAATGGCGGACCCGTACCTTTTCCTGAATTTCCCCCGATGCCCATCCTGCGTGTGCTGTTGCCCAATCGCCCCGCCGTCAGCCACGAGCTGGTGGGCAGCCGGCTGACGGTCGGGCGTCGCCCCGACAACACCGTCCAGATCATCGACGCCTCCGTCTCGGCGCACCACGCGGAGCTGCTGCAGGAGGGTGAGCACTATCGGCTCCACGACCTCGGCTCGACGAACCTGAGTTTCGTCGATGGCCAGCCGGTCACCGATTTCCATTTGCACCACTCGTGCAAGATCATGTTCGGCACGGTCGAGTGCGAGTACGACGCCTCGCCGGTGGAAGCGCCGGCGCCGGGCTTGACGCCGCGGGAGATGGAGAAGGACGTCTCGTTCCTGCGCACGGAAAACTACGATCTTCAGCAAAAGATCAACGCCTTGCAGCGGCAGATCGACATCCTCGCCAGCGCCCGTCTCGTCCGGGGCAATGCCGATACCCCGACCGATGCCGATGCGCTGAAGCGCGTGACGGCCGAGCGCGACGAAGCGCGCTACCAAAACGCCGGCCTGAAGCTGGAGCTGGAAAAGCTGCGCGGCGAGATCGACACCGTCTCCCGCGAGCGCGATCACGCCCGCCGGGCGCATGAGCTGTTGCAGAGCAAGAACGCCACGCCCCCGATCGAGCGGTCATCGCCGCTGCCGGTGCCGGCGTTCGATGACAAGGGGACCACGCAGCGGATTGTGTTTCCGGGGCCGCCGAGCGGGCGGGAGTGAAGAGGGCCGGTCGGAGGCGGCTCATCTCCATCTGACGGAGCGGTGCATTCCACCGGCTCGCCCGTGATTCCGCTTGCCCTCCCGCGCCGCCGCGCCTCTCTTTTCCGCCCCACACCTCATGGCGTCCAACTACACTGAAGCCAGCATCAAGACCCTCAGCTCGCTGGAGCACATCCGCCTCCGGCCGGGCATGTACATCGGCCGGCTCGGCAACGGCGCGCACGCGGAGGACGGCATCTACGTGCTGCTCAAGGAGACGATCGATAACTCGATCGACGAGTTCATGATGGGCCAGGGGAAGAAGATCGAGGTCGAGGTCACCGAGCGCAGCGTGAAGGTGCGCGATTACGGTCGCGGCATCCCGCTCGGGAAGCTGGTCGATTGCGTTTCAATCATCAACACCGGCGCGAAGTACGACAGCGAGACGTTCCAGAAAGCGGTGGGGCTCAACGGCGTCGGCCAGAAGGCGGTCAACGCGCTCTCGATCACCTATCGCGCGCAGGCGATGCGCGAGGGCGAGATGAAGGTCGTCGACTTCGAGCAAGGGAAGCTCAAGAGCCAGTCGCGCGTCGTGAAGACCGCCGAGCGCAACGGCACGCTCGTGGAGTTCACGCCCGACGAGGCGCTCTTTGGCAAGGACTTCAAGTTCCGCCTCGAGTTCATCGAGGACATGCTGTGGAACTACGCCTTCCTCAACCGCGGGCTCACGCTCACGCTCAACGGCAAGCCGTTCCGCTCGCTGCACGGGCTCAAGGATCTGCTGACCAAGGAGATCAGCGGCGAGCCGCTCTACCCGATCATCCACCTCGAGGGCGACGACATCGAAATCGCGCTCACGCACGGCAACCATTACGGCGAGGAATACTGGTCGTTCGTCAACGGCCAGCACACCACGATGGGCGGCACGCATCTCGCGGCGTTTCGCGAGGCGCTGGTCGGCACGGTGCGGAACCATTTCAAGAAGGAGTACGACGCCGCCGACATTCGGCAGTCGATCGATGCGGCGATCGTGGTCCGCGTGCAGGAGCCGGTCTTCGAGTCGCAGACGAAGACCAAGCTCGGCTCCGCGGAGGTCGGGCCGAAGGGACCGACGATCAAGGAATTCGTTGGGAAATTCATGCAGCAGGCGCTCGATACCTACCTGCACAAGAACCGCGCCGTCGCGGAGATCATCAAGAAGAAGATCGAGGAAAACGAGCACGAGCGGAAGGAGCTCGCCGGCATCCGCAACATCGCGAAGGAGCGCGCGAAGAAAGCGTCGCTGCACAACAAGAAGCTGCGCGATTGCCGCCTGCACCTCGGGGACAAGGATCCGCGTGCCGAGGAGAGCACGCTCTTCATCGTCGAGGGCGATTCCGCCGCCGGCTCGCTCACCGCGACGCGCGACGTGCAAACCCAGGCCGTCTTCGCGCTGAAGGGGAAGCCGCTCAACACTTACGGGCTGACGAAAAAGGTCATTTACGAGAACGAGGAATTTCACCTGCTCCAGTCGGCGCTCAATATTGAGGACGGTCTCGATGGGCTTCGCTATAACAAGATCGTCATCGCGACCGATGCCGACGTCGACGGCATGCACATCCGCCTGTTGTTGTTATCTTTTTTCCTGCAATTCTTCCCCGACGTCATCCGCAACAATCATTTGTTCATTTTGCAGACGCCGCTCTTCCGCGTCCGCAATAAGAAGGTCACCCGGTACTGCTACAGCGAGCAGGAGAAGCAAGCCGCCATCGGCGCGCTCGGCGCCAGCCACGAGATCACGCGCTTCAAGGGCCTCGGCGAAATCTCCGCCGGCGAGTTCAAGGACTTCATCGGCGAAAACATCCGCCTCGACCCGATCAACCTCCACCACCTCTCCAGCTCCGACGACCTGCTCTCGTTCTTCATGGGCAAGAACACGAGCGCACGGCAGGATTTTATCATTGGGAATCTACGGGTGGAGAAGGATTTGGTGGAGGCGTAGACGGGGGCTGGAGCGTACGCCAGTTTTCGTCCCGATGTGTAGAGCGCGGCTCTCCTCCGAGCCTAGGCGAGCGAGGGTGCCGCCTCCATTTTCTTGAGTGTCTCCGCGATGGCAGCGCTTAAGAAGGGCCGCGCGTTGCTCTGTTTGTGCGCCGCCCGCGCGACCAAGGCGCAAGCAAATTGGAGGCGGCACCCCCGTTCGCCTTAGGCTTAGGGGAGAGCCGCGCTCTACACAGGCTTTTGGAGCGCTTCGCGCAACCAGTGCCGCGCGCCTGTCGCCTAATTGGGTTTGGCTTTGGGCGCCGCGGCCTTTGGCTCCTCGCTGAGGAGATAAGTCATCAGGTCGCGCAGTTCTTCCGCGGTGAGCGCTTTGTCGAGGCCGGCGGGCATGAGGGAGACGGTCATCGGCTCGACTTTCGCGATCTCTTTCTTCGACAGTTTCGCGACGGCGCCGCCGACTTGCGCGATCTGCAACTCGGCCTCGGTCTCCGCCAAGCGCGTGCCGACCACGGTACTCGCGTCCTTCATTGTGACAGTGTAGCCGATGGCGTCGGGGTTGATGAGGGCGTTCGGTTCGGCGATGTCGCGGAGCACGCTCGCGTAGTCGCGATGCATGAGGTTGCTCAGCTCGGGACCGACACGGAAGCCATCGCCACGTAGTTGATGGCAGGTGGCGCAGGCCGCTTTGCCTTTGAAGAGCGCGTGGCCCGCCTCGTAGTTGCCGCCGGCGATCTCGGGGATGGTGCGGGTGAGGTCGTCCGGCGGGGCGGGCTCGGCGAAGTCCATGAGAAAACGCCGGCACGGCAGCGCGCGCGGGCGCAGGTCGCGCGAGGTGAAGAAAGAGACGTCGAGGGTAGTGACGGGCGTCGCTACAGTTAGCGTATAGCGAAACCAATTGTTCTTCCTCGTTGCGCGCTGAGTTAGTCGAACTTCGTGCTCACTGATAACCTCCAACTTGACGCCTGCGGCTTGCAGCTTCAACGGAGCGTCGCTTTTGAAAACCACGGTGGCGTCTTCCGCGTCGGCTTCGTAGTCGAGGTTGGAAAGCGGTTGGGTGGCGGGAGTGAGCATTTGCCAGAGATCGAGCTGCCCTCGAAGCGTCAGTTCACCGATCCGTTGTATGTCTTGCCAAAGCGGGTCGTGCATCCGGCTGCCAGCGGTGAGGGCGCGTGCTACGGTGAAGTCCGGATGCGGCAGCCACCCGGGAGGGTCGGTTCTATGCGGGCCAGCAGGTTTGGTCTGAAGAATCCGGTGATCAGTTCCCCAGAACGCCGCGACCCCTGAGAGGTCATGCATCACGTCAAGGCCATCAAAGGCAAAGGCGTAGTTCACGGCGGCGCGGTGCGGTTTCGCGTAGATGGAGAATGCACTCTCGGTTTGAGGAATCTGCTTTGCGGCACTGTCGTTACCTGCAGTTGGCACGCTGACGATGTCCAACGGCGCTCGCGCTTGGCGCTGCTGCATCTTCACCACCGCATAGCCAGGGCGAATACTCTCCAATCGATCCGCAGCTTCCACATAGCGACCAGTTTCAACCTTCGCGTGGGCCAACCGCGCCAGGTCCGTCGGATTCAAGTCACGGTCGAAGCTGATCACGGAACGCATGTCGTTTCGCGCAAAGGTCACCACCGGCTGCGGCGCGTTCGGATCCGTGTAGCTAATCTTGAAAATCCGCCCCTCGCCTTGCGGCCCATTCCCCCAGTCCGGCTTGCCCGTGTGGCAGCAGACCACGAGGTCGCCCTTCGGCGAGATGGCGCAATCGACCGCCAGGAGGCTCATGCGCGCGATGAGCTCCGTGCGCGCCACGTAGCCGGCGGCGGTCTTCACCAGCTTCGTGCGCCAGAGCTTGCCGCGCGATTCGCCGGTCACGATGGCGTCGCCGGCCCAGAACTCCGGGCCGAAGCGTCCGCGCCCCGGCGCGGGGCCGTTGAAACGAAAGCCGCAGGTGCTCTCGTGCTGCGGCGCGTAGTCGTAGACGCTCGGCTCATCGATGATCTGCGGCA
>DASYIS010000174.1:0-11784 GCA_035997375.1 Chthoniobacteraceae bacterium
TGGGCGGGAGGGAGAGGGGGCGGAACGCGTGCGGCCGCGCCCGCGGGTGCGCGGATCCGGGAAATCGGTGACGCCGGGCGGGTGGTGGAGTTGGAGATTGGGGAAGGGGAGGAGCGACGGCTTGTCTTCTTCTTCATTATCGGCCCCCTTTTTTCCCTCAAGAACTGTAGTCGCACCGCGCGTGTCGGCGGGCGCAGGGAGTGGGATGAGGTGGGGATGAGGAGGCTCTTTGCACGAGGCACCGAACACGCTTTCGACGATCCTGGTGCGGTGGTTCCGGCAACCTCGAAGAGGTTCGATCATGAAGCCCAGGGTTGCGAGGTACGAGCTACCCTGGGTCACGGGCGAGAGAAGGCGCCAACCCCGAAGGGGTTGAAGCAGCTGCAACCCTTTCAGGGTTGGCGTCTCTTTTGAAAAATCACCCAGGGTAGCTCGTGCCTCGCAACGCTGGGCTATAGGATAAAATCCCGTTGGGATACGCTCCTCTGGAGCGCCGGGTACTCTGCGTTCTGAATCTGCCGGGTTGGGATGAAAATAATAATTCGGACTAGGCAGCTTCGCGCACGGTGCCTGCGCTACCGCAGGAGGCAGGCTGGAAGCCTGCGATACGGCAAGCCGGAGGCTTGCGCTACGTAGCGCAGGCGTCTCGCCTGCCGTATCGCAGGCTTCCAGCCTGCCTCCGGGGCGCGGTTCCGGTTCCACCGGATTAGGGAGATGAGGAGCAAGAGAAGCGCGGGCGGAGTCTTCCGATGGCTTGGTCGCCGGCTGGGAGTGGAGGAGGGGTCGATGTTCAGTCATACACCCCCTCCAGCGACCACCGCTCGTCTTCTTCGCAGATGCGGCAAAGGGTGCCGTCGTGGAGTTCCAGATCCCACTCGGCGCGGCGCCAGGGGCGGGCGTCCCACCATTCGCCTGAGAGGTGCATCGGGCCGGTGCTCTCGCGCGCGCGGCCGCGCAAGGCGGCGCTGGTGAGGGCGATCGGCCGGCGCGCGGCGTCGAGGTCGACTTGCGCCGGCAACGGTGGCCGAAAACGGCGCAGGCAGAGGCCGGTGGGATGGGAAGAAGGGGAAGAATAGGAGGTATGGGACGGGCGTTCTCCACTGCTCCCATCATTCGCATTCTTTCCATGCTTCCCATTTCCCGCCGGCTCCAGCGCCACTTCCCTCACCCGGAAAGCATCCGGCCGGTGGGTGTCCTCCAGCGCGGGGACGCCGACGCGGTCGTGGCCGAGGAGCGCGATGAGGCGGGAGAGCGTCTCGAAGAACTGGTTGGGATCGCGCAGCGCGTTTTCAAACAACCCAAACTGCTGCCGCGACGGCCGGCACGGCGTCGCGACGAGCTGCAGCCGGTTGATCGGCTGCTCGGCGGTGAATTGCTCCAGCCAGGTATGCAGCGCGCGGAAGAGGACTTCCACCCGCGCGGTCGGGGCGGGGATCTTGAAGAGGCGCTCGTGCTCGCCGCCGCCATTGGCAAAGCCGAGCCGCAGGGTGAGCTCGGCCGCCACGAGGTAGCTCGCCTCCAGCCGCAGCGTGATCTGCTCGAGCAGCCGGCGGATGACGAAGAGGAGCGGCTCGAGCGTTTCGAATTCGTGCTCGAACTCGACGCTTTCCTCGTAGGTCTCCGCCTGCCGCGTGCAACGCAGCGGGCGCTCGACGCGGCCCTGCGCCTGGGCGAGGAGCGGCAGCACCTCGGGGCCGAGCCGCTCGGTCAGCGCCGCCTGGCCGAGCGCGGTGAATTCGCCCAGGGTGCGGATGCCCCAGCGGGCGAGGATTTCCAGCATCGGCGGGGGAAAGGCAAGGCTCGTCAGCGGCAGCCCGCCCAGCTCGGACGCGGCGCGGACCTCGCGCCAACGCCCGGTGCTTTGCGCGGCAAGGAGGGCGAGGCCGGCCTTGGGCGCAAAGCCGAGCCGGCCTTCCAACTGGAGCCGCGCGATGCGCCCGAGGAGCGATTCCGCGAACTCCTCCACGCGCAGGTTTCGGACGTGCCGGAGCTCCAGCGTGCAGACGCCGTCCGCCGTGTCCTCGAGGTAGGCGGAAAACGCGCCGGCGCAATCGAGCACGGCCGCGCGGGCGCACCGCTCCGCCTCGGGCGAGCGGATGAGGATTTGCAGCTCGGGACAGCGCGCCTGCGCCTGGCTCGGCGTCATCCCCGGCAGCGCGCCGGCCGCCCGGGCGAGCGCGGTCGACTGGAGGATGCGGGCGCGCGCGGTCTTTTCTGGGATGAGCGCAATGGCCAGCTGGCGCAGCTCCGGCTGGTAACGGAGCGCGGCCTGCAAGGCGAAGTCGGGGATGAAGAGGGCGGCGAACATGGTGGGTGGGGGAGTTCCCTGAGACGGTGTGAAGGCCGGTGCCGAAGGCCCTTGGACTGTGGCAGCCTGCTGCCGCTTTGTGGAGGCCGCAGCCTGCTGCGGGTGGGGCGGAGCATTGTAGCCATCACGCTCCGCGTGATGAGCCAGGCGCTCGGACTTGAAAAGGACGTCGCCTTGAGTTGGGTGCGCATCGCTCATCACGCGGAGCGTGATGGCTACTGAGCACTCCCCGCACGCAGCAGGCTGCGACCTCCGCGAAAGCGGCAGCAGGCTGCCGCAGTCCAAGGGCCTTCGGCGCCGGTGGATCAATGCTCAGTGGTCTTTACGCCGAACGGCGGAAGGCCTCCTCTCCGGTTTCCGCGTGCCGCCGGCGGCGGACTTCCAGCTTCACGGCGCGCAGGAGATCGGCGGGCGTCTCCTCCAGATCGGCGAGCGAGAAGACGCTTTGCAACTCCAGGCGGACATCGGCGCACGGGATGAGCGGCGAGGGGGCGAGGGTGAGGAGCGCGACGGAGGTGGGCTCGATCATCCGCTGGAGGCGGTACCAGGAGGTACTGGCGATCTTGCGGAGATGGGCGGGCGGGTTTTGGCAGAGGTCGAGGCAGATGAACGGGAGGTTGCCGTCGCGCAGGAGGAGGTCGGCGCTCTGCATGGCCTCGGCGGCGGTGTGGCAGCGAATCCACAACAGGCGGGAGAGCGCCTGGTCGCCGGCGAGCTGCGGATCGAAGGAATCGGCGCCATCGATGAGCGCCGACCAGAGGCCCTGGCCGGCCGTCTCATGGAGCAGGCCGCGCACGAGCGAGGCGCTGCCGGAGCTGCGCCGCGGGGCGAGCAACTCGACCATCCCGCCTTTCCAAAGGCCCCCCTCCAGCGCGCGGTCGAGCGGCGCGATCCCGGTCGGCAACCGCGCCCGCCCGCGGGTCTGAGGCGCCGCGCTGTGGCGCGCCATGAGCTCACGCAACTCGACGATTTTCGAGGTGCGATCGACGGCGGACGATATGTTCATAAGAACACATTAAGCCCGAGGAGCGGCGGGCTGCAATGGTAAAATGCCGGAAAAACACAAATACGGTTTTTGCGTGTAAATAAATAGTAATAAACTACTCTGCAACATATTATGCCGTAGATTTATAAACGCATACCCGGCGGGCAAGATGCCCGCCGGGGCGGGCGGGACGCCCACCCTACCCGGGGCCAAGAGCTGCTGCGTGCCGCGCTTTCACACAGCCTCAGGAATTCCGTCACGAGGACACTGGTAGTTGCGAACCAACGCCTGGCCGGCTTCAGCCGGCGGAACCCGGGACTCCAAACCCGACGCACGCGTCTGAATGAATTCCGCAACTTCTTACCGAGTGGCGGGTTATGCTTCTCGGCTTCTTCTGCGCGGCGCTCCCAGACGCTTTCGCCGAGGTCGTTGGCCGCACGCTCCCACTTTCCCCCATGATGCGTTTCAGACTCCCACTTTTTACCGGCATGAAAGCTTCGCTTCTCCTCTGTCTCGCCCTCGCTCCGCTCCCGCTTCGGGCCAACGCCCTCAACCAGGAAGCCGCTCCCCAGGGCGCCTCGCATCTCCAGCCGGCGTCGGCCCGGTGGGCCAACCTCGAGACGGCGGAGCCGCCGAGCTTCCGCCGGCACGTGATCCCGCTGATGTCGCGCCTCGGGTGCAGCGGACGCGAGTGCCACGGCTCGTTCAGCGGGCAGGGCGGGTTTCAGCTTTCGCTCTTCGGGTACGATTTTGAAAAGGATCACCGCGAGATCACGGCGGACGAGGAGGACGGCATTCGCGTCGAAAAGAAGGAGCCGCTCACCAGCCTCATCCTGACCAAGCCGGCGCTCGACGGCGAGAAGCACAAGGGCAAGAAGATCATCGAGAAGGGGTCGTGGGAGTACAACCTCATCCTGAAATGGATCATGGAAGGGGCGAAGCTCGACGTGGCGGAGACGGGCGACTTCGGCCGGCTGGAGGTTTTGCCGAAGGAATTGGTTTTCAAGAAAGCCGGCGAGGCGATCCAGTTGCAGGTGCTGGCCCATTGGAAGGACGGCACGGTCGAGGACGTGACGCAGGTCACGCGCTTCCGGACGAACGACGAGTCGGTCGCCGAGGTGAGCGCGGTCGGCTTGGTGACGAGCAAGGAGAAGGGCGACACGCACATCGTCGCCTTTTACGACAACGGCGTGGAGCCGGTACCGGCGATGCTGCCCGTTTCGTCGCAGCCGTTTCCCACGGTGCAGACGCGGACCAAGGTGGATGAGCTGGTCGTGGAGAAGCTCCGCAAGGCCGGCATCGTCCCGAGCGAGCTCGCGACGGACACGGAATTCCTGCGGCGCGCCTCGCTCGACGTGACCGGGACGCTGCCGGCACCGCAGGAGATCGAGGCTTTCGCGGCCGACCAGTCGGCGGACAAGCGCGCGAAGAAGATCGACGAGTTGCTGGCGCGCCCCGGGTACGCGGCCTGGTGGACGACGAAGTTCTGCGATTTCACCGGCAACAACCCGAAGCAGATGAACAACATCTTCGCCGTCGGGAAGAACCTTTCCGCGCAAATGTCGCGGCAATGGTACGACTGGATCTACAAACGCGTGTCGGAGAATCAGCCGTACGATCAGTTCGCCGCGGGGATCATCCTGGCGACCGGGCGCACGTCCCCGACGCAGACGTACGCGGAATACGTGGCGGAGATGGGCTCGTATTACCGGCACGAGAACCCGGCGGACTTTGCCGATCGCCCGAATCTTCCCTTCTACTGGCAGCGCAAGAACGTGACGAAGCCGGAGGAGAAATCGCTCGCCTTCGCCCACACGTTCCTCGGCGTGCGGATCGAGTGCGCGGAGTGCCACAAGCATCCGTTCGATCAATGGACGAAGACCGATTTTGCGCAATTCAAGGAATTCTTCACCCCGCTCGCCTCGGGATCGCGCAATGAGGGCGGCATGAAAAAGGCGGCGGCGCCCGCGATGAAGGAAAAAGCGGCCGTGGGAAAAGCGGCGGCCGACCAGCCGGCCGGAGAGAAAGTGGCGGAAGCCGCCCCCGCGGAGGAAGCCGTGAAGCCGCCGATCACCTTTGCGTCGTTGACCAAGGAGATCCGGGATATCGTCGCCGCGAAGCTCGAGGGCAAGGAAGACAACAAGAAGGGCAAAGACCCGGTCAAAGCCGGCCAGGACAACGAGGTAAACCGGCGGATCACGGCCGGAGAGCCGGTGCCATGGACCGAGCTCTATGCCAACATCCGCCCTCCGGGCACCCAGGCGCAGCGGAACAAGCAGCAGCAGGACAAAGTCCAGGGGAACTCGCGTGTCATCACCCCGAAGATCCTCGGCGGCGAGGAAGTGGTGCTCCAGCAGTACAGCGACCCCCGCGAGCCACTCATGAACTGGCTGCGCGACAAGGAGAACCCGTATTTTGCGCGCGCCTTTGTGAACCGCGTCTGGGCTTCGTATTTTCATCGCGGCATCGTCGAGCCCGCCGACGATCTCAACCTCGCCAATCCGCCGGTCAACGAGCCGCTGATGAATTACCTGGCCACCGGCTTCATCGCCCATGGCTACGACATGAAGTGGCTGCATCGCGAAATCCTGACCAGCGACACGTATCAGCGGAGCTGGAAGACGAACGAGACCAACAAGCTCGACGAGAAGAACTTCAGCCACGCGGTCATCCGGCGTCTGCCGGCCGAGACGGTGTCCGACGCGATCACCATGGCGACGGCCAATTCAGCGAAGGTCGCGAAGTTCGCGACGGATATCTCGGATCGCGCGATCGGGCCGATCGGAAACAGCGCGCTGGGCGGCCAGGGCGGCGGGGGCGGCAAGAACGCCGACGGCTATGCGCTGGGGATCTTCGGCAAGCCGGCGCGGCAGGCGAATTGCGACTGCGAGCGCACGACCGATCCGACGCTGCTGCAGACGATCTACACACGCAACGACCCGAACATCATCTCGCGGATCGAGCCGGCGGGCAACGCATGGATCGACGAATTGCGGAAGAGCGCGCAAGTTTCGGGCGCCAGCGGACCGGAGGGGATCCGCAAACGCATCCAGCTCAACGAACAGAAACTCGCGTCGCTCACGCCGCCGGAGAAGCCGACGTCGGCCCAGCCCGACGAGACGGAGAAGTACGAGCGCAGGTTGAAGAAAAACGAAGAGGCGCGCCAGGAGACGGAGAAGGGAATCGCGGGGCTGAAAAAGACGCTGGCCGAGTTGGAAGCCAACCCGCCCAAGGCGTTCAACGCCGACGCCGCGATTCGCGAAACCTTCCTCCGCACCGTGAGCCGGCCGCCGTCGGAAGACGAGCTGGTCAAGGCCCAGACAGATGTCGCCGCCGCGGCCACGCCCGTGGAAGGCATCCGCGAGCTGCTCTGGACCATGCTGAATACGCGCGAATTCATCGTGAATCACTGACGCTTTCGCGCCCCGCCGACTCATTTCTTCAACGACGCCCAGCCCAAATCTTAAATCCTAAATCCTAAATCTTAAATCCCTCATGAGCACCTATACCTGCTGCGACGGCGTCACCCGCCGCAATTTCATCCGCATCGGCGCCATCTCCGGCTTCGGCTTCGGGTTCGGCCTGCAAAACTATCTCGCCACCGCCGCGACCGACGACGCCGTGAGCGGGGGCAAGGCGAAGGCCGCGATCTTCGTCCGCCTGGGCGGCGGCCCGAGCCACATGGACACCTTCGACTTGAAGCCCGACGCGCCGGAGACGCATCGCGGCGAGTTCAAGCCGATTTCGACCAATGTCGACGGCATGCAGATTTGCGAACACCTGCCGAAGCTCGCGAAGAGCGCCGACAAGTTTGCCATCCTCCGCGGCGTCTCGCACACGCTGGCCGCGCATGAGCTGGGCACGCTCTACATGGGAAGCGGCAATCGGCCCATTCCGTCGCTCTCCTTCCCGAGCCTCGGCGCGGTCGTTTCGAAGGAGCTGGGCGCCATTCCCGAGCTGCCGTCGTTCGTCGCCGTGCCGCAGCAGGGCAACAATCCGACTGGCTACATTGGCGTGGAATACGGGCCGTTCGAGACTGGCTCGGCGCCGCAGGCCGGCAAGCCGATGGAGATTCGCGGGCTGGCGCTGCGCAACGGGGTGACGCTTGCCGACGTCGATCGCCGGCAGGATCTGCTGAAGCGCTACGACACGGCGTTCGGCGACTTCGCCAAGGAGGACAAGATCCTTTCCGGCATGGATGAGTTCGGCCAGAAAGCCTACACGATGATGCGCTCGCCCAAGGCGCGCGAGGCCTTCGATCTCTCCAAGGAAAGCGCCTCCGCCACCGGGCTGTTTGGCGAGGATCAATTCTCGCAAAGCTGCCTCCTCGCGACGCGGCTCATCGAGAACGGCGTCAAGTTTGTCACGCTGAATCTCGGCGGCTGGGACACCCACAACGACAACTTCAACATCCTGAAGAACAAGAATCTGCCGACGCTCGACGCCGGCCTGAGCGGGCTCTTCGAAGTGCTGCAACTCAAGGGGCTCCTCGATTCCACCGTCGTCTACGTGAGCGGCGAATTCGGCCGCACACCGAAAGTGAACGGCCGGGCCGGCCGCGATCACTATCCGCGCGCCATGTTCACCCTGCTCGCCGGCGGCGGCATCCGCGCCGGCCAGGTCGTCGGCGCGAGCGACGAGAAGGGCGAAGGCCCGAAAGACAAGGCGATCACTCCGGACGACGTGGTGGCGACCTTCTTCACCACGCTCGGGATCAATCCGAAAAAGGAATACAAGACCCCCAGCGGCCGCCCGGTCATGATCGTCCGCTACGGGACTCCGATCCAGCAGCTGATTTGATGGGGCGGGGCCGAAGCGGGTCCACGACAGAATATGAGGGTAAAGGCGACCGCGATGCAGGTGCCTGCCCTCGACTTTCCGCCGATTCGAGATCAATGCATGGCGCCAGTATTTTTTCGCTTGCGCTTGATTTGACTGAGTTCTAACCCTAATCGGCATGTCGCACTTTCTGCTTTTCCCCACGGACGAAACCGGTCGCATCCTTGAAGATATTAATAAGGTGAAGGCGCAGGTCGCGAGCCTCGCGGGTCCGCTTTTCGATTTCAATGAATTTTATATTTACTCCCATGGTTGGTGGACCAACGCGAATCATGCGATGCTCCAATACAACGAGTTCTCGCTGGGGATGGTGGTGGAAGCTCGACAAACTGCGGCGGCGGGTCATGCCGTGGTGCCACCGGTGCTGGCGACGGGCATCCATTGGCCGTCCATGCTGAGCGAAGATGAAAACAGTCTGCTTAATGCAGGCGAGTTTGGTACTTTCTACTCCATGGAGAAACGCGCCGACGGAATAGGTCAGAATGCTGTCTATGCTCTGATTTACCAACTGTTGACGACACTGAGCACTCGTAACGCGCCCTTTCACATTAATCTCATCGGGCATAGCTTTGGCTGCAAAGTCATTTGTGCGGCGCTGCAGAAGATTGCGCAAGACACCTTGGTGAAGCCGACTCCCCGGCTTCGGATTCCGGCGAATGCGAACTTCAACATTGTCTTGCTTCAGGCGGCATTTGATGACGACGCACTCAATAAGGGAGTTGACGGGGGGAAGTCTTACGGAGGCATCTCGGAAAAAATTCCAAACACTCGGTTCCTTGTCACTTATTCAGCCGAGGATATCGCCTTGAAAGACTTGTACCCGGTAGCGCAAGTCGTCCATGGCATGTTTAATGATGCACTGCATCCACCGCAGGCGCTGGGTGGCAAGGGGCTGACAAATGAATTCATGATCCCAACTGCCGGCCACCGGATGGCGGTAGACATCGGGTTTCAGTTCGATCCTGGTCTCCGCAACCATCGTGTCGTGAATGCTGATCTTGCGCCGTTTCATCGAGGCCGCCCGGGAGCGGCTGTGTTTCCCGTGGGTCACCACAACGACATTTTCGCCACCGAAATTTACCGCCTCATCCTTTCTTTTTTGCCTACTTAGCCCTGTGACTTGACCGCGAAGGCACCCATTCGGGCGTGATCCGCCCTCGTTGCCTGCCTGTGCATTCATGGAAGTGTCTTGGTTTAACCCGCCATGCTAACCATCAACGGACTTCCCAAGCAGACCTGTTCCGGCCTGAGCCGGCGGGAGCTGTTGCAGATTGGCGGGGCGGGGCTGCTGGGGCTTTGTTTGCCGAAGGTGCTCGCGGCGGAAGAGGCGGCGGCTTCTTTCACCAAAGGGAAGGCGAAGTCGGTCATCTTCCTGTTCTTGTTCGGCGGACCCAGCCAGTTGGAGACGTTCGACATGAAGCCGGACGCGCCTTCGGAAATCCGCGGGCCGTTTCGGCCGATCCAGTCGCGGACGCCGGATCTCCTCATCAGCGAACACCTCGAGCGGCTGGCGAAGATCTCGGACAAGTTCGGCGTCATCCGCACGATGACCCACTCGTTCAACGATCACAGTGGAGCGGGGCATTACATCCAGACCGGCAAGCGCTGGCATATCCCGATCGGCGCCGGCTTCAACGCCACCCCGGAGGATTGGCCGTCCATGGGATCGGTGGTCGAGTACCTGAGCCGGCGGGCCCCCGGCGGCCTAGCCCACGAGATGCCATCGGCGGTGGTGGTGCCGAACTCACTCGGACGTCTTCAGGAAATCGGTGGGCTGCGCCGCCCGGGCGAGTACGCCGGGTGGCTGGGCCGAGGCTTTGATCCGATGACGACCGTGATCGATAAGCGCGACAAAACAGACAATCCATACTGGCGCGACTGCTCCGATGAAGAGCTGACGTTCCAGATCGAAGGCCTGTCGCCGCTCGTGCCCGTCGCGCGCATCCGCGAGCGTGCCGGCTTGCTCGAGCAATTCGAGGCAGTTCGCAGGGGGCTCGATGCCGGCGGGGCGGACGCGCTCGACATCCATCGCAAGCGCGCGCTGGCGCTCGTCGCCTCCGACCAGGCGGGGAAGGCGCTGCGGATCGGCTTGGAATCCGACCGCATGCGCGACCGCTACGGGCGGCATCTCTTCGGCCAATCGTGCCTCATGGCGCGCCGGCTCGTGGAGGCCGGCACGCGGTTCGTCACGGTCCACTACGATTGCGTCGACGGCTACAGTTGGGATTCGCACCGCAATAGCGACGATGTCCGGGATCACCTCTTGCCGACCTTCGACCAAGCCTGCGCCGCGCTCCTCACCGACCTCGACGAACGCGGTCTGCTCGACGAAACGCTCGTCGTCGCGATGGGTGAAATGGGTCGCACTCCCGTGCCGAGCAAGAACTGGGGCCGCGGTCACTGGAGCACGTGTTTCCCATGCTTGCTCGCCGGCGGCGGCATTCGCGGGGGTATCGTCTACGGGCAAACCGATCGCAAAGCGGAGTATCCGACCGAGCATCCCGTCACCCCGGAAGACCTCGCGAAGACGATCTACTGGGCATTGGGCATCGATCCGGAACTCGTGCTCACGAATCGCGAAGGCCGCCCGGTGCCGATTGTCGAAAGCGGAAAGCCGTTGGTGAATCTGTTTGGATGACAAGGAGAATCCCTCGTGACCTGACGAAACAAAGACACCGTGTGGAAACGCGGCGTGTGGCAGCGCGGGGTCCCGGGTAGGGTGGGCGTCCCGCCCGCCCCGGCGGGCATCTTGCCCGCCGGGAGGCAAAGCGTCAGCGAGCAGTGGATCCGGCGGTGGTTCTACAGGTCGGAAGCTGCTCCGCCCCGCCTTCGCCCGCTGTCGGGCAGGATGGCTCGCCCGAAGCACCGGCCTCCACTTGTCCCGTACGCCGCCGCCTCGGCCCTCCACGGCGGGCGGGACGCCCACCCTACCCGGGACCCCGCGATGCCAAGCGCCGCCGCGTTTCCGTACGGTCACGGAGTTTCGTCACGAGGAAATTGAGACGTTGGCTTCGACTACTTGTCATTCCGCCTTTTTCGGCTCGGCAACTTTCCCGCCGTTGCCGAGGACTTCGAAATACCGCTGCACCTGTTCCGCGTATTTCGGGGGGACGGGGTCGCGGTCGATCGGCACGAGCGATTCCTTCGATTCGCGCCGCGCGAGCTCTTCGGAGAGGCGGTCGCGCAGCTCGGCCAGCGGTTTGCTGATTTGTGATTTGACGATGTCCCACTTGGGCTCCTGGGCGTGCCGCTTGAATTCCGCGCGCGCTCCGCGGGCAGCTTCGCGCACCTCCGCCACGCGATTGCGAATTTCTTGGTCGTCGACCATCTCCTCCACGTTCCGCAGCCGGTCGGACCATTGGACAAAGCCGTCGCCGCGGATCGGCCCTTCCTGCTGATCGATGCCGCCGCCGTTCATCCCGCCGCCACCGCCGGCGCCCGACAGGATGCCGCCACGGATCTTCGAGTAACTCTGCGCCAACTGCCGGAGCCCTTCGCCCGCTTGGCCCCCCGGCTGCGGCCGGCCACCGCCGTCACCGCCGCCTTTGCCTTCGCCTTGACCTTTGCCCTCGCCCTGGCCTTTGCCCTCGCCCTGGCCTTTGCCCTCGCCCTGACCCTTGCCTTCGCCCTGACCCTTGCCTTCGCCCTGACC
>DASYIS010000175.1:0-2570 GCA_035997375.1 Chthoniobacteraceae bacterium
TTCCTCCCGCACTCGGACTTTTTCACGATCGACGTGGCGGATTCCATCGGCCAGCCGCCGGCACCCGAGGCGGTCGCGCAGTTCGTGAAGGAACACCCGGAGCTGGTCGGGCGCGTCGAGATTCCGGGGATCGATCGCCCGTTTGAGATCACGCAAGGGGAGGTCGAGCGCGTGGCCGGCAAGTACCTGCTCGCCGTGCAGGACGCGGGGCGCATTTACCGGCACATCGAGCAGCAAAAGGGCGCGGACCATTTCATCGCCGAGGTCTCGATGGATGAAACCGACACGCCGCAGACGCCGCCGGAGTTGCTGATCATCCTCGCGGCGCTCGCCGCGGAGAAGATTCCCGCGCAGACGATCGCGCCGAAGTTCACGGGGCGCTTCAACAAGGGCGTCGACTACGTTGGCGATCTCGCGCAGTTCGAGCAGGAGTTTCACGACGATCTCGCGGTCATCGCGTTTGCCGTCGCGCGGTATGGGCTGCCGGCAAATCTCAAGCTCAGCGTCCACTCCGGCAGCGACAAATTTTCGCTCTACCCGATCATCCGCCGCACGCTGCCGAAGTTCGACGCGGGGCTGCACATCAAGACCGCGGGGACGACCTGGCTGGAGGAGCTCATCGGCCTCGCGGAAGCCGGCGGCGAGGCGCTCGCGTTTGCGAAAGGCATTTACGCCGAGGCGCTCGCGCACGTGGACGAGCTCTGCGCGCCGTACGCGAGCGTGATCGATATCGACCGCGCGAAGCTGCCGACGCAGGAGGAAGTCGCCGGCTGGCGCAGCGAGCAATTCACCGGCGCGCTGCGGCACGACCAGAGCAATCCGCTCTTCAATCCGAGCCTGCGCCAACTGCTCCACGTCGCGTTCAAGCTCGCGGCGAAGAAGGGCCGGCACTACCTCGACCTCCTGGAAAAGCACGAGAATGTCGTCGGCCGCAACGTGACGGAAAACCTCTTCGAGCGCCACCTGCGCCCGCTCTTTCTCGGCGCATGAAATCGGCCATCACCGTCTCCCTCGTGCCGGAAGCCCGCGGCGGCCCGTTCGTCTATTGGGACGATCTCGAGGCTGCGTTTGCTTCCGCCTCGCGCCTCGGTTTCGACGCCCTCGAGATCTTCCCCGCCACGCCCGAAGCCGCCGCGCCGGCGATCGTACGGCCGCTCATGGAGAAGTACGGGCTCGCCGTGGCCGCGCTCGGCACCGGCGGCGGCTGGGTCGCGCACAAGTGGCACTTCGGCAGCCCCGACCCCGCCATTCGCGCGCAGGCCCGCGCGTTCGTCCGGGGCATCGTCGAGGCGGCGGCCGCGCTCGGAGCGAAGGCGATCGTCGGCTCGATGCAAGGCAAGCCGGAGCCCGGAGTGAGCCGCGACCAGGCGATCGCATGGCTGGCCGAGGCGCTCGAAGACCTCGGCGCAGTCGCGGAGGATCTCGGCCAGCCGCTCCTCTACGAGCCGCTGAACCGCTACGAGTCGCACCTCTTCAACCGCCTCGGCCAGACGGTGGAATTCCTCGGCACGTTGCGGACGAAGAACGTCAAGGTCCTCGCCGACATGTTTCACATGAACATCGAGGAGGTCTCGGTGCCGCTCGCCATCCGCGCCACCGGCCGCGCGATCGGGCACTTTCACTTCGCCGACTCGAACCGCCACGCGATCGGCTTCGGCCACACCGACGTGGCGCTCATCACCGACGCGCTGCAGGAGAGCGGCTACGACGGCTACGTCTCCGGCGAGGTCCTCCCGCTGCCCGACAGCGAGTCCGCGGCCGCGCAGACGCTGCGGGCGTACCGGCGGTATGTCTTGGGAATGACGAATGACGAATGACGAATGACGAATCCGCGCGTCTTCATTCGTCATTCCGTCATTCGTCATTCGTCATTTCCCTCCCCGGATCTTGATGTTCCGAAACGCCACCACGTTCCCATGATCCTGCAAGCAGATGCGCCCGGCGGTGGCTTTGCCGAAGTCCTCGTAACCCTTGAACTTCGATTTGGCGACGCGCTCCTTCCAGTCGTCGGAGCCGATCTCGTAGTCGACGTATTTCGTGCCGTTCATCCAATGCTCGCAATGGTAAGTGCCGGCGGGCGTTTTCTCGCACTTGAGCACGAAATGGTTCCACTCCCCCGCCGGCTTGGTCGTGTCGACGCTCGCGGGGTAGAGTTGGTAGAGCCAGCCGGCGCGCTGCGGATCGTGCCCCTTCACGTTGTCGAGGATTTGCGCCTCCGGCCCGGTCATCCACGGGGCGTTGACCGGCTTGTCCTCCTGCACCTTGAAGATGATGCCCGAGTTGCCGCCCTCGCTGATCTTCCAGTCGACCGCGAACTCGAAGCTGTCGTACTCGTCCTTCGTCACGATATCGCCGCCGCCTCCCTTGCGCACGAGCGCGCCTTCCTCGACCACCCAGCCGCCGGGCAGCGTCTCCTTCTTGAACCCACGCCACGATTGACTCGCGTCCTTGCCGTCGAAGAGGAGTTTCCAGCCGGCGGCGCTTTCCTCGGCGGTGAGTTTGTTTTGCGGCTCCTCGGCCTTCATGCAGGAGCAAAGAGTGAGCGCAAACAAGAGCGAAAACAGGGGAAG
>DASYIS010000176.1:0-8593 GCA_035997375.1 Chthoniobacteraceae bacterium
TCGCCGCGGGGACCGATGCTGAAGGCGTGGTGGAAAATGTGGCGCGGGCCGGTGCGCGCGACGGACCACATTGAGAACCGCTACGCCGGAAAGGTCATCCAATGAAGACCGCGCCGCCCATCGACTCGTTCGCGCAATGGCCGGCGTCGTGGTACCGCTTTTGCGCGAGCCGCGAGCTGGCGCGCGGACCGGTCTCGAAGACGATGCTCGGCCGCCAACTAGTGGCGTATCGCGGAGCGAGCGGCGCGCTCACGGTGATGGATTCGCGATGCTCACACATGGGCGCCGATCTCGGCTGCGGGCAGGTGGAAGGCGAATCGATCGTCTGCCCGTACCACGGCTGGAGCTACGGCGCGGACGGCCTCTGCCGGCGCGCGCCGGGGATGGCGCAGCCGCCGCGATTCGCGCGCCAGGTGACGTTTCCTGTCGTCGAGCGGCACGGCCACGTCTTCTGGTTCCACGGGCCGGAGCCTTTGTTTCCGCTGCCGTTTTTCATCGGCGAACGGGCGGAGGATTACGACGGCGGCCGCATCTTCAGCTACGAGGCGGACTGCCGCTGGTTCGTCAATTCCGCGCACGCATTCGACCGCCAGCACTTCGACTCGGTGCACGACCGGCGCCTGGTCGCACCGCCGGAGATCGATTGCCCGGCGCCATTTGCGCGGCGCAATCGCTACCGCGCGGAGGTGCTCGGGCGGACGCGGCTCGACTGCATTTTGCGCGTGACCGCGGGCCGCATGGTGAACATTTCGCTGACCGTGTGGGGTGGCACGTTTTGCTGCGTGACGGGCGACTTCGATCGCGCGCGCAGCCGGTTTCTCATGATCACGCGCCCGCTGGAGAACGGCCATACGCTGTGCGAAGGACTCGTGCTCGCGCCGCGGCCGGCCAATGCGCTCACGCTCTGGACCCGGCGCTTTTTCACGCACGGCTACCTCGCCGACGAGGCGCGGAAACTGCGCGGCACGCGCTACGACGCGGCGCGGTTCGTCGAGGCCGACTCGGACATGATCGACTTTTTCCACTGGCTGAACACTCTTCCGCAGAAGTCTCCGCGTCCCTCCACCCCCGAACCCGTCGCCGTATGAAATACCGCCTCTTCGCCCTGCTGCTTCTCTTTCCTCTCTTCGCACACGCGCAGGAAGACCCCGCGCACGCGGAGTTGCGCACGATGCGCGACGGACTGCTCGCGGCGATGAACAAGGGGGACATCGAAGCCCAGCTCGCGTACTTGCACCCGAACGTGGTGGTCACCTGGCACAACGCCGAAGTGAGCCGCGGCACCGACGGCGTGCGCGCGTATCTCCAGAAGCAACTGACGGGCGCCACGAAGCAGGTGGAGAAATTCGCCGTCGAAACGAAGGTCGACGAGCTGAGCATCATTTACGGGGGCGACACGGCGATCGCGTTTGGCAGCGCGCAGGAGTACTTCACGCTGGCCAGCGGACGGGCGTTCGCCCTCAACGGCCGCTGGTCGGCGACGATGGTGAAGGAAAACGGCAGGTGGCTCGTCGCGAGCCTGCACACCTCGGACAACATTTTCGACAACCCGCTGCTCAATCAATTGAAGGGGTTCATGCCGTGGGTCGGCGGCGCTTCGCTGATCATGGGCATGCTGCTCGGCTGGCTCGTGGCGCGGCGCGGCATGGCGAAATGACCCATTTCTTCCCGGAGCCGGCGGACGCCTCCGAGCGCGCGCTGCTCGATCGCGTGGCGCAATGGGACGGCGCGCGGGACTTGGCGGACTTCACCCCGGAGTTGCTGGTGGAATTGATGCGGCGCGAGGGGAGCGATTTTGCGACCGCGCTGCTGCACCACCGCATCGTCGCCTCCGAGGAGCACGGGCCATTTCTGCGGGCGCTGCGCGAGCCTGAGGGAAGTGGCGCTGCGCGCAGCGGGTCGATTCACGTTGAGGACAACGTGAGCCACGAGAGGCCCGTCGTGGCGATCGTGCCCGGCGCATTTTATCGCGAAAATCCGCGGACCGGCGCGGATGGTCAATTCGTGCGCGAGGTGGCGGAGCGTCTCGGCTTGCCGGTGGTCACCGCGCCGCTCTCGAGCACGGGACGGCTCGCGGAGAATGCGCAACTGCTCGTGGAATGGCTGGCCACCCAGCGCGCGCGGCCGCTGGTTTTGGTTTCGGTGAGCAAAGGCGGCAGCGACCTCAAAGTCGCGCTGCAACGGCCGGACGCCGGGGCAGCTTTCGCTCACGTGCGCGGGTGGATCAATCTCTGCGGCATCCTCGACGGGACGCCGATGGCCGAGTGGCTGCTCTCGTCCGACTGGCTGGCGAGAGCGAATCGCTTCGTCTACCGCATCCGCGGCCGGTCGCTCGATTTCCTCGAGGATATGCAGCGCCGACCCGGCTCGCCGCTCGCGGGGCCGCTCGTGCTCCCGCCGCATTTGCGCACGATCCACGTGGTTGGGTTTCCGCTGCTCGCGCATTTGCGTAACGGGCTCGTGCGCCGCTGCCACGCGCGGCTCGCGCCGTTCGGGCCGAACGACGGCTCGCTGCTCCTGTCCGATGTCATTCGCTGGCACGGGCAGCTTTGTCCCGTCTGGGGTGCCGACCATTACTTGCGACCGAGCGAGGATGTGCGTCCGCTGCTCGCCGCGTTGCTCGGCGGCTTCCTGGCATGAAGCCGCGCTTCCTCGGCTGGCCGGATTGGCCGCAGCTCGGCGAGGCGTGGCTCCTCTCCGGGCTGAACGCGCTTTGGTTCGTCTTCGTCTTCGGCGGCTGCGAGTGGATCACGGCGCACCGCGCGTTGCGCGTGCCGATTCATCTGCCGATCGAGCTTCGGATTCCATTCGTGCCGGCCGCGGTGGTCGTCTATTGCAGCATCTATCTGCTGTTTCTCGCGGGGCCTTTCATTGTGCGGGAACGGCGGGAGTTCCGCGCGCTCATCAAGGCGCTCGCGTTCGCGATCTTGTGCGGCGGCATTGGGTTTCTGCTCGTGCCGGCGCGCGCGGCGTATCCGCCGCCGGGCGAGCTCGGCCTCTGGAGCGCGCTGTACCATTTCGCCGACCGGGCGAATCTCGATTACAACATGGTCCCTTCGCTGCACGTGGCGCTTTCCGTGTGCTGCGTGGCGGCGTTTGCGCGGCACGCGGCGCCGTGGGGGCGCCGGCTGCTGTGGGCGTGGGCGGGCGCGATTGCGCTGTCCACGTTGCTGACGCACCAGCATCACGTCATTGATGTGATCACCGGCTGGGCGCTGGGGGTGGGAAGTTGGCGCTTCTGCGCACGGCGACCGTAGCGCAAGCCTCCGGCTTGCCGTACCGCATGCGTCCCGCTTGCCAAGCGTCGCACCGCGACGCGATGCGTCTGCCATCGCAATCGAGCAGGCAAGCGGGACGCTTGCGATACGGCAAGCCGGAGGCTTGCGCTACAGCAGATTGCTTTCGCGCGACTGATTCGGAAACCGCCCTTAGTTCGCCGCCGCTTCGACGTTCACACGCCGGCCTTCGCGGTCGAACTTCACGGTGCCGTCGATCAGCGCGAAGATCGTGTAGTCGCGCCCGAGGCCGACGTTGCGGCCGGGCAGGAACTTCGTGCCGCGCTGGCGGATGATGATGTTGCCGGCGACGACGACTTCGCTGCCGAATTTCTTGACGCCGAGACGCTTGGAGACGCTGTCGCGCCCGTTCTTGACTGAGCCTTGACCCTTCTTATGTGCCATGGTGCGGAGAGATTAGATGTGGACGGGAGCGCCTCAGATCGAGATGCCGGTGATCTTCAGGCGGGTGAGCTTGCGGCGGTGGCCGACGGTGCGGTGGTACCCCTTGCGGCGGCGATACTTGAAGGCGATGACCTTGTCGTCCTTGCGCTGCGCCACGACTTCCGCCGTGATGCTCGCGCTGCCGAGATCGGCGGCCAGCTTGGTGTTCTCGCCGTCGGCGTAGAAGAGGAGGTCGGAGAAGGTGGCGGTGCCGCCGACTTCGAGATCGAGTTTCTCGACGTCGAGGACATCCCCTTGTGCGACGCGGTATTGTTTACCGCCGGTTTTGAAAACTGCGTAGGCCATAGGTCAGAAAGCTGGAGAAAAAGGACGGCGAGCCTGCCACGCGCCCCGACCCTCGGCAAGGGGAAAATCGCACGATCCGGCAATAAGTTGTCGCTTCCCCGCGAAAATCGTCGGAAAGTTGCCCCACGGTTATGAACTCGGAGGCCCCCAGCGAGTACGAATTTCGGCGCGCCCTCACCACGATCCAGCCTGGCGAGCACCTCGGCTTGCTCTACTCCAGCCGGGAGGAGCAGATGGCCGCCCTCATTCCCATCCTCCAGACGGGGCTGGAGCGCGGGGAGCGCTGCATCTATGTCGCGGATGAAAAGTCGGTCGCCGAGTTGACCGGCGCCCTCGGGAAGGAACGGCGCACCCTGGAGGCCGCGGTGGAATCCGGCCAGTTGCTCGTGCTGACCGAGGAGGTCACGTTCCTCCTCGGCGGGTGCTTCGATGCGGACCGCGTGCTGCAGTTTTGCCGCGACGCCCATGCGCAGGCGCTGGCCGACGGCTTCAGCGGTGTCCGCTTCTTCGCCGAGATGGCCTGGACGCTCGCCTGCGCCATCGGCCGGGAGCGCATCGTCGAGTACGAGGGCCGGCTGAATGCGCTTATCGAGGAGTTGCAGACGATCGTCGTCTGCCAGTATGACCGCACGCTGTTTCCACCGGAAGCCATCCTGACGGTCCTGCGCACCCACCCCTCCATCATCTACGGTCGAGTCGTCGGCCACAATCCGTACTACGTGCCCGCCGCCGAGGCGCGCGCGCCGCGGGCGGAGCTGGAGGTCGAGCGGCTGCTCTCGAACCTCCGCGAGCGCGAGCACGCGCAGTCGAGCTTCCGCCAGCGGTTCATCGCCTTTCTCGATCACCTGCCGGCGTTTGCGTGGATCAAGGATCTGGACGGCCGCTACCTGTACGTGAATGCCAGGATGCGGGCGCTGCCGGCGTTTGCCGGGGCGTGGCAGGGCAAACAAGACGCGAAGATCTGGCCGGCCAAGTTCGCCGTCCAGTTTCGCGCCAACGACGCCCGCGTCATCGCCGAAGGCACGGCGAGCCAGACCGTCGAGTCCTTCGAGGTCGAGGGCGAGGTCCGGTACACGCTCTCCACCAAGTTCCCCATTTACGACGCGCACGGCCACATGATCCTCGTCGGCGGCGCGAGCGTGGAATTCACCGATCGCGTCCGCGCGGAACAGGCGCTGCGGGCGAGCGAGGAGCGCTTCCGCCAACTGGCCGAAAACATCCAGGACATCTTCTGGGTGCAGGACGCGGAGACGCGGCAGATCGAATACGTGAGCCCCGCCTATGAGCACATCTGGCATCGGACCATCGAGGAGCTCGCGCAAAATCCGCAAGCATGGATGGAGAGCCTGCACCCGGAGGACCGGGCACGCATCGTCGCCGAACTCGAGCTCCCGAGCGAGCAGCGCGCGCACGATCACCTCTACCGCATCCTCTGGCCGGACGGGACGGTCCGCTGGATTCGCGATCGCGCCTTTCTGGTGCGCAACGAGCAAGGGAAGGTCACGCGCGTCGTCGGCCTGACCGGCGACGTGACGGAGACGAAGCTAATCGAGACCGAGTTGCGGCAGGCCAACGAGCGGCTGCAAACGCTCACGCGGCGGCTCTACGAGGTGCAGGAACGGGAACGCCGCCACCTCGCGCGCGAGCTTCACGACGAGATCGGCCAGGCGCTGACGGCGGCGAAGATCAGCCTGAAAAATGCCGTGGCCTCGTGCGATCCCAAGGCCGCGGCGATCCTCGCCGACACCGCGGGCATCCTCGACGGGCTGCTGGGGCAGGTGCGCTCGATGTCGCTCGACCTGCGGCCGTCGCTGCTCGATGACCTGGGCCTCGTGCCGGCGCTCCGCTCGCTGCTCGACCAGCAGACGCGGCGCGGCGGCCTCGCGCCGCACTTTTCCGCCCTCGGCGTGCCGGAGGTGCTCGACGCGGAAATCCAGACCGTTTGTTTCCGTATTGCGCAGGAGGCGCTCACGAATACGCTGCGGCATGCGAACGCCCGAGCCGTCTCAATTGAATTGCGAGTGGATGGAGACGAATTGCAATTGACGATCACCGACAACGGGACGGGCTTTGCCATGCGGCCGTTCGAGGACAATCTGCAAACCGCCCGGTCCTTTGGGCTCCTCAGCATCAAGGAACGCGCCGAGCTCGCCGGCGGCAAGGCGCTCATTCTTTCCACCCCCGGCACCGGGACGATGATCGACGTACGGCTGCCGCTGGACCAGTCACGCCGGCGAGAGGAGACCGCATGAAGCCGGCCAGGGTCCTGCTGGCCGACGACCACACGCTGCTGCGCTCCGGCGTGCGCGCGCTGCTGGAGCGCATGGCGTGCGTGGAGGTCGTGGGCGAAGCCTCGACCGGCCGCGAGGCGATCGACCGCGCGCGCGAGCTCCACCCGGAGCTCATCCTGCTCGATATCGCCATGCCGGAGCTGACCGGGCTGGAGGCGTTGCCGCGGCTGAAGAAAGAGTTTCCCGAGATCAAGGTGCTGATGCTCTCGGCGCATTTCAACGAGGAGTACGTCATCCGCGCCCTGCGCGGCGGCGCCTCCGGCTATTTGCTGAAAGACGCCGCCACCGAGGAGCTGGAACAGGCGATCCGCGGGGTGATGGCCGGGAAGATCTACCTCAGTCCGGCCATCTCGCGGCCGGTGATCGACAGCTATCTCCAGCGGGTCGGGGAAACCGCCAATCCGCTCGATCAGCTCACGCCGCGGCAGCGCGAGATCCTCCAGGGGATCGCCGAAGGCCGGAGCACGAAGGAGATCGCGCACGACCTCGGGATCAGCGCGAAGACCGTCGAGACGCACCGGGCGCAACTGATGGAGCGGCTGGAGATCCGCGAAGTCGCGGGCCTCGTGCGGTACGCGATCCGCTGCGGGCTGATCTCGGCGGAATCGTGAGGGGCACGGATTCGGAGTTCCGGGTTCGTAGTTCCGCCTTTAGGCGGCGAGGCGCCGGGTGCCCCGGGCGCTCTGAACTTCCAAGCACCTCCCGCGAACGAGCGTCTCGCCGCCTGAAGGCGGAACTACGAACCCGGAGCGCGCGTGCGCGCGCAGCCGCGCGGGATTCCTCTTCCGCCCCCGCACGGGCGCGCGCTAGGATGCCTGGCTCGTGAACCCGACTGGATTTTCGCTTTTGGATTTGTTGCGGCGCCGGCGCGAGCTGAGGCTCGCGGAGGTCGTGCGGCTCTGCGGCGAGCTGCCGCGGGAACTCGATGAGCGGGTGCGCCGGCGGCAGTCGGACGCGGTTTTCCTCGACCGGATCCAGGTCGTACTCCGGGGCGAGTCCGCGGAGCCGCAGGGGCTGCTCGACACGCCGGTGACGGAATGGCCGGAGTTCAGCGTGCAGATCGCCGAGCCGGAAGAAGAGGAGCTCGACCGGACCATCGCGAGCACGCGGATGGACCAGCGCACCGCGGCCGGCGCGGCGCCGTTCGCGCGCCTGCTCTACGAACTGCTCGGCGGCAAGCAGCGGGGCGGGGTGACGAAGCAGCGCCCGCCGCCGCTGCCCGCGCTCAACGAGGAGGGCAACAACATCCTCCGCCAGGCGCTGACCGAGGAGGCGGAGCGGGAGAGCTACGCCTCGTTTTGGCAACGCTGGCTCCGCGCGTGCGAAGTGGTGATGGAGCCCGGCGGCTGGCACATTCCGAAGTGGCTGCTGCCGGTCGCGCAGCCGGGCACGGCCCTCTACCTGGTGCCGAGTGAGCAGGCCGGCCTGCCGATCGCGCTCATCGCGCGGCCCGTCTTTCGCCTCGGCCGCTCGCGCAGCACGTCGGATTTTCCCACGCGCGTGCTCCTGCGCGGCGGCGAGGTCGACGAGGAGAAGACCGTGCAGGTCAGCCGAATCCAGGTGCTCGGCGAGTGGCGGGAGGGCCGCCTGACTTTGCGCGACGGCAACGGCGAAAAGCCGAGCGCCAACGGGACGCTCTGGAACGGCGAGCCGCTCTCCGCCGCCGTGCCGGCGGTCTTTTTCGCGGCGGGCGAACTCGTCCTCGGCGGCGTTTATCATCTCAACGTGACGCCGGTGCCGCGACCGTTGGGGCCGCCGGAGATCGAGAATCTCGCCGAATGGTCGGCGCCGTCGCTGACGATCGTCGCGCCGCCGGACTTCGGCGCGGTCGTCTTTCGGCCGCCCGCCGGCCAGGCGCTCACCCGCGACGCGGTCTGGCTCGGGCGCGGGATCGGCTTCCATCCGGTGCGCGACCGCGGCCCGGCGTGGGACCTCGCCGCCACGCGCAGCCCGGCGCAATTCCTGTACGTCCACGGCTGTTTCTGGATCGCGAACACGTCGGTCGACCAGAACCAGCTGGCGGTGAACGAAGCGATCCTGAAGCCCGGCCAGGTCGCGCCCCTCGCGGATGGGCAGGCGGTCGAGCTCGGCGGGCGGAAATACACGGTGACGGTGGAGGTCTGAGCTGGAATTCGAATCAGCGCGATGCATGCGCAGCATGCGGCCCGGGGAGCGCACGCGCCCCGCGTGCTCCGGTCGGCGCCCTCGCCGATCGGCCGGCGCTCCGCATGCACCCGGTCGTTGCTCTTACGGTGGACGTGCGCGCGGCGATTCGGC
>DASYIS010000177.1:0-8482 GCA_035997375.1 Chthoniobacteraceae bacterium
GCAACCGAAAATCCGACCCGGTGGCGCATACCTTTCCCGACGAGAACTATGCGCGCGAGGTCATGCAGCTCTTCTCCATCGGTCTCTGGATGCTCAATCCCGACGGCTCGCAAAAGCTCGACGCCCAGGGCCGGCCGATCCCCACTTATTCGAATGCGGACATCACCGAGATGGCCCGCGTCTTCACCGGCCTCTCCTTTGGCAACAGCAGCACGTTCGGTCTTTATCCGCGCGATTTCACCGTGCCGATGATCGGCTTCGACGCCGAGCACGACCTCGGTCCGAAGAACCTGCTCCTCGGCGCCACCACGCCGCAGCGCGTCGCGAGCCCGGGCAGCACCGGCACCGCGACGCTGGCCGATGTCAACGCGGCGGTCGATTGCCTCTTCAATCATCCCAACGTCGGTCCGTTCATTGGCAAACAACTGATCCAGCGGCTGGTGACTTCGAATCCCTCGCCGGCTTATATCGCGCGGGTCTCCGCGGCCTTCGATCAAGCGCCCCGCGGCGACCTGGGGCGCGTGATCAAAGCCATCCTGATGGATCCCGAGGCGCGCGACCCGGCGATGCTGAGCGACCCGACGTTTGGCAAATTGCGCGAGCCGATGCTGAAATGCGTGAACTTCGCGCGGGCGTTCAACGCGATCAGCACGGAAGGCTGGTATTACCTCGATGCCTTCACGCTCGATCACGTCGAGGAGCCGATGAAGAGCCCGAGCGTCTTCAACTTCTATCTTCCCAGCTATACTCCGCCGGGCATCCTCGCGCAGAGCGGCCTCGTCGCCCCGGAGTTCGGCATCATCAATGCCTCCTCCGGCGTCTCCGCGCCCAACTACTTCTGGAACGCGGTCAACAACGGGCTCCACCGCTGGGGCGTGGCGCGGCCGGAGCGCAATACCAAGCTGAACCTGACGCAGGAGATGCTGATGAACGTGCCGGCCTCCGAGGTCAACAATCCCGGCTCCACCATGCCGGCGCTGGATCCCGACCCGCTGCTCCGCCGGCTCGACCTCGTCCTGACCGGCGGCACGCTGCGCCCGCGCAATTTCCAAGTCATTCGCGAAGCCATGATGCGCATCGGTCCCGGCAGCTTGTATAATTGGCCGCAGGAGAGGCTGAAGCTGGGCATTTATCTCATTGTCTCCAGTCCGGAGTTTGCCGTGCAACGTTAGACATGAAAAAGGATGCATCATCCAGAAAGCGCTCCTCGTTCCCAAGTTGCACTTGGGAACGCACTGGCCCGCGAAGTTGTACTTCGCAAGCGTGGCCAACCAATTGCGGGCGGCGCGTCCGGACCCGCCCGCAGACACCCCCTCCATGGGAAGCAAAGCTTCCCTCCTCACTGCGTTCCCAAGTGCAACTTGGGAATGAGGATCGCGCGCTTAGCTGACATTCTATGAACTCCCCTCTCACTCGCCGCCGCTTTCTCGGTCACGCCGGCTGCGCTGCCATGAGTGCGCTGCCCGTGCTCAATACTCTCCTCAACCTCCGCCTCGCCGGCTCGCTCGCCAACGCCGCGCCGCCGGCGCCCGGCGAATATCGCGCGCTGGTGTGTTTGTTTTTCAGCGGCGGCAACGATTCCTTCAACCTGCTGCCGCCGTACAGCGGGGCCTCGGCGACGAGCGCCGACGCGTACGGTGAGTATACTGCGAGCCGCGGCAATCTCGCGCTCCCGCTCGGGCAGTTGCACGAGATTCACCCGACCAATACGCCCGGCCGCACCTTTGGCGTTCACCCGAGCATGCCGAAGCTCGCCGACCGATTTGAAGCCGGCCAGGCCGCATTCATTGCGAACGTCGGCACCTTGATCGAGCCGGTCGCCAATCGCAGCCAGGTCGCGCAGGGTTCCAAGCGCCTGCCGCTGGGTCTTTACTCCCATTCGGATCAGATCGAGCAATGGCAAACCAGCGTGCCGCACAGCCGCTCCGGGATTGGGTGGGCGGGCCGCATGATGGATTTGATCAAGGACATCAATGCCAACCAGGCGGTTTCGATGAATATCTCGCTCGATGGGAGCAATGTGTTTCAGACGGGCATCACCGGGGCGGAGTATGCCGTCGACCCGGGCAACGCGAGCGACGCCACGAGCGGCGGCGCCGTCCCGCTGAACAGCTATATCGCCGGCTATGACGTCAACGATCAGCTGCGGAACGCCGCCAGCACGGCGATCGACAGCCAGCTGGCGCTGCAATACAGCAATCTCTTCGAGCAGACCTTTCAGCAAAAGCGCAAAGGAGCGCAGGATGCCTATGCCATTTATGCGGCCGCCACGGCCGGGACGCTGCCGGGGAATGTGACCTTTCCCAACACCGCGCTCGGCCGCCAGTTCAAGCAAGTCGCGCGCGCCATGATGGGGCGGCAGATGCTGGGCGCCGTGCGGCAGACCTTCTTTGTCAATCGCGGCGGGTTCGATCATCACAGCGAAACCGTGGCCTTGCAGCAGACGATGCTGGCCGAGGTCGACGACGCGCTCGACGCTTTCTGGACGCAGCTCGGCGCGCTCGGCTTGCGACCCAACGTCACGGTTTTCACCGGCTCGGATTTCGGCCGCACGCTGACGAGCAACGATCGCGGCTCCGACCACGCCTGGGGGGGCAATCACTTCGTGCTCGGCGGCAGCGTGGCCGGGAAAAAGATCTACGGCCAGTATCCCAGCCTGGGCCTGAACCCGGACACCGGCGCCGAGGTCAACCCGCTCGACACCGGCCGCGGCCGGCTCATCCCGACCACGAGCTGCGACCAGTACTTCGCCGAAATGGCGCTCTGGCTCGGCGTGCCGGCGGGCAGCTTGTCGACGATCCTGCCGAATGTCGGGAATTTCTACAGCGGCAACGGTTCACCGCTGGGGTTTCTGGGGTGAGGATGCCTACTCTTACTCTTACTCTTACTCGTGCTCTTACTCGTACTCCTATTCGATTAGGAGTACGAGCAAGAGTAAGAGTAAGACGGAGAGCGGCATGGACCCGATGGACGGCGTTTGCGCTTGCCGAGTCCGCGCGGCGGTACAAGGGTGGTTGAAAGTCATTATGAAGGCCGCGCTCCCTCTTAAACTCGCCACCTTGCTTTTCGCGCTGCTCGGAGTGTTCTCCGCGTTCGCGCTCGACCTCGAGCTTGACCTCAACGCCATCAGGGAACGTCTGCCCGAGAGGATTGTTCCCCTCACGCCCGAACAACTGGAGACGCAGGTGCCTCACGCTTACGAATTTGACTACAACTTTAAACCGCAGCGCGGAAGCCGGGTCTGGAAGCGCATCGACGCCGACACCTGGCACGAGGTGTATCCGGACGGCACCACCAGCGTTTTCAAGGTGCTCGGCCATGCCACGGTCGGTGACACGGAAGGCACCATTGTCGTCAAAATCTCCGGCAATGTCCGCAAGACCCGCACCCCGAACGACGGCGGCCTGCAGGCGTTCATTCCAGACCTGGGAAGCAAGCTGATGCACCACTGGTACCGCAACACGGCCCGCGGGGACACGGAATGGAATGACCTTGCTGAAATGAAGAACGTAAAATGATTGCCACGGCAGCGCCGAACGGTGCGCTGCGGCTTGGTGATCGCCCGGTGTCGCCGGCCGCGCTCTTCGGCCGCTTGCATTTTCCCGCAGGCTGAGCCATCGGGAAGGCACGTTTTCTTTCCAAGAAACCCGCCCGCGCGCACTCGTCTCCCCATGAAGCCGTCGCTCCTCCTTTTCGCCGCCTTGCTGGCCGCCGCGCCGGCGCGGGCGGAGGAGCCGTTGCGGTTCAATCGCGACATCCGGCCGATCCTTTCCGACAAGTGTTTCTTCTGCCACGGGCCGGACAAGAACAAGCGTGATTCGGGCATGCGGCTCGACATCCGCGAGGACGCGATGGCCGAGCACGACGGCTTCCGGGCGTTGGTGCCGGGCGACGTGGCGAAGAGCGAAATCGCGGTCCGCATCACGAGCACGGACAAGGACGAAGTGATGCCGCCGCCGAAGTCGAAGCTGCCGCCGCTCACGCCCGCCGAGGCGGCGACGATCAAGCGCTGGATCGCCGAGGGCGCTCCGTACGAGAAGCACTGGTCCTTCATCCCCGTGCCACCGAGCGCGGAGCCGAATTTCGACGGCTTCATTGAGCGGGGGCTCGCGGAGCGCGGGCTGAAGCCGCAGCCGCCGGCGGATCGCAGCACGCTGATCCGCCGCGTCAGCTTCGACCTCACGGGCCTGCCGCCGACTGCCGCGGAGGCCGAGGCGTTTGCCAAAGACGACGCGCCCGATGCGTATGAAAAGCTGGTCGACCGCCTCCTCGCCTCGCCGCGCTACGGCGAGCGGATGGCCGTCGATTGGCTCGACGTGGCGCGCTATGCCGACAGCTACGGCTACCAGGTCGATCGCCAGCGCGATGTCTGGCCGTGGCGCGATTGGGTCATCCGCGCCTACAACGAGAACCTGCCCTACAACCAATTCATCACCTGGCAGCTCGCCGGCGACCTGCTGCCGAAGGCGACTGACGACCAGATCCTCGCAACCGCTTTCAACCGGCTGCATCAGCAGGAAACCGAGGGCGGCAGCGTCGAGGAAGAGTACCGCGTGGAGTACATCGCCGACCGCGTGCAGACCTTCTCGACGGCCTTCCTCGGGCTGACCTTCGAGTGCACGCGCTGCCACGATCACAAGTTTGATCCGCTGCTGCAGAAAGAGTATTATCAACTCTCCTCGTTCTTTCAGAACATCGACGAGGCGGGGCTCTACTCGTTCTTCACCCCGTCGCCGCCGACGCCGGCCATGCCGTTGATGGATGAGGCGGCGAAGGCGAAGCGGGCGGAGCTCGCCCTCACGGTCTTGAACGAAGAGCGGCAGAGCGCGCGCGTGTTCGAGGAGAAGAAGCAGGAACTCGCTGCGTGGCTCGTCGCGGATCCGGCGGCCACGCGGCCCACCGGCGTGGTGGTGCTGCCGCCGGGGGTGGAAGTCGTGACCGATCCGAGCCGGCAGTGGCCCCGCCGAGTGGACTTCACGGGAGAGATGGCCAGCTATGCATTTGACGAGCTAGGCCCGAAGAACACGCTGGCCAACGGCGTCGATCCGGCCAAGCCGGCGACGCTGCGCGGCGAGAACAAATTGGTCCCGGGCCAAAACGGGCAGGCGGTGCAATTCAGCGGCGACGACGGGCTGACGATCCCGTACGGGAACTTCGAGCGTTCGCAGCCGTTCAGTGTTTCACTTTGGATCAAGACGCCCGACGTTAAGGAGCGCGCGGTGATCTTCAGCCGCTCCAAGGCGTGGACGGATGCGGCCAGCCGCGGCTACGAGCTGCTCCTCGAGGAGGGCAAATTGAAGTGGTCGCTCATTCATTTTTGGCCGGGCAACGCGGCTTCCATTCGCGCCCAGGCGACGCTGCCGGTGGGGGATTGGGTGCAGGTCACGGTGACGAGCGACGGGAGCAGCCGGGCGGCGGGATTGCGGCTGTACGTCAATGGTGTACCGGCGGCGACCGAGGTGATCAAGGATTCGCTGACGCGTGAAATCACCGGCGGCGGGAGCGATGACATCGTCCTCGCCGAGCGGATGCGCGATCGCGGCTTCAAGGGCGGCGCGATCGATGCCGTGCGCGTGTTCAACCGCGAGCTGACTCCCTTGGAGGCGCTGGCCGCGCACGACCCTGCCGCTGCCGGGGAGGTGCTCGCCAAGGGTCCCAAGGCCTGGAGCAAAGAAGAACGTGAGCTGGCACTCGGCTACCAACTCCGCGGAAGTGCCGAGTGGCTGAAGCAGTTGAAAGCCCTGGAAGCCGCCCGCTCTGCGCTCGCGAAATTCGACGAGGGCGTGAAAGAGATCATGGTCATGCGCGAGCTGCCGCAGCCGAAGCAGGCGTTCGTCCTCACGCGCGGCGACTACACGAAGCGCGCCGCCGAGGTCGTCGCCGGCACGCCGGCCGCGCTCAATCCGTGGCCCGAAGGCGCGCCGAAGAATCGCCTTGGGCTCGCGCAGTGGCTCACCGATCCGCAAAATCCGCTGACCGCGCGCGTGCTCGTGAATCGCTTTTGGCTGAACATCTTCGGCCGCGGGCTGGTGAAGACCGCGGAGGACTTTGGCAGCCAAGGCGCGCGGCCGCTGTACCCCGAGGTGCTCGACTGGCTCGCGGGGCGCTTCGTGCAGAGCGGCTGGGATACGAAGGCGCTCCTCAAGACGATCGTCATGAGCAGGACGTATCGCCAGCGCAGCGTGGCCGATGCGCGCACGATGACCGACGATCCGGACAACGAATGGCTCGCGCGCGGCCCGCGCTTCCGGCTGAGCGCCGAGATGATCCGCGACAACGCGCTCGCCGCTGCGGGCCTGCTCAAGGAGACGGTCGGCGGCGCGCCGGTGAGCCCGTACGAAATGAGCGAGGCCTTCAAGCCGCAAGGCGTGACCGACGCGTATCGCCGGAGCCTCTACACCACGTGGCGGCGCACCTCGCCGCCGCCGGCCATGGTCGCCTTCGACGCCCCGCGCCGCGCCGTCTGCATGGCTCGGCGCGAGCGCACCGACTCGCCGCTCCAGGCGCTCGTGCTGCTCAACGGCACCCAGTACGTCGAGGCCGCGCGCGTGCTCGGCGAGAAGCTCTACACGGAGCACCAGGGCGACGTGGCCGCCATGATCGGCGACGGTTTTCTCCGCTGCCTCAGCCGCCCGCCCGATGCGCGCGAGCGCGAGATCACGGAGCAGCTCTATCGCGAACAGTTGGCGTATTTTCAGGCCCACCCGCAGGAGGCCGCGGCGCTCTTGAAGGCCGGCAAATCCAAACCGCCCGCGGCCACGCCGGAGCTCGCGGCATCGGCGATTCTCGGGCAGGTGCTGCTGAACCACGATGCGTGTGTGGTGAAACGATGAAGGCGACCACCCCTCCTCAAACGCGGAGCGCGGCACCGGACGAATTTCGCGTGATCGTCGGCAAGCGACCCTGGCGTGTCTGGAAAGGGTTCAGCTCCTTCCTGCTCTTCGAGTTTGGCCGGGCGCACCGCAACGAAGACGGCTCGCGAAGCGGAGCCTACACGCTTTGGATTTACCTCGCTGATTGGACGGTGTGGAAGGAAGCCCAGGAGTTGGCCCATTCGGAGTCGCCAGATGAAGTGATCCATCGTGCCGCAGAGGCTTTCGTCGGAAAGTGCGTCCTCAATGTTACCATGGCCTGCTTCATCGAGCAGCGGCGAACTCAAACGCGAGCTACTTTCCGTTTTGAAGGTGGATACATTTTGCGCGCAGCGATGTATGATCGCGGTGCGGACGATGACGCCATCTTTTACCTCTACACCCCAAAGGGCATCCTTTCGTACAGGCGCGATGGGTTGATGGAGTCGGAGCCGCTCGCCGCTTGAAGTCATAAGCTACAACCTTATGTTTGCCGCCATACCTCTCCCGCCTTTGCCGGTTGCTCTTCCCTCCCGCCGCGAATTCCTCAATCGCTCGGCCATGGGTCTCGGCGGCATGGCGCTCGCCGAGATGCTCCAATCGCGCGCCGGCGCGGCCGAGGACCACGGCGCGCTCGGGCAGCCGCACTTCCCGCCGAAGGCGAAGCGCGTCATCTATCTCTTCATGGCCGGCGGGCCTTCGCAGCTCGATCTCTTTGACTACAAGCCGCTGCTGAACGAGCGCAATGGCGAACAGCTTCCCGACTCCATCCGCGGCGGCCAGCGGCTCACCGGCATGTCGGGGAATCAGGCGTCGATCCCGCTCGTCGGCTCGCCGTTCAAGTTCGCGCAGCACGGCCAGGGCGGCGCGTGGTTCAGCGAGCTGCTGCCGCACACCGCCGGCATCGCGGACGACATTTGCGTCGTCCGCTCGATGTTCACCGAGGCGATCAATCACGGCCCCGGCGTCACCTATTACCAAACCGGTTCGCAGATTCCCGGCCGCCCGAGCATCGGCGCGTGGCTCAGCTACGGGCTCGGCCAGGAGAACGCGAACCTGCCGTCCTTCGTCGTCCTCATCACGAAAGACAAGGGCGGGCAACCGCTGGGCTCGCATTTGTGGGGGAGCGGCTTTCTCGCGAACAAACACCAGGGCGTGCTTTTCCGCGCGGCGAAGGATCCCGTGCTCTATCTGGGCAACCCCGACGGCGTCAGCGCGGAGAGCCGCCGGCTGTTGCTCGACCGGTTGCGCGAGCTGCACGAGCATCAGTTTGAGGGGACGCCCGATGGCGAAATCCAGGGCCGGGTCGACCAATACGAAATGGCCTTTCGCATGCAGACGAGCATCCCCGAGGTGACCGACCTCTCCGGTGAATCCGCCGCGACGCTGGAGTCCTACGGGCCCGACGTGAAGACGCCCGGCACCTTTGCCGCCAACTGCCTGCAAGCGCGCCGGCTCGCGGAAAAAGGGGTCCGCTTCATCCAGCTCTACCATCAGGACTGGGACCATCACGGCGGCTTGCCCGGTGCGATTCCCAAGCTCGCGAAAGAAACCGACCAGCCCGCCGCCGCGCTGATCAAGGACCTGAAAGCGCGCGGGATGCTCGACGACACGCTCGTCGTCTGGGGCGG
>DASYIS010000178.1:0-6013 GCA_035997375.1 Chthoniobacteraceae bacterium
CGCAAGGCGCTCCCGCGGCCCGACAGCGAGCGGCCCGAGCTGCAGCGCGCCTTCGTCGCGCCCCGCACTCCGCTGGAGGAAGTGCTCGCCGGCCTTTACGAGAGCGTGCTCGGCCTCCAGCGCGTCGGCGTGCACGACAACTTTTTCACCGAGCTCGGCGGCCATTCCCTGCTCGCCACCCAGGTGGTTTCGCGCATCCGCGAGACCTTCCAGATCGACCTGCCGCTGCGCCGCATTTTCGAATCCCCGACCATCGCGGATCTCTCCGGCGCCCTGCTGGAAACCCCGCGGGCCGGCGTGAGCCTCGAGCGCCTGGCCGAACTCGTCCTGTCGCTGAGCCGGATGCCGGAAGAAGAAGTCGAGCGGCAGCTCGAAGCAGACAGCCTCCACCCATGAGCCTACCGAACATGACCTCGAATTCAGCCCCCCGGGGCGTGGAACTTTCCCAGAAGCGCCGACAGCTGCTGGCCGCGATGCTGGAACAGGAAGGCCTCGCGCGCACGGCGCCCGCCGGCATTCCGCGCCGCCCGCCGGGCGCCACGCTCCCGCTCTCCTTTGCGCAACAGCGGCTCTGGTTTCTGCACCAGCTCTCGCCGGACAATCCCTTTTACAATGTCGCCTCCGCCCTCCCCCTGGGGGGGATGACGAACATGGCGGTGTTGCAAGAGTGCCTGAATGAGGTCGTCCGCCGGCACGAAGCGTTGCGCACCACCTTTGTCGTCGTCGGCGAGGAGCCGGTGCAGGTCGTCGCCCCCTCGCTCACGCTCTCCTTGCCGGTGATCGATCTGCGTTCCCTGGCGCCGGCCCGGCGGCAGGACGAGGCGCTGCGCCTGGCCACGGAGGAAGCGAGCAAGCCGTTCGAGCTGACGGCAGGGCCGCTCATTCGCGCGTCGGTCCTGCGCCTCGGCGACTTCGAGTACGTGCTCCTGCTCACGCTCCACCACATCATCTGCGACGGCTGGTCGCTGGGGGTCATCGGGCGCGAGCTCGGCGCGCTCTCCTCCGCGTTCCTGCTCCGCCGCCCTTCGCCTTTGCCGGAGTTGCCGGTGCAATATCCGGACTTCGCGGTCTGGCAACGCACCTGGCTCGAGGGCGAGGTGCTGGCCAGGCAGCTCGACTACTGGAAACAGCGGCTCGCCGGTCTCACGCCGCTGCAACTGCGCACGGATTTTCCGCGCCCCCCAGTCGCGACCTACGAGGGAGCCACCCACAAGTTCCAGTTGCCCGCCAGCCTCAGCACGGCGCTGCAGGCATTGAGCAGGACCGAGGGCGTGACCTTGTTCATGACCTTGCTCGCGGGCTTCCAGGCGTTGCTCCATCGCTACACCGGCCAGGAGAGCATCGTCGTCGGATCGCCCGTCGCCGGGCGCAACCGCGGCGAATTGGAAGGGATGATCGGCTTCTTCGTGAACACGCTGGTGATGCACACGGGCTTCGAGGGCGACCCGACGTTTCGGGAATTGCTGCGGCGCGTCCATGAAGTCGCGCTCGGGGCCTATGCCCACCAGGATCTGCCCTTCGAACGGCTGGTCGAGGAGTTGCAGCCGGAGCGGGACCTGAGCCGCAACCCGCTTTTCCAGGTCACCTTCCAGTTCTTCAATACCGGCACGGCGCAGCAGGCCTCCGCGCCGGGGACGCCGGCGCTCTCGGTGCAGAAGGGGACGGCCATCTTCGACCTGGCCTGCAATCTCTCCCAGAATGCCGACGGCCTGGCGGGCGAAATCGAGTACAGCACCGCCCTTTTCCGCCCGGAGACGATCGCCCGCCTCGCGGGACACTACCGCACGCTCCTCGAGCGGATCGTCGCCAACCCCAACCAGAATATTTCCCGCGTGCCGATGCTCTCCGCGGCGGACCGGCAGTTGGTCCTGACCGATTGGAACCGAACCGCGGTGGACTATTCGTGCGACCGCTGCGTGCACCAATTGGTCGAGGAGCAGGCTCGCCTCCGGCCGCAGGCGCTCGCGGTGGCGGACGAGGAGCGGCAACTCACGTTCGAAGAGCTCAATCGAGGGGCCAATCGCCTCGCGCATCATCTGCGCGCCCTCGGCCTGCAGCCGGATGGCCTCGCCGCCGTCTGCCTGGATCGCAGCTGCGACATGGTGCTCGCGTTCCTCGCCGTCCTGAAGGCCGGCGGCGCTTACCTCCCGCTCGACCCCTGCACACCGCCCGAGCGTCTTCGGTTCATGGTCGAAGACAGCGGCGCGCCGGTGGTGGTGACCAAAGACGAATGGGCTGCCGCCTTTGAGGGGGAAAAGGTCGGCGTCGTCAATCTCGAGCGCGCCGCGCCGGAGATCGCCGCGCAGAGCGGGGAAGATCCCACCCCGGTGGCGCAGCCCGGCTCGCTCGCTTATGTGATCTATACCTCCGGTTCGACGGGCCGCCCGAAAGGGGTGGAGATCGAGCACCGCGCGCTGCTCCACCTGATCGACTGGCACCGCCGCACCTACGAGGTGACCCCGGCGGACCGGGCGACGCAAATGGCGGCGCCGTCCTACGATGCCGCCGTCTGGGAGATCTGGCCGTACCTCGCGGCCGGCGCCAGCGTGCACATCGTCCCCGGCGACCTGCGGGCCGACGCCGCGGCGCTCATCAGGTGGCTGGCCCGGGAGGCGATCACCCTCTCTTTCGTGCCCACGCCGGTGGCGGAGGCCGCTCTCCAGTTGCTCTGGCCCGCCGACCTCGCGTTGCGCACCCTCCTGACCGGCGGCGATGAATTGCACCGCCCGCCTCCGCCGGGCCTGCCATTCACGGTCGTCAACCACTACGGTCCGACCGAGGACACGGTCGTCTCGACCGCCGGCGAGGTGCCGCCATCCATCCATTCGGTGATGCGTCCGGACATCGGCCGGCCGATCGCGAACACCACCGCCTACGTGGTGGACGGCCACTTGCAATTGTGCCCGATCGGAGTGCCGGGCGAGCTCTGTGTCGGAGGCGCGGGGCTGGCGCGGGGCTACCGGCGGCGTCCCGAGCTCACCGCGGAGAAGTTCGTCACGCATCCCTGGAGCGACGAGCCGGGGGCGCGGCTTTATCGCACCGGCGATCTCGCGCGCTTTCTACCGGACGGCCGGATCGAGTTCCTCGGCCGGATCGATCATCAGGTGAAGTTGCGCGGCTTTCGCGTGGAGTTGGGCGAAATCGAGGTCGTGCTGCGCCAGCAACCCGGCGTGCAGGAAGCCGTCGTGGCGCTGCGCGAGGGCGCCGGCGGCGACAAGCGCCTGGTCGCCTATGTGCTCCCCAAGAGCGAGCCTCGCGGCACGGACGCGGGCGAGGGAAGCGCGGGCGGCGACGAGCAGATCGAGCATTGGCGCAAACTCTACAACGACACCTACAGCCGGCCGCCGGTGGAGGAAGATCCCACCTTCAACGTCATCGGTTGGAACAGCAGCTACTCGCGCGAACCGATTCCGCGAGAGGAAATGCGCCGCTGGGTCGGACACACCCTCGCGCGCATTCGCGCGCTCCAGCCCCGCCGCGTCCTGGAGATCGGCTGCGGGACCGGCCTGCTGCTCTTCGCGCTCGCCCCGCATTGCCAGGCGTACGTCGGCATGGATTTCTCGCCCGCGGCCCTGGCGTATGTGCGCGAGCACCTCCCCACGCTGGGGAAGGACGCCGCCCGGGTGGAGCTGTTGCAAAAGACCGCCGACGATCTCGACGGTCTCGAGCCGGGGTTCGACCTGGTCATTTTGAATTCAGTCGTCCAGTACTTTCCTTCCATCGAATATCTGGTGAAGGTGATGGAAGGCGCCCTGCGGCTCGTGCAACCGGGCGGCGCGCTTTTCCTGGGGGACGTTCGCCATTTGCCCACGCTCGAAGCCTTTCACCTCGGAGTCGAGTTGCAGCGCCTGCCCGCGACGACGCCGGTCGGGGAACTGCGTGACGCGGCCAGGAAGCGGCTCCTCCACGAGCAGGAGTTGGTCATCGATCCGGCTTTCTTCGCCGGCGCGCTCCAGCACTTCAGCCAGGTCGGCGAAGTGCTCATCGAGCCCAAGCGGGGCCACGATCTGAACGAGCTGACGAAGTTTCGCTACGATGTGACGCTGAAGGTCGGGGAGCGTCCGCCGGCCGGGGTCGTCGCCGAGGCGGCCTGGCACGACTGGCAGGCCGAAGGCTGGGACATGGCCCGCCTGCGGCGCGAGCTCACCCTGGCCCAGCCGCGCGCCCTGGGCTGGCGTCACGTGCCCAATGCCCGCGTCACGCCCGACCTGCGCCTGATCGACCAATGCGCGGAAGCTCCCCCGGAAACCACGGTCGGGGACTTGCGCGCGCGGCAGCAGGCGGAAGCCGCCACGGGGTTGCTGCCGGAAACCTTTTGGGAGCTGGAGCACGAGTTGCCCTACCACGTGCAGCTCAACTGGCCGGGCGGCGGGAACGGCGATGCCTTCGATCTCCTGCTCACCCGCACCGATTTGAATGGCGCCACGCCGCGCTGGTCCGCGGGACAGTCCGTCCCCTTGAAACCGTGGAGCGCTTACGCCAACCAGCCGTTGCTCGGGCTGTTCAACAGCCGCCTCGTGCCGCGGCTCCGCGACTTTCTCCAGCGGCAACTGCCGGAGCACATGGTCCCCACGGCGTTCATGATCCTCGAGTCGCTCCCCCTGACGGCGCATGGGAAAATCGACCGGCGGGCCTTGCCCGAACCCGATTGGGCGCGCACTCGCGCGGCGACGGCCTGCGTCGCGCCCCGCACCCCCGAGGAGCAGGAGCTGGCGGCGATCTGGAGCAGCCTCCTCGGCGGCATCGAAATCGGAGTGGAGGACAACTTCTTCAGTGAACTGGGCGGCCACTCTCTGCTCGCGACCCAGGTCATGTCGCGGGTGCGCGATCACTTTCACGTCGAGCTGCCGCTGCGGCTGCTTTTCGAAAACCCCACGGTGGCCGCGCTGGCCGCGTCGATCGCCGCGGCCCGGCCCGCGGCGGGCGGCCCAGCCCCGGCCATGGCGCCCCTCGTCACCCGGGCGCACGCCCCGGAGCCGCGGGTGGACGATCTCTCCGAAGAAGAGGTCGAGGCCATGCTGCGCGGGCTGTTTCCTTCGGAGGCAAACTCATGAACACTTCCGCCCCAAAATTCGCCGCTCTCTCTCCCGCGGAAAAACGCCAACTCTTGGGCCGGGCGCTCGAGAAAAAGGCGGGGCCGCGGACGTACCCGGTCTCGTTTTCGCAGCAACGGCTCTGGTTTCTCGACCAGTTGACGCCGGGCAACCCGTTTTACAACACGGCCATCGCCGTCCGCATCCGCGCCCCGATGTTCACGGGCGTCCTCGAGAAGACGATCAACGAAATCGTCCGCCGGCACGAGACGTTGCGCACCACTTTTTCGGTCGTTGACGGCGAGCCGCGGCAGATCGTGGCGCCGGCGCTCGCCATCCCGCTGCGCTACGTCGACTTGCGCGCGTTGCCCGCGGCGGAAGCCGAAGCCGAAGCGGTCCGTCTCGCGCGGGAAGATGCCGACCTGCCATTCGATCTCGCCTGCGGACCGCTGCTGCGCACCTCGCTCCTCCAGCTCAAGGCGGCCGACTTCGTCTTCCTCCTCACGCAGCATCACATCATCAGCGATGGGTGGTCGATGGGCATCTTCGCGCGGGAGCTGACCACGCTTTATACGGCGTTCGCCATGCAGCAGCGTTCGCCCTTGCCGGAGCTCGCGCTGCAGTATGGCGACTTTGCCGTCTGGCAGCGCAACTGGCTCCAGGGCGAGGCGCTCCAGGAGCAGCTCGGCTATTGGAAGGCGCAGTTGGCCGACGCCCCGGCGCTCCGCCTCCCGACCGACCGGCCGCGGCCGGCGATGCAGAGTTATCGCGGGGCCACTCACTTCTTTCAGATGCCGGCAGCGCTGGCCACGGCCCTGCAGCGGCTGAGCAAAGCCGAGGGCGCGACGTTGTTCATGACGCTGCTGACCGGCTTCAAGGCGCTGCTGCACCGTTACACGCAGCAGGACGACCTCGTGGTCGGCAGCTACATCGCCAATCGCAACCGGGCGGAGGTCGAATCGATCATCGGGTTCTTTGTC
>DASYIS010000179.1:0-17240 GCA_035997375.1 Chthoniobacteraceae bacterium
CCGGTCGTCGCCCCGCAGGAAGCTGCGGAAATTCTTAACCCGCTTGCGCCACCCGACGCTCCGCAACCCGCATCAATCCAGCACTTGCACGCCGATTTCCCGTGCTATGGGATGGCTGTGATTCGTCATTCGTCATTTACCTCCCCCGAATCCCCAGCCCCAAAACATCCCGGCAATACTTCACCGAGCGCGCCAACTCCGCCTTCTGGTACTCCTGGTCGTCCACTTTTTTGTCCACCCCCGCCGCGGCTTTGTGCGGCTCGATGGCGTGGCCTTTTTTGGCGAGCTCGACGAAGCGTGCGAACTCTTCCTGCCGCACTTTGGGGAAGATCTCCCAAAACTCCGGCTTGTTGTAGGCAAAGGTCCGCGGAAAGCCGGAGATCGTCTCGATCTGGAAAGGGACATGCGGACAGAGCGCGCGCCATTTGCCGAGGTAGGCATTCCAGTCCACGACCCCATCGCCGACGGCGGTCCACTGCACGACCGCGCCGTCGGGCGATTCCCAGATCTGGTCGTCGCGCAGCGAGGAGACGATCGTGTATTTGCCGAGGTTCTCCAGCACGGCGAGCGGGTCCTCCAGCGTCCAGGCGGCGTTGCCGGAGTCGATGCAAACGCCGGCGATATCGGTCCCGGCGGCCTCGATGAGTTGCGCCAGTTCGTAGCTCTGCATGTCGCCGGCGTGATTCTCGATCGCGATCTTGATCCCGGAATCGAGGATCTCCTTGCGACTCTCTTTCAGCACTTTCAGCGTGTCGTCGATGCGCGCCTCGATGCCGCCGGGCGTCTTGCGATCCTCCTGGCTGCCGAGGATAACGCGGAAGACCGGCGACCCGAGCTCCGAGGCGACGCGCAGCCCGAGGGTGATGTGCTCGGCCGGCGTCCCCCAGTCCTTCTTGAAGCGGGTCGAGGTCGGGCAAATGCTCCACGAGCCGACGTAGAGCGCGAGCCCGAGCATGTCGGCCTTGGCCTTGATCGCCTTGAGGTACGAGGCGTCGAAGGAATCGTACGCGTCGAGGTCGGAGATGAAGAGCGTGTCGAGTTGGAGCGCGGCGGCGTGCTCGATCAGTTGCGGCGCCTTCCACCCCATCGCGCGCACGGCGAAGTTATCCATGCCGAGGGCGATCTTCACGATGCTCTGCGCGGCCGGCTCCGCGAAGGCGGGCGCGGCCAGCGAGGCGGCGGCGGTGGTCTGGAGAAAACGGCGGCGGGAGATGGAAGAGGGAAGCATGGCGTGCGCGGGAGGCCTTCTCTTCTACAGCCGGCGGGTTCCGCTCGTCCACTGGCTTGTGTGGTGCCCGACGGGAGCAGGTCCACGAAATACACGAAAGACACGAAAAAACGGAGGGCTGCAAGGCCTACGAATCACACGAATCTCACGAATCCTGCAACCTTCCGGATTCGTGTGATTCGTGTGATTCGTAGGCAAAATCCGAACGGCCCGGGTTCCCTTCAAAGGCGCTCCATTCGTTGGCCCTTCCGTCTGCTTCTTTTTCGTGTCTTTCGTGTATTTCGTGGACCCTCCCTCCCCTTTGGATTGAAGTGCGCGCGTGCCCTCCCGCCATCGCTCGATCGGCCTCGATGTCCTGCGCGCCGTCGCGGTGCTGATGGTCCTCGTCCGCCACGCCGAGCCGTGCCCCGCCGGGAGCAGCGGCTGGGGACACGCCGTCTGGCAGCATTTGCAAAGGGGCGGCTGGGCGGGCGTCGATCTCTTCTTCGTGCTCAGCGGCTTCCTCGTCGGCGGGTTGCTCTTTCATGAATTCCATGAGACCGGCACGCTGAAGTTCGGCCGCTTTTTCATCCGGCGCGCTTTCAAGATCTATCCGCCCTTCTGGGTCTTCCTCGGCTTCCTCATCGCGTGGAGCTTCCGGACGCGCGGATTCGTGGGCCCACTGCTGCCCGAAGTGTTTTTCTATCAGAACTACGTGCGCGGCATTTGGGGAACCAACTGGTCGCTCGCGGTGGAGGAGCACTTCTATCTGCTGCTGCCGGCCGTACTGCTGTGCCTCGCCGCAGTGCGCGGAGCAGAGCGGCCGTTTCTGCAATTCCCGCGGCTCTTCGGTCTCCTGGCGGTCGTCTGTTTCGCGCTCCGGGCATGGAATGCGTCGAACCCCTACGACGAATACACGCATCTCACGCCAACTCATTTGCGGCTCGACGGGCTCTTCTTCGGCGCCGTGCTCGCTTACTACCACACCTATGAGCACGAGCGTTTTGTCGCCTTCTGCCGGCGGCATGGCCGGTGGCTGCTCGCGGGTGGCGTCGCGGCGTTTCTCCCCGCGTATCTCCTGCCGCTCGAGGAGTCGCTCTTCATGCAAATTGGCGGGTTCGCGCTGCATTGGCTCGGCGCCGGCGCGCTCGTCTGTTTCACCCTCAGCCGCACCACCGTCCCGGGGAAAACGGCGCGCGCCCTCGCCGCGATCGGCCGCACGTCGTACGCCACGTACCTGTGGCACTTCTGGATCAGCCGGATCGGTTTCCCGGCGCTCGCGCAGATCGCCGGCTTCGAGTGGAATTGGACGATCCGCACCGTGTGCTATTTCATCGCGACCCTCGGCGCGGGATTTCTCCTCACGGCATACATCGAGCGGCCGTTTCTGTGGTTGCGAGATCAGCAATTCCCGCGGGGAGACAATGAGACAATGAGACAATGAGACAATGAGACAATGAGACAATGAGAAAGCGTGGTCGATCGCGCTCGATCTCATTGTCTCCCTGTCTCATTGTCTCATTGCCTCCTTCACGAATGAACCTCCAAACCATCCTCGTTCCGCTCGATTTCTCCGACGTCTCCTCGCGGGTCGTCGATTACGCCGTCTCGATGGCCAAGAGCTTCGGCGGGCGCGTCGTCCTGCTCCACGTCGCGGAGCCCGAGCCGGATTTCGTCGGCTTCGACGCCGGCCCGCAAGTCGTCCGCGCCGTCACCGCGCTCGACATCCGCACCGAGCATCGGCAGCTCGAGGAATACAAACACCGCCTCGCCGAGAGCGGCGTAGAGGTGACGGCGATGCACATCCAGGGACCGCTCACCGACAAAGTTTTGCAGCAAGCCGAGGAGCATCACGCCGACCTCATCGTCATGGGCTCCCACGGCCACGGCGCGCTCTATCATTTGCTGGTCGGGAGCGTGACGGCCGGCGTGGTGCGCGGGGCGAAGTGCCCGGTGCTGGTCGTGCCGGCGGTAGCGGGGAACGCGTGAGGGGCCCGCGCTTGTCACATCAGCCGACGTCGGGTAGGGTGGGGCCATGAGCACACTGTTGGAGATCGAAGAGGCGGCCAGGCAACTTCCGCCTTCCGAGCAGGCGATGTTGGTCCGGCGCCTGCAAGGAAACCTTCAGACCCCGAGGCGGCATCCGCAGGCCGGCGGCGCTGCCCTTGGGCGTGGAAAGGTCGAGTGGCCGGATTTCAAAGCGCGGATTCGTGCGATATACGGGGATAAGGTGAGCCCAAATATGGTGCTGGAGGAGCGCGAATCTTCTGACCGGTAGCCCCATCATGTACGCTGATTCGAGTTTCCTCGTGTCGATCTACAAACTCGACGCGAACACCGACGCTGCCACGGAGTTGGCCGGCTCGCTCCCGGAGCCTCTTGTTTACACGGCATTGCATCGGCTCGAGGTGAGCAATGCCTTTGAACTTTCGGTTTTCCGTGGACACAATACGCGTGCGCAAGCGCAAACCTCCTTGCGTAACCTGAAAGCAGATATTCGAGCCCGCGTCCTGCTTCCGATGCGGATTAACTGGCGAGTTGTATTTCGACGCGCCGCTCAGATTGCGTTCTCCGAAACGGCGGTACTCGGCACCCGCAGCTTCGATATTCTGCACGTCGCTTGTGCAGAGAAGATGGGCGCACAAGAATTTATTACTTTCGACCGGCGGCAGCGTCTGTTGGCAGCAAAGCTGGGTATGCAGGTTCTGCCGTGAACCGTGTTCTTCGCACCTTCGGGGTTGCGCTTGTCGTTGTCTGGCCGCTTCATGCCGCCGAGCCTCCGAATTCCGAGCCCCTCAACAACTCCCTCGGCCTGCGCCTCGTGCCCATTCCCGCCGGTTCGTTCCTGATGGGCCAGGATGGGCCGACGGCGGATTACAAGATGTACAAGCATCCCGCCGAGTTCGATCACGCGGACTGGGATGAGAAGCCGGCGCACCGCGTGACGATCAGCCGCGCGTTTCACCTCGGCGCGACGGAGGTGACGCTCGGGCAGTATCGCCAATTCAAGCCGCAGCACCGTCCGCGAGGAGCCGACGACGAGGCGGCCACCGGCGTGAGTTGGTTCGATGCCACGGCCTTCTGTGACTGGCTCTCGAAGAAGGAGGGCCGGACGTATCGCCTGCCGACCGAGGCCGAGTGGGAGTACGCTTGCCGGGCCGGCACCGCCACGTTTTTCAATTCCGGCGAAGCGTTGCCAGCGGGGTATCAGCGCTGGTTTGGCGAACCGAGCCGGCTCTACTTTCCCGATGGCGTCTTGCCGCCGGAGTATCAGGCGGTCGCCGGTCCGCCCGTACTGAAAGTCGCGCAGAATCCCGCGAACCCTTGGGGGCTCTACGACATGCACGGCAACGTGGCCGAGTGGTGCGCCGACTGGTACGGGCCGTACGAAGCCGCCGCGCAAACCGATCCCGCGGGCCGGCGCGACGGCGACTTTCGCGTCTTTCGCGGCGGCAGCCATTCCATCTTCACCCGCCTGTTGCGCTCGGCCAATCGCGCCGCCTGGATTCCCGAATCCGTCAGCGAACACATCGGCTTTCGCGTCGTGCTCGGCGACCCGCGGCCCCAAATGACGTTGCCTCCGCCGGCGCCGCCGCGGAATGCGCAAAACGTCAGCCAGACCATTCCGAAGCTGCAGCGCGCGTCGCCGGATATCCCGTTTTTCTCCGGGCCGAAGCCCTTCGTGAAGATCCCCGCGGACGCGGCGGGGCCGCTTTTTGCGTGGCACAATCACAGCCCCGCGATCACCGAATGCCCGAATGGCGATCTGCTCGCCGTCTGGTTTTCGTGCGTGGAGGAAGGCGGCAGCGAGCTCTGCAACGCCGCCAGCCGGCTGCGGTTCGGAGCGACGGAGTGGGAGCCCGCCTCGCCGTTTTGGGATGGCCCCGACGTGAACGACCACGCGCCCAAGCTCTGGTGGGACGGCGCGGAAACCATCTACCACTTCGCGCGCGGGCTCGTGGAAAACATCGTCCGCACGTCGACGGACAACGGCGCCACCTGGTCGAAGGCGCGCCCCATCTTTCCGCATGGCGAGTTTGGGAATCAGCTCCTGCGCACGCGCGAAGGCGACCTCATTCTCCCGCACGACTCGCGCACGGTGAGTCTCGTCCGCAGCCGCGACGGCGGAAAAAGCTGGAGCGTCCTCGAGCTGCCGCAGCGCGATGCCGACATCCATCCCGGCGGCGCCGGCGGCCGTTTCCCCGGCATTCACGCGCCGATCGTCCAACTCGGCGACGGCCGCCTCATGGCGTTCAGCCGGCAGGATGGCAAAAACGAGCAGGCGGTCTTTCATGGCCGGACGCCGATCAGCATCACCGCCGACCTCGGGCAGACGTGGACCTGGTCCGAGTCGCCCTTTCCCGCGATCAGCTCCGCCCAGCGCGCTGTGATGATCCGCCTGCACGAGGGCCCGCTGTTGCTTTGCTCGTACACCGATCAAGGGGCGAACTGGAAGACACGCGAGGGGTTGCCCTTCAAGAAGGCCGGCGGCGGCGAACAGCAGGGCTACGGCCTTTTCGCCGCGGTCTCCTTCGACGACGGCCAAACGTGGCCCGTGCGCCGCCTCATCACTCCGGGCGGTCCGCCGCACACCGTGCCGACGATCGACCGCGGGCAGTTCACCTTCAGCGACACCCTGGCGGAACCGACGGGCTATCTCGCAGTAACGCAAACGCGCGACGACCGCGTGCAACTCCTGAGCAGCAAGAACCACTACGTCTTCAATCTCGCGTGGCTCAAGACGCTGCCGCCGCCGGCGAGAGATTAAGCACCCCGACGCGCGAATCATGGCGAATGCTCGCGCGCGCCGGATCGCCGGGGTGCGATTCCCAAGTTGGGGTCGGGTGACCAATGCCCCGGCCAATGTTGGAACATCCTTTATCAAACGCGCATCTCGCTCGGCTCTGCCGTGAGATCGAGGCCACATTGCTCACCGTGACGCAGGCGCACACCTCGGGCATCCTCGGCGAGCAAGGCTTCGTCGAGGTTCTTCTTCGGCTCGAGGAAGAAAAGGCCGCGCCCTTCGGCTTCGTGCTCACGGCCTCGAATACCTACGACGACTGGACGGTCGTCGCACTCCGGATGAAGGGCGTCAGCGAGCCGTGCGCCTCGTTCGAGTTCCTGCCAAGCACCGGCGAATTCCGCACGGTCGGCGTGGCCTGCCGCGAGCCTGATCCACAGCACACGGCCGCCTGAAGGCGCGCGGAGGGACGCCGCTGCGCTCTCCCGCGGCGCCTTTGCGGTCTTGAATCTGCCCATGCGGCCAACTTTTAGGTTCACCCGATTCCTCTCCACAGGGGAATCCCTGAATTGCTCCAACAACCAAAAATACCATGAAACAGAATCGCACTCTCCTCGCCATTGCCATCGCCACGCTGGCGTTCAGCCCGCTGGCATTCGCCCAAACGACGGTCGTCACCCGCTCCGGCGGCGAGGCGGTCGTCGGCACCACCACGACCACGGCCGGCACCATCAGCGAGTTCAGCCCGGACACCATCATCGTCCGCAGCGAAACCTCGCCGGAACCGATCCGCTATAGCTACACCAAGACGACCACCTACATCGACGACGCCGGCCAACCGGTCTCGCTCGAAACCGTTAAGTCAGGCCTGCCGGTGACGGTTCATTACATTCGCGAAGGCGACCGCATGATCGCCAATCGCGTCATCGTCCACCGCACCAAAACGGTGACAGAGGACGCGCCCGCCGTGCGCACCGAGCGTCGCGTCGAGGCGCCCGCCGTCCGCACCGAAACGCGGACCGTCGCGCCCGCGCCCGCGCCGGTGATCGAGGAGAAAAAGACGACCACCACCACGACCACGGAAGTCCCGCGCAAGCGCAAGGACTAAGCGTCGCCGCAGCGATCGCCAACCAATCCAAAAGCCCGCGGGTCTCCACTCGCGGGCTTTTCGTGCGCGGCGACTCCCCGCTTACGCGACCACGAACAGCCGCCAGAGCTCCGTCACGCCTGGAAATTCCGCGAGCAGACGCGGCAATTCCGAGGGCTTCAGGTGAAACATCGCGGAGGTGCCGTCGATCGGCAGGGTCACGCGATAGCCGGCGCCGAGCGCCTTTGCCACGCGTGCCGGCTGTTGCGCGCCGCCCGCGCGGTAGCGCCGGACCACTTCCACCTTCTCCTCGAAATCGTTAATGAGCATCGCGAGACCGTAGCGCACTTGTACCCTCATTGATACGGGAACTTGCGCGATTAATCCCCCGGCTCGTCATTCCGTCCCCGGCCCCGCGGAGAGACGGGTGTCGCTTTTGAGCTTTGAGCGAGGGCCCGGCGCAGGTAGCTTGGTGGCCAACCCACCTATTCCCATGCGCCGGCTTGCCTATCTTGGAGTGGTCCTGATGCTGGCCGGCTGCGGAAAGCAATCCACGCCACAGGGCGAGGAGGCGAAAATCCCGCCGGACGCGGTCCGGGTGCTATTCACGTACGGCTCGGAGAAGGAGTCGTGGATCAAGGCGGTCACGGACGATTTCCATCGCTCGCAGCCGAAGACGGCGGGAGGAAAGCCGATTCATATCGACGCGGTGGCCAAGGGGTCCGGCGAGTGCATCGATGAGCTGATCGCCGGGACGGCGCACGCCGACCTGACCAGCCCGGCTTCCTCCGCCTTCATCAAGCTCGGCAATGCGCAGTCCCGCGCGAAGACCGGCCAGGACCTGCTCGGAGCGACGGACAATCTCGTGCTCTCGCCGGTGGTGATCGCGATGTGGCAGCCGATGGCCGAGACCCTCGGCTGGCCGAAGGAGAGCGTCGGCTGGGCCGAGATCCTCGCGCTGGCGGCGGAACCGGAGGGCTGGGCGAAGCGCGGGCGGCCGCAGTGGGGAGCGTTCAAGTTCGGCCACACGCATCCGCAGTATTCCAACAGCGGTCTCATCTCCGTCTTCGCCGAGGTCTACGCCGCGGCGGGAAAACGCCAGGGGCTTTCGCTCGAGGACGTCAATCGGCCGCAGACGGCGGCCTACGTGCGGGAGATCGAAAGATCCGTGGTGCACTACGGCACGTCGACCGGGTTCTTCGGCAAGAAGATGTTCGCCAACGGCCCGCCCTACGTGAGCGCTGCGGTGCTGTACGAGAACATGGTCATCGAAAGCTACAGCCAGAAAACGCCGACGGCTTTTCCGCTGGTCGCGATCTACCCTAAGGAAGGCACGTTCTGGAGCGATCATCCGGCGGGGATCGTGGACCGCCCCTGGGTGACCCCGGAGCATCGCGAGGCCGCCCGCCAGTACCTCGACTTCCTGCTCGCGCGGGCCAGCCAGCAGCGGGCGCTGGAGTTCGGCTTCCGGCCGGCGCTGGCGGACGTCGCGCTGGCGGCGCCGATCGATGCCGCGCACGGGGTCAATCCGAAGGAGCCGCAGACCACGCTCGAGGTTCCATCCGCGGAGACGATGGAAGGGATTCTCCGGCTGTGGCAGGCGAACAAGAAGCGGTCGAACGTCACGCTCGTGATGGACGTGAGCGGCTCGATGAATGAGCGCGGGCGCATCCAGAACGCTCGCCTCGGCGCGCAGGAACTGGTGAAGCAACTCGGCGATCGCGACTGGTTTCGGCTGATGGCGTTCAACAACCAGGTCTTTCCCGCGCCGGCGTCCGCGGAGCTGGGAAGCCGGCGCGACGCGACGCTGCGCGAGGTCGGCTCGCTCCTCGCCGACGGCGGGACGGCGCTCTACGATGCGATCGCGGCCGCCTACGATGAGCAGATGACGCGCACCTCCGCCAACCGCGACAAGATCAGCGCCATCGTGGTGCTGACGGATGGCGACGATACCGACAGCAAACTGAAGCTGCCGCAGTTGCTGGCGAAGATTCGCCCGAGCAGCGAGCGGCCGGCGATTCGCATCTTCACCATCGGCTACGACTCGGGCGGGAAGCGGGAGGCGCTCGAGCAGATCGCCAATGCCACGCAAGCCCGCTTTTACGAAGGGAAGCCGGAGAACATCCGCGAAGTGTTCAAGGAGATCTCCACATTTTTCTAGACCATGCCCGCTCCTTCCACTTCCCGCCTGACGGCGTTCGGCCAGTTCGTGATTTTCCTCTTCGTGCTGGCGTGCGGGTACGGCGCCTACGTGCTCTTCACCCGGCAATCGCCGGGGCCCGCGCAGCCCGGGGAGGCGCCCCGCGCGGCGGCGGGCCCGGCCGGCGCCACGGTGGAACTCGGCATCGCGTATGGCACGGAGAAGCAGCGCTGGATGGAATGGGCGGTGCAGCAATATGCCGCGACGGCGCAGGGGAAAAAGACCGCGATCAAGCTGATCCCGCTGGGGTCGATCGAGAGCGCCCAAGCCATCCAGCGGGGCGACGAGCGCATCCAGGTCTGGAGCCCGGCGAGCTCGCTCTATGAGGACGTCTTCGTCCGCGAGTGGCAATTGAAGCACGACAAATCGCCCATCCTCCGGAAGGAAGCGCTCGCGCTGAGCCCGATGGTTTTCGTGCTCTGGGCGGAGCGCGCGGAGGCGTTCCTCAAGAAGTACCAGGAGGTGAATTTCCAGACGGTCGGCCAGGCGCTGGGCGAGGTGAGCGGCTGGGAGGCGATCGCGCAAAAGCCGGACTGGGGCCTGTTCAAGTTCGGCCACACCCACCCGAACCAGTCGAACAGCGGGCTGATGACGCTGGTCTTGATGGCGCAGGATTTCCACAAGAAGCCGCGCGGGCTCACGATGAAAGAGGTGCTCGATCCCGCGTTCCAGACGTGGATGCAGGGGATCGAGCGCTCGGCCTCGGGCATGTCGAACTCCACGGGCAACATGATGCGCGACATGGTGCTGCGCGGGCCGTCGAGTTACGACGCGCTCTTCGTTTACGAGAATGTCGCGATCGATTATTTGAAAAGCGCGGAGGGCCGCTGGGGCGAGTTGAAGATCGCCTATCCGCGCCAGAATATGTGGAATGAGAATCCGTATTACATTCTCGATCTCCCCTGGAGCAGCGCGGCACAGCGCGCGGCCGCCGGCGAATTCCTCGACTTCCTGCTCAGCGAGCCGATCCAACGCGAATCGCTCAAGCACGGCTTCCGGCCCGGCAACCCCACGGTCCCGATCAAATTCCCGGAAAGCCCGTTTGTCCAATACGAGAAATTCGGCCTGAAAATCGACCTTGGCACGATGGGCGAAACACCGAAAGCAGAGGTGATCGAGAACCTGCTCGTGAGCTGGCAACGCCAGCAGGGGAACCGCTAAACTAATACGGGAATGAGTATCGCCACAAAAAGGCACAGAAGGCACAAAGAGGGAGGCTCAACTCTCGTTCCCGCTCTCGTCTCCCCTCTCGTTCCCAAAGTTAGCGAAGCGCTTTGGGAACGTCGGCGCCGTCTTGAAACTCTGTTTCCGAACGCGCTCGAATCGCCGCGGCGGTTGCTTCACCCGCCGGCTCGCGGTCTCGCGCCAGGAAGGAAACGGAGTTTCGCTGCGGCGGAGCGGTTCCCAAAGCGCTTCGCTAACTTTGGGAACCAGAGAAGGAATCATCCGATTAGTCGGAGATCGTCTCTTTTGTGCCTTTTGTGCCTTTTTGTGGCCATCCATTCCCGTTCCCAGGCTAACCCGACTTTGTGTTTTCTTATTTGAAAGCCGCGTTTTGGATCCGGCCGGCCGTGCCGGGGTTGGGCCAGGTGCCGGTCAATGCGCTCGCCGTCCTCGGCTTTGCGATTCTCGGCTTCGGGCACGCCGGGTTCTGGCTGCTCGGCGCCGGCTTGGAAACGATGTGGCTCTGGGCCGCGGTGCAAAGCCCGCTCTTTCGCCTGCGCGTCGATGCCATGGCCGCGCAACCCGAGCTGGAGACCGCCGCGCAAGCCCGGCGCACTCTCGTGGCGCGGCTGGATTCCGCCAACCACGCGCGCCTCGAGCAGATCGCGGGCAAATGCGCGCGGGCGATGCAGTTGCAGGAGGAAAGCGGACACTCGGCGTTCTTTGCGGAGGCCAATCGCGAGGCGCTGCAAAAGCTGGGCGATTTCGCGCTGAAACTGCTCGTGGTCCGCAGCAGCCTCGGCGCGCTGGGGCACGCGGCGAAGGAGCAGGAACTGCAGCAGCAGGTCGCGGCGCTCGAGGCGGACCTGGGCGACGTGGAGCTCTCGCCGGCGGCGCGCGACTCGAAGGAGGCGACGCTGAAAATCGTCCAACAGCGCCTCGCCAACTACGAGCGCCGCGAGCAATCGTTGGAGGAAATCGAAAGCGACCTCGCACGGATCGAGGCGCAAATCGACCTGGCGATCGAACGCGTCCACCTGCGCGGGCCCGATGCCGCGGTGAGCGCCGATCTCAAATTCGTCAGCTCCTTCCTCGGAGAAACGCTCACCGACGACCCCCTCGCCACCCCGCCGACCAAACGCACCGGCCCCCGGCGGATTCGCGAGCAATAGCCGGCGCGGGCAAGCTCAGGCGCCGGCCGACTGTAGGAACTGCACCACCGCCGCGGCGGCCTCGCCTCCCTGCTGCGCATGGACAAGGAGTGGAATCCCGTGCGGACCGGCGGCACGCAACGCGCCGGGTTGAGCAGCGGCGATCGCCTGCACCACGTCGAGCCGGCCGAGCATCGCCGCGGCAAATATATCCATGCGGGCGCCGCGCTCCAGAAGATGGAGCGCAATATCCGCCTGTCCCGTGTGCGCCGCCGCGCCCAGCGCCGTCTCCCAGTCGCCGCCGCCCCAGTCCCAGGCGGCATGGAGCAACGCCGGCTCCTGTTCGAGAAGCTCTTTGACGCGCTCGAAGTCGCCGTGCGCCTTGCCGACAAATTCACTGACGAGCGCGGGTGGGATTGCGGGTTTCTTGTCCATGGGTTGGTGGAGACGTGGGATGAACTATCGCAAGGCCAGGCGAATCTTCGCTTCCCATGGCGGTGTCTGCTCCGGGGTGCGAACGGTGAAACGCCCCAGGACGCCACCCTCCACCCGAACGGTGGTCACCGTCGCCCTGGACCGATAGGCGTTGATTTGTTCAATTTCGATTTTGACGACATCGCAAGATGTCTTGCCGACTCTGGTGAATATCGAATATGTCCACCCCGCGCGACTCCGATGAGCTTCGAAAAGTCCATCGGCAGCCATTTTCGGAAGATGCATCTGAAGCTTCCCCGCAACTTCGCGGATGAATCCGTTCGTCTCAAACGCACCCGCGAAAGCGGAGTGGGCCGTGAAAGCCAGAAGGCCCATCGTGAGGAGAAGCGCGCGTGTCATGAGGGCATCATTTCTCCAAATTGCCGCATGGTCGAGCACATGCGGGAGCCCAACCCTGGGGGGGCGGATCCGGGCACGGTGCACTAACATTCCCGGGGCTGAGGGGTCGTCTTCACGCTTCGCTGAGTCCCGTCGATGTTTTCACTCCTCCCTGGCCCACTCGCCACGCTCTCCGCTGCCGCGGCGGTGCTTTGCCTCGCCACGCCGGCGCGCGCAGAGGGGACGCCGGCGTATGAGACAGAGGTCCGCCCGCTGCTCTCCAAGTACTGCTTCCAGTGCCATGGCGAGGGGAAGGGCAAGCCGAAGGGGAAGGTCGATCTCGCGGCGTTCAAGGCGGAGGCGGAGTTTCCAAATCATCGCGGGCTCTGGAAGCAGGCGCGCGAGGCGCTCGACGGGCACGAGATGCCGCCCGATGACGAAGCGCAACCAACCGAGGCCGAGCGCGCGCGCGTCGTCGCCTGGATCGACACAATGCGGCTGCGGCCACGCGCCGATGGACTGCCCGAGCCGGGCCAGCCGGTGGTGCGGCGGCTGACGCGCACGGAGTACTCGAACACGATCCTCGACCTGCTGCCAACACTGCGTCCGCCGGGCCGGCCGCCGTACTTCGATCCGGCGAAGGCTTCCCGGCGGACGGCGTCTGGTTTGGGCTGAACTCGGGGATCGAGCGTTACCGCGCGCCGATCGTGGAGCTGCCGCCGGATGACGCGGACCACGGATTCGAGGGGATCGGCGAGTCGATGACGCTCTATCCGCTGCTGATGAACAAGTACCTCGCGGCCGCGACCGAGGTGCTCGACAAAGCGGCGGCGAAGCGCGATCCGAAGCTCTTCGTCGCGAAGCCCGATGCGAAGAAAATCGCGCACGACGCGGCGCGGGAGATCATCGAGTCGTTCGCGGCGCGCGCGTTTCGCCGGCCGGTGACCGCGGAAGAGGTCGCGCGGTTTCTCAAGCTGTACGACCTCGCCGAGTCGCGCGGCGAGCCGTTCGAAAGCGCGATCAAGACACCGCTCCAGGCGGTGCTGATCTCGCCGCACTTCCTCTTTCGCCTCGAGCGCGAGCCCGCGCCCGCGGGCGCGGCAGCAGGCGGCGGCGTGCGCCCGGTCGGCGACTTCGAGCTGGCGACGCGGCTCTCGTATTTCCTCTGGTCGACGATGCCCGACGAGGCGCTGCTCGCCCTCGCGCGGGAGGGCAAACTCCACGACGCCGCGACGCTCGACGCGCAGATTCACCGCATGCTGCAGAGCCCGAAGTCGAAGGCGCTCGCGGACAATTTCGCCGTGCAATGGCTGCAACTCGGCGGCTGGGAATCGGCGATGCCAGACCCGCAGCTCTTCCCGATTTTCTACGAGGACAGCTACGGCGGGCTGCGCCACGCGATGCGCCACGAGGCGGTGATGTTCACGGAAGTGATGCAGCTCGAGGATCGCAGCATTCTCGAGTTCGTCGATGCGGACTGGGGGGTGCTCAATGGCGGGCTCGCGCAATTTTACGGCGTGCAGAATTGGGACGGGCGCGTGTTCAATTTCGGCAAGGAAGTGCCGCGCAAGGACGTCGAGACGTGGCGCAAATATCCGCTGCCCGACCATCGCCGCGGCGGCGTGTTGACGATGGCGGGCGTGCTGACCTCGACCTCGCCGCCGACTCGCACGAGCGCGGTGAAACGCGGCGAGTGGGTGCTGAAAACGATCTTCGGCCAGACGCTCCCGCCGCCCCCGCCGAACGCCGGCTCGCTGAAGGACGAGGAGGCCGATCCCGCGGTGGCGGGGCTGACGTTCCGCCAGCGGCTCGATCGGCACCGCTCCGACCCGGCGTGCCATGCGTGCCATCGACGGATCGATCCGCTCGGCTTCGCGCTGGAGAACTACGACGCGCTCGGCCGGTGGCGCGAGCAGGACGGGCCGCTGCCGCCGCGCGACGGCGGGCAGACCTGGGGCTTCAACGTGACGGGCGATTTCGAGGGCTGGAGCGCGGGGTACCAGGGCGGGCAGCTCGAGGTGAAGGACGGCGTGCTGCGCGGCGTCGGCCCGAAGATGACGTATGTCTTCGGCCCGCGCATCCACAAGGGGGCGGCGCTCGACCGGGTCACGGTGCGGCTGAAGAACGACACCGAGTGCGCGAAGCTGCGCCTGACGTTCAACACCGACTCCGACAAGGCGTGGGACAACGCCGTCAACGCGCCGTGGAAGAGCCCGACGACCGTCGCGATCGAGCCGCACAGTGACTTTGCGGAGTACACGTTCGACGTGTCGAAGGTGCCTTCGTGGCGCGGCTTCATCACGGGCCTGCGGCTCGATCTGGAAGGCGCGGTCGGCGACTGGCAGATCGACTGGATCAAGTGCCACGGCGCGGCGGCCGGGCCTTCGCCGGCGGCGGCGATCGATGCGACGGCGATGTTCCCGAACGGCCGGGCGTTCCAGGGGCCGGAGGAGCTGAAGACGATCCTGACCACGGCGCGGCGCGACGATTTCGTGCGCGCGTACGCCGAGCATCTGCTAACCTACGCGATCGGCCGGCACCTGCGCGAAGAAGACGCCCCGGCTGTCGCGAAGATCGCCCAAGCCGCCGCGGAGAATGGCTACCGCTATTCCGCCGTGGTGGCCGCGGTGATCAAGAGCGATCCTTTTCTCTACCGCCTGTCGAACGACGCCGCCCCATGATCAACTCCAGTCGTCCCCTCTCCCGCCGCACCGTGCTCCGCGGCGCGCTCGGCGCCTGCCTCAGCCTGCCGCTGCTGGAGGCGATGCTCCCCGTGCGGGCGCGCGCCGCCGCGCCGGCCGCCGCGCCGAGGCGGCTGCTGTTTTGCTACGTGCCGATGGGGGTCGATCTCGACACCTGGACGCCGAAGACCGACGGCCCGGATTACGAGCTCTCGCCGACGCTCGAGCCGCTGAAAAATGTGCGCGACCAGGTGCTGGTGCTCAGCGGCTTGCAGTTGCGCCGCGAAGACGAGGCGGGCAACCCGCACCCACGCGCAAGCTCCACCTTCCTCAGCACCGCGCCGATCGGGAAGCTCGACAACGCGGGCTTTTGCACGAGCACGAGCATCGATCAGCTCGCCGCGAAGAAGCTCGGGCAGGAGACGCGGCTGCCTTCGCTCGAGCTCGGCTGCCAGCGCGGGCTCGGCAAGCATTCGTCGAATATTTCGTGGTCCGCGCCGGGTTCGCCGATGGGCCAGGAGGTGAACCCGCGCCAGGTCTTCCTGCGGCTCTTCGGCGATCCCAAGGGCGACGTCTGCCGCCGCAGCGTGCTCGATCTCGTGATGGAAGACGCGAAGGCGCTCGGCAAGGATCTCACCGTCGCCGACCGCGCAAAGGTCGACGAATACCTGACGTCGGTCCGCTTCATCGAAAAGGAAATCCAGGCGACCGAACGGGACCGGGAGCTCCGCGGCGCGCCGGACATGGCGATGCCGAACGCCGTCCCCGCCGGCTTCCCCGAGCATCTCCGCGTAATGTCGGAGCTGATGGTGATGGCGATGCAAGCGGACGCGACGCGCGTCGGCAGCATGATGTACGCGGTCGAAAACGGCGGCGGCGCCGGCGTCTCGTACCGGCACCTCGGCATCACCGAGGACCACCACGGGCTCACGCATTTCACCGAAGGGACGCGCGAGAAGTGCCTGGAGAAGCTCGCGAAAATCGACCGCTTCCACATCGAGACGCTGGCCTACACGCTCGAGCGGATGAAGCGCATCCAGGAAGGCGACAAGACGCTGCTCGACCACGTGACCGTGCTCTACGGCAGCGGCCTGAGCTGGGGCAATCGCCACAACACCGACAACATCCCGATCCTCCTCTGCGGCGGCGCCGGCGGCACGCTGCAAAGCGGCCGCCACCTCACCTACCCCAAAGGCACCCCGCTCGCGAACCTCCACCTCTCGCTCCTCGACCGCGCCGGCGTAACGCTCGACCGCGTGGCTGATAGCACGGAGCGGCTGAGCGGGCTGGCGTAGGCGGAAGGATGCAGTCGAGCGCGGGCGCGCGCAGCCGAAGAGGTGAGAGGATTTGCGGACACCTTCTGGTTTGAGGCGATCCCGAGCAGTCGCGATCAGTACCACGATGCCGCAGTCGCCGCCTCCCGTCGCTTCCCGCACTCCAAAAACTCCGGCGCCCCTCACCGGTGAGAGCTGGGCGGTTTGGGCACGCGCCTACGGCGCCTTGGCTTGGAAGACGAGGGCGTCGCCATTCAGCACGCTGCCCGAGCCCGGGACGGTGCCCGCGAAGACCAGGGCCGCGAAGCCCGGCTTCCACTGCATGGGCAGCTTCTCTCCCTTGAAAGCATCGGAGAGCGTCAGCGGACCGGCGCTGACATAAAGTGCGCGGTCTGCCGGGGCGGCAAAGTTGCCCGTGCCCACGACTTTGCCATCCACGCTCAAGGAGTAGTTCCCCTTCGGATCGAGTTGGCTCACGAGGGTGACCTTGCTGAATTTCAGCGGAAAGACCTTCGCGTTGGCCGTCCGCTTGAAGAAAGCGGGATCGCCTCCACTCGTCCACGGCGAATCCGGCCAGGTCGCGACGCGGCACGGCTTGAGGTCAGTGGGCGTAATCTGCACGATCACGTGCCCGCCTTCGAACGGGTGGACGAACTGAAGAAAGGCCCCGCCCCGAGTGGTCACGCCGACGGTCCAGGTGCTGCCTTTGGCGCCCGTGGAAAGGTCGTTCTCGAGCAGCACGCCGAGCGCGCCGAGTCCGCCCTTCTGGTCGGGCGGAGTGAAGATGATCGTGTTGGGATTTGCGCCTTGCACGCCGCCATCCGCGCCGCGACTGACGACCACTTTGGCCGCGACTTTCACCGGCGCGGTGGAGCCACTTCCCACGGTGCTGACGAAGCGGGCCGGGGTGGCGGGAGGGGCC
>DASYIS010000180.1:0-9281 GCA_035997375.1 Chthoniobacteraceae bacterium
CCGAGCCGCCGCTCCTCGATCCCCAGCGCGCGCCGGTAGAAGGTCTCCGCCTCGGAGAGCCGCCCGCAGTTCTTCAGCCACGTCCCGAGCGCCTGCGCCAGGCCGCCGGCATGCAGCTCCGCCGGGTGAGAAATCATCTGCCCGAGCAGCGCGCGGCAGTGCGGGATGATCTGCTCGCGGATGGTCGCCTCGCGCGTGCCGAGCGAGCCGGCAGGCCGCAGCAGCAGCGCATCGACCTCGGCCCGCGCCGCGCCGAGCGCCACCGCCATTTCGTCCGTGCTCAGCCGATCGCGCACGATCTCGCGGACGAGCCGATGCATCGAGATCGCCTGGGCCGCGTCGTCGTGCGCGAGCAGGCCGCGCCGCGCGAGTTTGGCGATCGCCTGGCTGTTTTGCGGCCAGTCGCCGCGATGCTCGAAGAGCGCCACCGGCACCACGAACGGCTGCCCCGCGAGGCAGCTCAGCGTGCTGAGAAAAGCGCGCACCGGCCGCTCGAGCGAGGCGACGGCGTGCTCGATCATCGCGACCGGCGACGGGAGTTGCGAGGCGTTCGGGAGCTTGTGGTGCGAGGTCCAACTGCTGAGGAACTCCCGCGCGCTCTGCTTGCTCGCGCGCAGGTGCGCGGCGGCGATTTCCATCGCGAGCGGCACCCGCCCGAGCGCCTCCGCGAGCCGATCCCACGCCTGCTGCTCGGCCGGCGGCGTGGTCTGGCCCGGCTGCCCGAGCCGGCTCTGCATGAACTGCCGCGCGGGCTCCGGGCTGAAGGGGCCGATCGCATGCTCGCGCATGTTCGGCCAAGTCGCCGCGCGGCCGGTGATGATGACGGCGCCGTGGCGGAAACCCGGCAGCAGCGGGCGCAAGCTCCACCACGCGATCTCGTCGTCCACGCCGTCGAAAATGATGAGCCAGCGCCCGGCGTGTTCCTCCTCAAACCAGCGCCGCACCGCAAGGAAGCGCGCGCGATGGCTGACGACTTCATCGGGCAGCAGCGCGAGCGCATCCGTCCGCGCGAGCGCCGCGAGGTTCACCTCGAGATCCGCGCGCGGGCCGGCGGGCACCCAGAAGACGAAGTCGAAGCGGCGCTCGTCGTGCAGGCGCCAGCCGAGCTCGATCGCGAGGCAGCTCTGGCCGAAGCCGCCGGTGAGATTCAGGTCCGGCGCCGGATGCAACATCTCCACGCGACCCGGCTCGATCTTCTCCGCGATCTCCTGGAGCAGCCGCTGCCGGCCGATGAAGCGCCCCTCCATCGGCCGCGCGGGCAGCCGCGCGAGCGAGCGGCAGACCACGAGCTTGCCCCGCAGCAGGCGCACCATGCGGCCGAGGTCCTCGTACGAGCTGAAGGTGGCAAAGTTCGGCCCGCGCTCGAGCGCCGCGCGATGCTGCGCCTGCAACGAGAGGCGGTCATCGTCCTCCCATTTGTGCTCCTCGCCCTTGCACCCGGCGGCCGTGGCGAAGACGTACACCGGCTTCTCGAGCAGCCGCGCCACGTCGAGCTCGTACTGCGCGAAGGAGCGGCGCGGCGCGTGCAGGGTCCGCTCCGCCGGCTCCATCCCGTAGTGACATCCGACGAGGTGAATCACCGCCTCGCACCGCCCGATCGCGTTGCTCAGCACCCCGTGCAACGCCGCGTATTCGATGGAAAAATCCGTATGCTCGACCGGCCGCGCGCCGATCTCCAGCAAGGCCTGCTTCGCCGCCTTGCGATAGGCATTCATCTCCGGCACGACGGCGGAAACGAAGATCTCAGGACGGGGGCCCATTTCGGAAATAACCTGCGGCAGGCGCGGCGGGATGCGAGCGAAAAGCGCTGTGGGCGAGAATCTTCCTCCCAATCATTCGGGTTCGATCACGAAACGACCTCTCCTTCGAGCGGATCCGCCCCCTTCGCCTCAGCCTCGGCGACCGCCGCGATCGCCGCTTCGAAATTCGGATCGCGCCGGCTGTAGTCGCGCACACGGGCAGGCAATGGCGCCAGTTGCTTGATCTTTGACTCGGCCTCAGCGATCCCACTCTTGATGGCAGACTTTTGAGCGACCTCGGAGCAATTTGCTTCTTCAACGCGCAAATACTCCAAACGAAGTCGCCAATGGCGTACGGCTTCCTCACTCATGACTCACATATACTCCCCGATTTTCGCCTTGGCGTCCTCAATCTGCATCGTGACTGCCCGAAAATCTTCCTCTAATGAAGAGAGCGCCACCCCATGAGATACTCCCTGCTTGCGCTCCTCGCCCTCGCCTTCGCCCCCGCCGCCCTGGCCGACTCGGAGATCGTCATCGCGATCCGCTATCTGCAGGCGGTCGGCGTGAGCCACTCGCACCTCTACCTCTACCGCGAAGACGGCACGCTCCTGCGCCGGCTCACGAACGATAATTCGGGCCAGGAGCGGAATCCCCTCTTCTCGCCGGACGGCCGCGAGATCGTCTTCACCCGCGCCGTTGCCGCCGGCGACGAAGTCTGGAGCGTGGAGCCGCTCGGCAGGAATCTGCATCGCGTGGCGGCGGCGCCCGACTGGTATTCGGCCGCGAAGGACTCCCCGTATTTCACGGATTCCGACGACACTCCGGGCGTCGAACCGGGGCTCCCGGAAGGCGAGGTGCGCCACCACCTTGCGCCGGACAAATCGTCCGAGCTCGTCCTCCGCCCCTCCCCGTACGAGGACGATCAAGTCGACGGCAAGGGGCTCGGGAAGAACTATCTGCTGCGCGATTTACGCCGCCATCAGGATTTCGTCTTCGCAAAGATGCCGGGCTTTTTCGGAGTCCAGGATTTACTGCACGGCAACCTCGACGGCTCCCAATACTATCTGTTCGCGGGGCCGCTGCGCGTGACGTTCTTCTGGCTGCATCTGAACAGCACGGACGGCGACACGGTCTTCGCCCTCGATCTCGACCGACATCGCCTGGTGCGGCTGAGCCCGAACTGGGCCTCTCCCGTTCCCCTGCCCGGCGAGTCCGCGTTTCTCACCGTCAAGGAAGAGCGGTACGTCCCCATTCCGAAGAGCGAGAAGACGGCGAACTGCAGCGTGATCGAGCGCTGGGATGCGACTCTCCATCGGGTTCGATATGCGCGGCCGGGCACTGCCGCCATCCAGTACGGCTTTTCGATGTACCGGCCCAAGGGCAAGCCGGCGGTGATCTGCAACATCGTGGTCCCTCGAAAAGAATGACGCCGGCGGATGCCAGCACCACCGTCGCCCTCACGCTCTCGCGCTACGAGGACGGGGCGCTCCGCGAAGTCGCCGACGACGTCGCCGCCGAGGAGCCGCTGGAGATCCGCGTCGAGGGCGAGACGCTCGCCATCGTGATGCGCACGCCGGGGCACGACCGCGAGCTGGCCGCCGGCTTTCTCCTCACCGAGGGGATCATCGAAACCGCGGCGGATCTCTTCGATATCACGACCTGCGTGGAGGCGGGCGAGATCGGCAAAGGGAACGCGCTCGACGTGGCCTTGCGCAACCCCGCGAAGCTCGAGCGCGCGCGCCAGGCGCGGCAGGGCGTCGCGTCGGCGAGTTGCGGCATTTGCGGCAAGCAGTCGATCGACGCCGTGCTGCAAAAGCGCCCCCGCGTGGAGAGCACGCTCGTCGTCTCCGCCGCGGTGCTGCTCGCGCTGCCGGCGCGGCTCGCGGCCGAGCAAGCGGGCTTTCAGCGCAGCGGCGGCTTGCACGCGTGCGCGCTCTTCGACGCGGCGGGCCATCTGTTGCAAATCCGCGAAGACATCGGCCGCCACAACGCGCTCGACAAGCTCATCGGCTGGGCGCTGCTGACCGGGTTCGAAAAGTTGGGCGAGAGCATCGTCCTGCTGAGCGGGCGCGTCTCGTTCGAGATGATGCAGAAAGCCCAGGCCGCCGGCCTGCCGATCGTCGCCGCCATCTCCGCCCCGAGCAGCCTCGCCGTCGCGCTCGCGCGCGAAAGCGGACAGACGCTCGCGGGCTTCGTGCGCGGGGAGACGATGAACGTGTATGCGGGGGTGGAGCGGGTGCGAATGACGAATGACGAATTTGGCCGGCCCTTCGTCATTCGTCATTCGTCATTCGTCATTCTCTTCCCCCTACGCCACCACCATCTTCTCCTCCGACAACTTGATCACCCGGCCCTCGGGGTCGCGGAAGTTCGTGTACGGTCCGACGGAGGTGACGATGATGCCGCGCCGGCGCAGCTCCTGCAAGACGGTCGCGCGCTGTTTCATCGAGATGTAGAGGTGAAAGTAGGAGACCATCTCGCCGTATTCGCACTGGCGCAGGGTCATCGGGATGCCGCCGAGCTCCATCTCGCAATAGCGGTCCGTGCGCTCGCTCAGAACGTTGGCGCTGAGCAGATTCACGTAGAAATCGCGCACCTCCTTCCACCGCTGCGTGAAGATCGTCACCGAGTAGCAGGAGGGTGTAACCATATCGTGTTCGTGGCGGTCCGTCGGGAGCGCGTCTACGTGGACGGCTTCGTCGGCGGAATGAATGAGCGAAATCATGAATGACTCCATTAGCAGCGCGCGTGCCGAGCCCGTAACTTTCATAATTGCCAGAAAGCAGCGCGATCGATTCAGATGCGCGTCAAGCGCGAACGGCCCGGGGAGCGCACGCGCCCCGCGTGCCGGATTTGGCGCCCCCGCCGAATCCCGTTGTGCGCGGCACGCCGTTTGGTGAATTGCACGCGAAGTGTGTTGAACACCTGCCCGGCGAGGGCGCCGGGCAGAACACGCGGGGCGCGTGTGCTCCCCATGCCGCCTGCGGCCTTCGGCCTCCGCGATTTTCACGCTTCACCGCATCGTCTCCCGCCATCATCATTCCGCCTCCCAGACTCCTCGATGCGCCAAACTCCATATCGCGCTGCTGCCTGATCCCTCCTCATGAAAACCGCCAGCGGGACGACTCTCATCACCCACGGTCAACTGATCGACGGCACGGGCCGGCCGGCCGTCCCGGATGCCGCGCTTCTCATTTCCGAGGGCCGCATCGCTTACGCCGGGTCCGCCGCCGAGGCTCCCGAGCCGCCGCCCGGCACGGCGAGCATCGATGCGCGCGGCGGCACGATCATGCCGGGCCTGGTGGAGGCGCACTTTCACGCGACCTACTTCAACATCGCGGCGCTCGAGGACCTCGATATCAAGTACCCGGTCGAGTACGTCTCGCTGCTTGCCTCGGTCAACACGCGCCTCGCGCTCGAGTGCGGCTACACCGCGGCGCGCTCCGGCGGCTGTCTATTTAACGTCGATGTCTGGCTGCGCAAGGCGATCGAGGAGGATCTGATCGCCGGTCCGCGCCTCGCGACGAGCGGCCGCGAGATTTGTTCGGCCGGCGGGCTGATGGACTGGAATCCCGAGTTTCGCAAGATTGGGATGGAGGGTCTCGTCTTCATCATCAACGGCCAGGAGGACGCCCGCCGCGCGGTGCGCGCGCTGGTCAAGGACGGCATCGAGTGGGTGAAAACGTACCCGACCGGCGACGCCGCCTCGCCCGACATCAACGATCACCACACGCTCTGCATGACCTTTGAAGAGATGCACGCCGTCGTGGCCACGGCGCACAATCACAAGCTGAAAGTCACCGGCCACTGCCGCGCGACGGAGGGAATCAAAAACGCGCTGCGCGCCGGCTACGACACGATCGAGCACGGCACCTTCATCGACGACGAGGGGCTCGAGCTGCTGCTGAAGCGCGACGTGCCGTGCATCCCCGCGCTCTATTTTGAAAAGGCGAGCATCGAGCTCGGCCCGGAGTTCGGCCTGTCGCAACGCGTGATCGACGGCCACCAGGAGACGCTCGACGGCGGCGCCGAAAGCGCGCGGCGCATCCTGCGCGCGGGCGGCCGGCTCGGCATGGGCGGCGACTATGGCTTCGGCTGGAACCCGCACGGCGACTACGCGCGCGAGCTGACTTTTTTCGTGAACGACGTCGGCCTGACTCCGCTGGAAGTGATCACCTGCGCCACGAAAACCGGCGCGGAAATCATGGGCCGCGGCGACGAATTCGGCACGCTGGAGAAAGGCAAGCTGGCCGACGTGCTCGTGGTCGACGGCGACCCGCTGGCCGACATCGCCGTGCTCGAGGACCGCAAGCGTTTCCTCGCGGTGATGCAGGGCGGCATCGTCAAGGCGGGGCGGCTCGCGACTCCCTTTCCCACCGTCGTGAAGCGGGAGAAATGATTTTTTGCCTACGAATCACACGAGCCACACGAATCGAATTTCGATCGCTCCACGACACATTTGCCTTTGTAGCATTCGTGTGATTCGTGTGATTCGTAGGCAAAAATTCCGGTAGAGTTCACTGCTGCATGGCGTTGCATTTAATCCCCCGCGCCTATCCAGGCGCGCCATCCTTGCACTACGCGGAGGGTCCGGCCGCCGGCCCGCCTCTGCTGCTCCTGCACGGCGTCACGCGCAATTGGCGCGATTGGGAGCCGCTGCTGCCGGAACTCATGCGCGAGTGGCACGTCTTCGCGCTCGATCATCGCGGCCACGGCCGGTCCGGCCGCGCGGCCGGCGGTTACTTCGTCGCCAACTACTGCCGGGACGCCGACGCGTTCGTGCGTGCGACTTTTCCCGAGCCGGTGACCGTCGTCGGTCACTCGCTCGGTGCGATGGTCGCGCTCTCGCTCGGGGCCGAATGCGCGCCGCACGTCGCGCGCATTGTGCTCGAAGACCCGCCCTTTCACACGATGGGCCGGGACATCGGCGCCACGCCGTATCAGGCGCAATTCGCCGGGATGCAGGAGACGGCGCGCCGCGGCGGCGACGTGGCCACGATGACGGACGGCCTCGCCGACATCCGCCTGCCCTTCGCGCAAGGCCCCGTGCGCCTCGGCGATGTGCGCGACCGGGCGTCGCTGGAGTTCAGCGCCGAGTGCCTGGCGGAGCTCGATCCGGAAATCTTCACGCCGCTTGTCGCAGGCCGCTGGCTGGACGGCTACGACCCTGCGAGCTTGTGGCCGCGCGTCGCGTGCCCGGCGCTGCTCTTGCAAGGCGACCCGGCCGCGGGCGGCGCCTTCACGGACGACGATCTGTTCGCCGCGCGCAAAGCCGTCGCCTCCCACCAACATCGCCGCTTCGACGGAGTCGGGCACCAGATCCATCGCACCTGCCCCGATGAATTCCTCGCGGCCTTGCGGAGGTTCGTTTTCGCGGACAACCTCTCCCCATGAGCCGCTGCAAAATCGTCGGGATCAATTTCGATCATTTCCACATGGGCGATCTGCTCCGGTACGCTTTCGAATGTCCCGACGCGGAGATTGTCGGCATCTCGGACGAGCAGCCGGAGCGCATGCGCGATGCCGCGCGTAATTTCAACCTCGGCCCGGAGCGCGTCTTCACCAACGCCGACGAGTGCCTGGAAAAGACGCGCCCGGATCTCGCCATCCTCTGCCCTTCCGCCGCAACGCACGGCGTCTGGACGGAGCGGGTCGCCGCGCACGGTGTCCACATTCTGGTCGAGAAACCCTTCGCCGGCTCGCTGGCCGAGGCCGACGCGATGGCCGCCGCAGTCGCGCGCACCGGCAAGCTGCTCGCGATTAACTGGCCGCTGCGCTGGATGCCGGTCTCGATCACCGCCAAGCGGCTGCTCGACGAGGGCGTCATCGGCGAGGTGCTCAACGTCTACCATCACGGCGGCAATCGCGGGCCGCTCTACCACGGCGCCGACAAGGTGGTGCGCGGCGCGCCGACGACCGCCGACAAGGCGGCGAGCTGGTTCTACCAGCGCCGGGAGGGCGGCGGCTCGCTGCTCGATTACGCCGGCTACGGGACCACGCTCGGCACCTGGTACAACGGCGGGAAAAAGCCGATCGAGGTCACCTGCCTCATGGCCGGCGACCCGGCGCTGGAAGTCGACGAGCACAGCATCACCGTCGCGCGCTACTCCACCGGCCTCTCCAAGTTCGAGACGCGCTGGGGCACCTTCACCGACCCGTGGGTGCTTCAGCCGCAGCCGAAGACCGGCTTCGTCCTCTGCGGCACCGAAGGGACGCTCTCGGCCTGGGATTACGCGGACGCTATCCGCGTCCAGACCCATGCACATCCCGAGGGCTTCGAGGTGCCGATGGACCTCCCCGCCGCGCCCTTCCGCAACCCGGTGGAGTACATGGTCCACTGCATCCGCACCGGCGAGCCGATCACCGGCCCGCTCTCGGTGGAGACCTCGCGCATCGGCCAGCAAATCGTCGACACCGCGATCCTCAGCGCGCGCGAGCGGCGGGTGGTGGGGTTGCTGGGTTCTTAGTTCTTAGTTCTTCGTTCTTCGTTCTTCGTTCTTCGTTCTTCGTTCTTCGTTCTTCGTTGCTCACGCGCAGCGCCGGCTTCCCATACCTCGCATTCTTCCCATACATCCCATGGGAATGATGCGAAGAATGGTCCGGCGCAGCGGCGAAGAACCAAGAACCAAGAACCAAGAACCGCCCTACCCTCCCGCGATCCGCCGCGGCTTCTTCCCCGTCCGCTTCGCATCCCCGCCGACCGGCTTCGGGCCCTCGGCGGTCAAGGTCGTCGACTTCGGCGGCTCGGGCTCGGGCGCCGGCTCCTCCGGCAGCTCGCCGATGTGCAGGTCGCCGCTGAAGATGCCGCCCCGCTCGATGACGATCGATTTCGCCCGGATGATCCCGTAGACCTCGCCGTGCTTTTGCACGGTGACCTTGCCCTCGCAGATCAGCTCCCCCGTGATCTTGCCGTCGACATCCATCGTCTTCGCCTTGATCGGCCGCTGGCACTCCACGTCGCACTTGCGCAGGATCATGAGGTGCTCGGTCTCGACGCTGCCGGACATCTTGCCCTCGGCTTTGATTTCCACCGTGCCGGTGCAGATGATCGTGCCGCGCACTTTCCCCTCGATCCGCGCCATCCCGCAGAGGATGCGCGTCGTCACGTCGCCCTTGGGCATGACCGTGACCGTGCCTTGCGTTTGCACGGTGCGTCCGAACGGCCCGGTGATGCGAAAATCGCGCAGGTCGATGTACGAGCCGCACTTCGGGCACGAGCTGGATTCCGCCGCGGAGGAGACCTCCTGCGCCGCGCCGCAACTGAAACAGTGGACCTCGCGGACATGCTCCCGCGAGATCATCTTGTTCAGCTTCTCAAACAGCGACGGCGCCTTGAGGCTGGAGACCTCCTTCGCCAGCAGCTTCTCGATCGAGAAGTGCTGGCTGCACTTTTTGCAGATGGTCGACTTGGCGTAAGCCGACTCCAGCTGACTGAAGCCGCAATGCGGGCAGTCCGCACTGATCTTGTCAGGCTGCTGCTTGCGAGTATTGGACAAGGGGAAGTCCCGAAATTACCGGCCGCCCTGGGCTTGCTGCTTC
>DASYIS010000181.1:0-5794 GCA_035997375.1 Chthoniobacteraceae bacterium
CGCGACGGAATTCGGCATCCGCTTTTTCAGCCCCATCCTCTCGCTCATCACCGCGCTCCTCATGTTCCGGCTGGCGCGGCGGCTCTACAGCGAGGAGGTCGCCGTCTGGACCACCATCGGGCTGAGCTGCGTGCCGATCTACCAGGTCGGCGGGTTGTTGATGACGATCGACCCTCTGTCGATGTGCTTCTGGATGGCGGCGCTCTACACCTGCTGGCGGGCGCTGGAGCAGAGCCCGCGCTTCTCCGTCTGGTGGCCGGCGACCGGCTTGCTCATCGGCCTCGGGTTCCTGTGCAAGTGGACCAACGCCCTGGAACTCCTCAGCATCATCCTGCTGCTCGCCGGCACGCCGAAATACCGGCGCGAGCTGCGGCACGCGGGGTTTTGGTCGATGCTCGCTGCGTTCATCCCCTGCACGGTGCCGCCCATCGTTTGGAATGCGCAGAATCAGTGGATCACCATCGTGCATCTGAAAGAGCATAGCGGCGTGAATCACGCGACCTCGTTCGATCCGGGCGAGTTCTGCACCTTCGTCGGCGGCCAGTTCGCGGTCTACTCGCCGGTCATTTTCGCGGCCATGCTCGCCGCGATTTGGCTCGGGGTCGGCCGCGCCCGCCTGCATTTCAAGCCGCGCTTCCTCCTCGCCTTCACGCTGCCGATTCTCATCCTTTATTTCACCCTCTCGCTGCGCGAGGCCGGCGAAGCGAACTGGACCGCGCCCGGCACGCTCTCGCTGGGGCTGCTCGCCGCCGCCCTCGTCCACGAGCTCGCGGCGGGGCGGGCGTGGCTGCGCTATGCGATGTTTGGCGGCATGGCCCTCGGCGCCGTCATGAGCCTGCTCATCCTCAACACCGATCTCCCGCGCCTGCTCGGCCTCTCGATGCCGTACGAGGTCGTGACGAGCGCCGGCGAACGGCGCGACGTCGATACCAGCACCCGCCTGCGCGGCTGGCGTACGACCGCCGAAGTGGTGGAACAAAAGCGCGCCGAGTTCGAGAAAGAGCACGGCCCGGTCTTCCTCATCGGCAACAAATACCAGACCGCCGCCATCCTCAGCTTTTACCTGCACGACCCGCGGATCGAGTTCCCGGGCCATCCGGCAGTCTACATTCCCGGCTCGCAGGCGCTGGAGAACCAATTCTCCTTTTGGCCGCGGTACGACGAGCTGACGGAGGTCACCGACATCGCGCGGGAATACGTGGCCGCGCGCGACGCCGTCCCCGAGCTCCGCGAAGCGATCTCCAAGGCGCTGGCGGCCCTCCCGAAAGACGACACGACCCCGGGCGGCAAAGCCGCCGACGCCCGGCGTGCGCTGGTCCGCGAGCTGCAACGCGCGCTCCCCGAGTTGCCGCTCGACGAGTCGTTCGTGGAAGAGGCCGCCGTCAGCCGGTTCCAGGGGCACAACGCGCTCTACATCACCGATCGCCAGGAAGAGCGCGCCCCCTCCGCGATCAAAGCCGGCTTCAAGCGCGTCGAGATGATCTCGTGCCTCGACCTCAACCGCCGCGGCCTCCCCCTCCGCCAGATCCGGATCTTCGCGTGCTACAACTACGAGACGCCGGGGCTGTAGCGGCTCCTCCTAATCTTACTCCTGCTCCTGCTCGTAATCGACTGCACCGCGATTCACACCGCGCCCGTCGAGCCCGCCCGCAGCCGCGGAAACAAAAACCCCGTCACTTCCATATGCGCGCGATACTCCGGGCTCGCCTCCGCGAGCCGGCGCTCCTCGAGCCGGGCGCGGTAGATCATCAGCAGCGTGTGGATCGCCACCAAAGCCATGACCGCGATCGACAGATTCGCGAGCACGATCCCGAGCCAGATCAGCACGTACCCTGAATAAATCGGATGGCGCACATATCGGTACGGCCCGATGAGCACGATCTTCCGGACCGCGACGAAAATGCCGAATGAGCGGCCGAGGGAGACGACGCCCCACACCGCGATCAGCGACCCGGCGGCGCCGAAAAACAGGGACGCGATCGCGCAGCGAAATTGGAGCTCGGGAGAGCCCAGTGATTCCCGCAATGGCGCGGGGAGCCACGGCCGGCCCGCCCACGTCGCCGAGGGCAGACGGTACGCCAGAAAGAAGAGCGTGACTGCCAACGGCACGAACACCTCCTTGAGATCGCGCGGCCCCTCCGCGGCGGGATGCCGAATGAAAAGGAGCACGCCGACGGTGAGGTACAGCCAGAGGAGCTCGCCGTCGCTGAACACGCCCAGCAGGTGGACGATGAAGAAAATCGTCACGGTAAAAGGCACCAGCACCTGATTCAGATGGCTCCGGTGATTCCCGGCCGGATGTCTGAAGAGCAGGAAAATCGCAATCAGCAGGAAAACCAGGAAGTAATTTACGTCGCGAATCGTCCCCACCACCCACAGGCCCCGGTCCAGGGCGTCGACCGGGCGATCGGAGAGGTTCTGAAAGACATCCCGGACCACCTGCGCCGCCTGGCAGAGGTACATCGCCGAGAGCAGGTACGCTTCCGCGAAGTCGGTGACCTGGGTGATGCGAGTCCGGAGAGAAGCGGCGAGCGGCATGGGGAAACCGCGGGAATCTCTCAGCGGGCTTACCGCCTGTATACCGAAAACCGGCGCGGAGCGCCCCAGGTTCGTAGTTCCGCCTTCAGGCGGCCAGGCGCGACCGTCGAAGAGCGCACCCGACCTTCAAAGCGCCTCGTGAAAACGGCCCCTCGCCGCCTAAAGGCGGAACTACGAACCCGAGAACTCCTTGTTTAAGGAAACCGCCCCGTGGATGGTTGATGTAGAGTGACTCCCCCGGAACATGTTGCACCCGCGCTGGCGCGGCTCGCCGCGACGGCGGCCGCCCTGCTGCTGCTCGTGCCCGGCGCCGGCGCGCGCGCGGAGGATTTCTTCACCGCGAAGATCGAGCCGCTGCTCAAGGAGCGCTGCTACGAGTGCCACTCGCACAAGGGCAAAATGAAGGGGGGGCTGACCCTCGATGCACGCTCGGGCTGGGAACAGGGCGGCGACGACGGTCCGGCAGTCGTGCTGGGCAAGCCGGACGAGAGCCTCCTTATCAAGATGGTGCGCTGGTCCGATGAGGACCACCGGATGCCGCCAAAGAAGAAGCTCGCGGAGGACGAGGTCGCCCTGCTCGAGGAGTGGGTGAAAATCGGCGCGCCCGATCCGCGGGTCGCGCCGGCCGCGCGGCCGAACGCCGAGGATTGGTGGTCGCTCAAGCCGCTCGTGAAACCGGCCCCGCCCGCACCGATGGACGCCGGCGTCACGCATCCGGTCGATCGCTTCATCCGCGCGCGGCTGGCGGAGCGGAAGCTCGCGCCTTCACCGGAAGCGGATCGCCGCACGCTGATCCGGCGCCTGTATTTCGATCTGCACGGCCTGCCGCCTTCGCTCGAGGAAGTGGCCGCGTTCGAGCGCGACCCCGATCCGCAGGCCTGTGAAAAGATAGTCGATCGCCTGCTTGCGTCTCCGCGCTACGGCGAGCGCTGGGCGCGGCATTGGCTCGATACGATCCACTTCGCGGAGACGCACGGGTGCGGGCACGATCTGCCGCGCGATCACGCGTGGCGGTTTCGCGATTACGTCATTGAGTCGCTGAATGCCGACAAGCCGTGGGCGCGTTTCGTGCGCGAGCAACTGGCGGCGGACCGGCTCTTTCCCGACGAGCCGCGCCTCACGCCGGCGCTCGGTTTTCTCGGCGCGGGTCTCTTCGACCACAGCGCGTACGAGACCGCGCGAACGAACTTCGACTACCTCGACCGCGACGACCTGGTGACGCAGACGATGGGCGCGTTTGTCAGCAGCACCGCGAATTGCGCCCGCTGCCACGCGCACAAATTCGACCCCATCACGCAGGAGGACTACTACGCGTTGCAGGCGTGCTTCGCCGGCGTCATCGAGGGGAATGTCTCCTACGACGAGGACCCGCAAATCGCGCGGCAACGCCGGCGCTGGCAGACGCTGCTCACGGCCGCGGACGCGCAGGACAAGGCCGTGCTCCTCACGCCGGAGAACGACGTCCTGGTCGCCGAATGGGAAACGAACCACCCCGCCACGCCGGTGAAATGGACCACGCTGTCTTACGAGACTTTCGTCAGCGAGAAAGGCGCGACGCTTTCGCGCAGCGAAGAGGTGCTGATCTCCAACGGCGCGCGGCCCGACAAGGAGACCTACACGATCACCGCGACCTCGTCGCTCGAGCGGATCACCGCATTGCGCCTCGACGTGCTGACCGACGCATCGCTGCCGAAAGGCGGCCCCGGCCGGATCGACAACGGCAACCTGACGCTGAGCGAATTCGAGGCGACGCTGCTCGCGCCCGGCACGCCCAAGCCGGTGAAGCTCAAGTTCGCGCGGGCGACCGCGGACTTCAACCAGGCGGGCTGGGGCGTGATGGCGGCGCTCGACGGCAACCTCGCCACCGGCTGGGGAATTCATCCGGCGGTCGGGCAGCCGCACCACGCCGTCTTCGAGCTCGCCGACCCGCCGGCGATCCTGCCGGGCGCGAAGCTCACGATCACGCTCAAGCAGCAGTCGAGTCCCGGCCACCTCATCGGCCGCTTCAAGCTTTCCGCGACCGATGAGCCGGCGGCGCGCGCGGCGGCCCTTCCGCAGGCTGCGCAGGAGGCGCAAACCAAGCCCGCCGGCGAGCGGACCGAACCGCAGCGGCTTGCGCTGGCGGCCCACGCCCTGCGCATCCGCGCGACGGATGAGATCGCGAAACTCCCCGCGCCCTCCGTCGTCTACGCCGCCGCAAAAAACGCCGAGGTCTTGCTCGCGGTCGGGAAAGGCAAGCCGACCTCCGTCCCGACGCCGAAGGTCGTCAACCTCCTGAAGCGCGGCGATTTCGACAAGCCGCTCGGCGAGGCGCAAAGCGGCGCGCTCAGTGCCGTCACGGCGCTGCCCGCGCGCTTCGAGCTGGCGCATCCCGACGACGAAGCCGAGCGCCGCGCGGCCCTCGGCAACTGGATCGCCGACGACCAAAATCCGCTCACCTGGCGGAGCATCGCGAACCGCGTCTGGCATTATCATTTCGGCCGCGGGCTCTGCGATTCGCCGAACGATTTCGGCCGGATGGGCGGCGCGCCGTCGCACCCCGAGCTGCTCGATTGGCTGGCCTGCGAGCTGCGCGAGAGCGGCGGTTCGCTCAAGCATCTCCACCGCCTCATCGTGACCAGCGCCGCCTACCGGCAGCGCAGCGACCACCGCGACGACGCCGCGCAACTCGACGGCGACAACCGCCTGCTCTGGCGCATGAACCGCCTCCGGCTCGACGCGGACAGCTACCGCGATTTCGCCCTCGCCGCGGCCGACAAGCTCGACCTCACGATGGGCGGCCCGAGCGTGCGGCAGTTTATCACCGGCCCGCCCGTGCAGCTCACGCCGACGCTCGATTACCTCGCCTACGACTGGTCCTCGCTCCCGCAGCATCGGCGCAGCATTTACCGCTTCGTCTGGCGCGGCGTGCCCGATCCCTTCATGGAGGCGCTCGATTTTCCCGACCTCGGCATGCTCGCGCCGGCGCGGCCCTTCTCCGCCTCGTCCCTGCAATCCCTCGCGCTCTACAACAACGCCTTCGTGCTCTACGCGAGCGGCGAAATGGCGAAGCAAGTCAGCACCCCCGCCGACGCGGTGCGGCGCATCTTGTTGCGCGAGCCGACCGCGGAGGAAGCCGCACGCCTCACGGCCTACGCCGACCGCCACGGCCTGGCCGCACTCTGCCGGGTGTTGCTGAACAGCAACGAGTTTCTGTTCGTGGACTGAGGTCCGATGTGGCGAAGCCGCCGTCCGGTTGTAGCCACGGCCCTGTGGG
>DASYIS010000182.1:0-7412 GCA_035997375.1 Chthoniobacteraceae bacterium
TGAACCACGAATGGACACGAATGAACACGAATCGCTGCCGATGCTCAGCTTTCCCATTCGTGTCGATTCGTGTTCATTCGTGGTTTTTACCATCCGGGGATATCAAGGGCGGCGCAACCCTTGCCTAGCTAGCCCAAGCTGAGACGTACTTGGAGAGCCGCATTCGCCACTCCGGGCCGCGAAGGAACTCGGCGTCTTTGAACTCGAGTCAATCGAGGTCTTCTCGGAGAGGGGTCAGGGTCTCTCGGGGAGGGGTCTCGGGGAGGGGTCAGTTTCTCACTTTCGACACTCACAGGCCGAAGGCGCACGTCTCTGGGACCGCGTGGCGTCCCGCTTTCCCTGCTCTCTGCTCAGCCGCCAAAAGGCGGCGAACGGAAGGTTGTCAACCGGTTTAAATCGGCTCCCGAGGGGTCGAGATCGGCTGAGATCGGCTGAGATCGGCTAAGCTCCGGTTCGGGCGAAAAGTATGTGGTAGGGGTTTGGGCATGAAAACCGAACTCATCTCACCCTCCTCTCCCTCGTCTCCCATCCCACCTGTCGCCTCTCCCTCGCCGAGCGGGCCGGAGCGCCTGCCGGCCTCTTCGACGAGCTCAGGGCCTCGACCGGGGCCGGGGCGGCCGACGGCATTGACCGGGCAGATGATGGGGTTGCTGTGCTCGATCATCCGTGAGACGGGGGCCTCGGATAGCGCGGCGGCGGCGCGGGCGAGTGTGCATCCCTCGACGGTTTCGCGGTGGAAGCGGGATAATTTCGATTTCGCGATCCTGCTGCGGGCGGCGCGGGAGGATTTCCGCCACGCGCAGCTTTCGCTCATCCTGGGGGCGGCGCAGGCGGGTGGGGCGACGGGCCTGCGGGCGGCGATGTGGCTGCTGGAACGGGTCTTCCCGGAGGATTACGCGCCGCGGGCGCGGGAGCGTGCGCAGTTTCAGGAGCAGTTCGAGGCGGGGTGCGCGCGCGAGGAGGAGGGGAGCGAAATCGCGCCGCCCGACGGGGGAAAGCCTTTGCAAAATGTGCAAAATTCCGGGCCGCTCGCGCCGCCTGCGCTGAATCCCGCCGCGACCTCCGGGTCTTCCCCGGAGACGCCGCGTGCTTCGTTGGAGATCCCGGCTTTCCCCGACTCCGAGGCCGCGCCACCTGCGGCCGTTGCGGAGGCCGGCGGTTTGGCGGGGCTTCGCTTCCCAAGCCGGCCGTTGCAAAATGTGCGAAATTCCCCGCTCACCGGGCCGGTCTGTCCGCCGATTCTCGCCACCCCATGCTTGGCGACGGAGGAACGATGGGGATGAAGGGAAAGAAAAACCGGCCGCGCGAACGCCCGCCATACTCCCATCTCACGCGCGCCTGGCAAGGCTCTACACTCTTTGCGGGCCGAGGGGGGTGCCCGTCTGAGGTGTTGCCATTCCCATGGCGCGCCGCAGACTCGTTCTCTCCCCTAATGAACCGCTCCTCTTTCAGAATCATGCGTCCGCTCATCGCGCTCGCCGCACTTTTTGCCACCGGTCTGGCGGCGCACGCCGCCGTGCTTTGGATGGAGGGTGAGAATCCCGTCAAGGCCGGCGTCAAGCGCATGCCGTTCTGGTACGACAAGGTGATCAAGAGCGAGCTTTCGGGCGGCGATTTCATTTCCAACTGGGGCGCTCAGCCGGGTGAGATCGAGTATTCCGTCACCGCGCCGGCGGCGGGAGAATATGAATTCCGGGTGCGCGCCAATCCACTGGGCGCCAAACTTTCCTTTCAACTGAACGACGCACCGGTGGCCGAGATCGATCTGGCCCACGAGCCACGCGAGAACGTCAACATTGCCGCGGATGCCAAGCCCGATCTGCGCTTTCTCGCCTGGGTGCATGTCGGGCACGTCGCGTTGAAGCAGGGCGCCAACACGATCGTCTTTCGCATGCACAGCGACAATAACAACCATGGCATGCTCGATTGTTTTGTGCTGGCCAACGAGCCTTTCGAGCCGCACGGAATCAGCAAGCCGGGCGAGCTCGCCAAAGCGGCGGCGGCGAGCGGGGAATGGTCTGCCTTCGCGCCGCCGGCGGATCCGTTCACCGCCGATGCGGGGCTCGATTTGCGTTCGCTGAATGAAGCCGTGGCGGGTGAAGGCGGCTTCATCGCGGCGCGCGATGGGCATTTCGTTCATTCGAACAGCGGCCAGACCGTGCGCTTCTGGGGTGTGAACAGCGGGCCGCAGAAAGGGGACAATCGTCAGTCGATGGCCGCCTCGGCGCGCATGCTCGCCAAGCACGGCGTCAACTGCGTGCGCGTGCTCACTTCCATTTACGACAAGTACGGCGAAATCGAGCCGGACCGGGTGCAGCAGTTGATCGACCTCGTCGAGACGCACAAGGCCGAGGGGATCTACACGATCTTTTCCATCTACTGGTTCCACATGCTGACACCCAAAACGGACGATCCGATCCTGACCGGCTACGATGGCAAGACGAACCCGATCGAGGTGCTCTTCTTCAATCCGGAATTTCAGAAGAAGTACCAGACGTGGTGGACCGCCCTGCTGACCACGCCGGGCAAAGTCAGCGGAAAGCGCCTCATCGACGATCCCGCCGTCGCCGGCCTCGAAGTGCAGAACGAGGATGGAATGTTCTGGTGGTCCTTTGGCAAAGGGCCCGTTCCCGAGCCGCAGATGCGGACGGTGGAAAAGCTCTACGGCGATTGGTTGATCAAGAAATACGGATCGCTCGACGCGGCTGCCAGTCAATGGAAAGGCCGGCCCGATCCGCGCGACAACCCGGGGGAGGGGCGGATGGGATTCCGCAACTACTGGAACGTCTTTCACGAGCGCCAGCAGCGCGACAAGGATGGCGTGACTTTCCTGGCCGAATTGCAGCGGCAGTTTTATCAGCAGATGATCGGCTACTTCCGCACCACCGGCTTCAAGGGCGTCATCTGCACGTCCGGGTGGACCACGGCCGACCCGCAATACCTCGGCCCGATCGACAAATACACCAACGTCGTCGCCGACTACATCGACCGTCACGGCTACGTCGATTGCGCGCGCAAGGGCCCGAACCAGGGTTGGGCGGTGATGAAAGATCAGACCTATTACGATCGCAGCATCCTGCGGTTCGACGCCGAGGCGCCGGGCAAGCCCAAGCTCTTTTCCAACCCGGTGATGGATCCGCATTACGATCACAAGCCGTCCTTCATTTCCGAGACCTCCGTCGAGCGGCCCAATCGCTATCGCTCGGAGGCGCCGCTGTACTTTGCCTGCTACGGCGCGCTGCAGGACAGCGGCGGCTTCGCGCATTTCGCGCTGGATGGCAACCATTGGTCGGCCAAGCCAGGGTTCTTCATGCAACCCTGGACGCTGATGGCCCCGGATTCGATGGGCCAGTTCCCGGCCGCCGCGCTGATTTTCCGCCAGGGACTGGTCGCCGTCGGCGAGGTGCTGGTGGATTTGAATCTGAAGATCGCGGACATCGAGAACCTAAAAGGAACGCCGCTGCCGCAGAACGCGGCGCTCGATGCCCTGGGCCTCCAGGCCATTCCCACAGGCACGACGCTCAAGCCCGACAGCGTGATCGATCCGCTGGTGCACTACGCCGGCCGCGCGGACGTGCGTTTCACCGAAACCGGCGGCCCCGCCAAGCTCGTCGACCTGGCGCCGTTCATCAATCGACCCGCGCAAACGGTCACCAGCAGTACAAAAGAACTCGAGCTGGACTACGGCAAGGGGATCCTCACCATCAACGCTCCCGCCGCCCAAGGCATCAGCGGCGATCTGCAGGCGGCCGGCGCGACCGAGACGGCGGATCTTTCCATCTCCAGCGATCTGGATCTCGGCCACATCATCGCGGTCAGCCTCGATGGCAAACCCCTGGCGACCTCTGGCAAAATCCTCCTGCAGGTGATGTCGGAGGACAAGGCCAGCCAATTCCACGCCGAGCCTTCAGGGAACGGCCTCCAGCGCATCGTCGAGATCGGCCGCGACCCGTGGCAGATCAAAAATCTGTCGGGCGTGGTCAAATTCAAGCGCGCCGATGCGGCCGCCCTGAAAGTCACCGCGCTCGATTTCAACGGCTATCGCAAGGGCGCAGCCGGGACTGCGGCGGAGATCAAGCTGCAGGCCGACACGGTCTACTATCTCGTGGAGCGGTGATGGGGAGGAATCTCAACAGGAGCCCAAGTCCGTTTCCCTTACCGCCGCCCGGCCGTCTCCGCCGCCAGCGCCGCGCTGCCGATGATGCCCGCGTCGTTGCCGAGGACGGCGGGGACGACGTGGAGATACTCGTGGAAGACGCGCGAAGTGCGGGCGCGGATGGCGCGGCGGATCGGCTCGAAGATGAGCGCGCCGGCCTTGGCCACGCCCCCGCCGATGACGATGGTCTCGGGATTCAGGATCCAGACGACGCTCGCCAGCGCGGCGCCGATTTCCTCGCCGAGGGTTTCCCACATTTTCATGGCGACCGCGCAGCCTTCCCGCGCGGCGGAGGCCAGGCGGGCGGGGGCGCAATCCGCGAGGTCGCGCGGGGTGCCGGCTTGCGCGTACAACTCGGCGGCGCGCTCGGCGATTTGCTGGTTGCCGACGTACTCCTCCAGTCCGCCGAGATTGCCGTATGGGCCGGGGCGGCCGTGGAGGTCGATGCTCATGTGGCCGATCTCGCCGGCGCCGAGGTGCGCGCCCCGGAAGAGCTCGCCATTCAAAATGAGCGCGCCGCCGACGCCGGTGCCGAGGGTGATGCAGATGACGTGGCGGGCGTCGCGGGCGGCGCCGAATTTCCACTCGCCGTACGCCATCGCGTTGGCGTCGTTCTCGATCGCGACCGGCAGCCCGGTGCGGCTTTGCAACAGGTCGCGCAAGGCGATGTCGCGCCAGCCGGGGACGTTGGTCAACTCGTGGACGAAGCCGTTCACGCTGTCGATGAGCCCCGGCAGGCCGATGCCGATGGCCGCGGCTCCGGGATCGCTCGCGCGCAGCTTCGCGATGACCTCGACCAACGCCTCCACGATGCCGTCGGGGTCCGCGTAGTTCTGCGTGTCGATGATCGCGCCGTACTCGACGATGCGCCCCTCAGCCACCAGCCCGGACTTGATGGTCGTGCCGCCAAAATCGATCCCGATGGCGTGCGTCATGAAAGCGGGGTGGGGGAGTGGCGGCGTGGCATCGTGAGGGAGATACGGACTTTATACGCGCGCGCCAGCATTTTCTTGCGCGGACCTTCAATAACATCGCTCATGGAGGTCGCGGAAGGCGACTCCGAGGTGCGCGAGCAGCGCGGTGGGGGTGAGCGATTCCTGCGATTCCCGGCCCGCGGAGAGCGCCAGTTCGGCCGCCCGCCCGCAGAGCCAGGCGCCGACCCGCGCCGCGTCGTAGAGCGCGAGGCCCTGGCCCGTCAGCGCGGCGCAGACGCCCGTGAGGACGTCGCCCATGCCGCCGGTCGCCATGCCGGGATGACCCGTCGAGTTGAAGCTCAGCGGCCGGCCGTGCTCGGCGACGACCGTGCGTGCGCCCTTGAGCAGCAAGGTGACGCCGTGCCGCGCGACGAAGCGCTCGGCGGTCTTGCGCCGCGTCTGGTTCTTCGCAAAGGGGTCGAGCCGCTCCATTTCACCGGGGTGCGGGGTCAGCAGGCGCGGGCCTCGTTTCGCATCGAGCACGTCCATCGATTCCGGGAGAATGTGGAGCGCGTCGGCGTCGAGGATCGCCGGCTTGTCACAGCGGCGCAGGACGTCCAGGACCTCCTCGTTCTTACCATGGCCGAGTCCGGGGCCGATGGCCAGGACGTCGAACTTTGTCTCCAGCACCTCGGCGTACGAGCGGACGGGATGAACCATGACCTCGGGCAGGGCGCTTGCGGCGACGATGGGGTAAATGTCCTCCGGCACGTAGAGCGAAATCAGCCCAGCGCCGGCGCGCACGCAGCCGGCGGAGCACAGGAGCGCCGCGCCGGTGAAGCCCCGCGACCCGGCGACAATGGCGATCCGGCCATAGATCCCCTTGTGCGACTCGAACGCGCGGCGGGCGAGCAGCGGCGCCAGCATCTCCGGATACGCTACAGTCTCGTCCGGTTGCGCGCCGGCCGCCTGCGCGGTGAGCGCGGCGAGGGGCAGCACCACGAGGCGGCCCACGAAATTAGATGCGCCGTCCGCCAGCAGGCCGCGCTTGGCAAAGCCGATGGTCACGGTGAGATCCGCGACGACGCAATCCGGGACCGGCGCGCCGGTATCACCGTCGAGTCCGGTCGGCAGATCGATCGCGACGACATGCGCGTGGGCGGTTTCGCGCAAGGCATTCATGCGTTGCGTGAGGTCCGTGAGGATGCCCCGCAGCAGGCCGGTGGCGCCGACGCCGAGCAGGCCGTCGAGCACGACGATGGGTCCCGTGCCCGAGCAGCGCGTGCGTTTCAAGACCGCCGCCCAATCCTCCTCCGCGGGCTCGAACAGCCGGCAGAGCCCGGCTTCGCCGAACTTCTTGCGCGTGAGCTCGCTCCACTGCTCTTCGGGGGCCGCCGGCAGGAGAAAAGTCTCCCAGCCGGCGATGGCGAGGTGCCGCGCGGCGACCAGCGCATCGCCGCCGTTGTGTCCTTTGCCGAAGACGACGAGGCAGGTGCCCGGCTCGGGGTGAAATTGCCGGACGGCGCAGGCCGTGCCGGCGCCCGCTTCGTCCATCAACTCCTCCGCCGAGGCGCCCTGCGCAAACGCGCGGCGTTCGAGCTCCTGCATCGCGGAGGGCGTGACGACCATGGTGCGAGGCGGGGCTTAGCGGTACTTCTTGATGATGCCGCGCGCGATGCCGCCGGCCAGCTCGTCCTGAAACGCGGGCGACGCGATGCGGCGAAACTCGACGGGATTCGTGAGGAACCCGGACTCGACCAGCACGGCGGGAATGTTCGTGCGGCGGATGACGTAAAAGCCGCGCTGGCGGATGTGGCGATCCGGGGTGCCCATGACGCGCAGCACCTCGCGATGGATGGACGCGGCCAGGCTCGAGCTTTTCCCGCTGTAGTAGTAGGTCTCGACTCCGGAGGCGTCCACGCGCGGCGCGGCGTTGAAATGGACCGAGACGAAGACGGCGTCGCGCTGCGCATTGGCGATGTCGCAACGCCCGCCGAGCCCGACGAAGGTGTCGTCGCTGCGGGTCATCACGACGCGAAAGCCGGCGGCGCGGAGCTTGGCGGCGAGCTTTTGCGCCACGGCCAGCGTGTAGATTTTCTCCTGGTTCTTTTGGCCGGGCTGGCCCCCGCGATCGATGCCGCCGTGGCCGGCGTCGACGACCACCGTGGAGATGGCGTGCAGGTGAGCGGGCGCCGCCAGGAAGCCGGCGGCGAGGAGGAGAATGAGGAGTGAGCGAAAACCAATCATGACCGGGGCGCGAAAGTCCGCAAAAGCCGCGCGGAAGGCGAGCGGAATTCGCGACGGGCTGTTCGTAGTCGTTCGTAGTTCCGCCTTTAGGCGGC
>DASYIS010000183.1:0-22068 GCA_035997375.1 Chthoniobacteraceae bacterium
CGCATCGTTGACCAGGGGATCGAGTCCGTGGAGCACCTCCCAGCCGTCAGGCATGCCATCGCCATCCGTATCGCGATTTCTCGGATTGGTGTGATGGAGGTATTCGTCGCGGTTTGACAAGCCGTCCCCGTCCTCGTCCGCATCGCCGTCCGCTCCGTTGGCCGGGTTGAAGCCCCACGCCGCCTCCCACTTGTCGGGCATCTGATCGCCGTCGCTCTCGGTCGCAAAGGGATTAGATCCGATCAGCCGCTCGTACCAGTCGACAAGCGTATCGCCATCCGAATCCATATTGGCATCGGATCGAATCCAAGCCGTCAGATCGCGCGGGTTGCGTACGCTGAAGTCGTTGGTGGTCGTGTCCCAGAGGCGCCAGCCAGGACCAGGGGTATAAGCGGTCGCGTCGAGGTAGTAGTAAGATGTAAACCAACTCTGCGCGTGCTGATCGACGCTCCAAAAACCCTGCATGTGATCGATCGAGAGCGAGCCGGCGGGGATGTCATGGACGTCCAGGACGACGAAGGTGTGGTCCCAGCGGCTGGCCGGGATCTTGAGATATGCGACGTTCCCGCTGCTATTCGAGCCGGCGTCATCATCCACGGCAGGATTGGGCGGGAAAGCGGCCGTCAAGTCGAAGCTTTCGTCGAAGAAGCCCAAGTGAGACGTGGGAGAGACAGCGCCGTCGACGGCACGAACGAGCCAGAAGTCCTGATTCATCCCAATGACCGCGGCGACGTGATAGGCGCCGTTTGCGTCCGCCAACGGGTAAAGGTTTTGCACGTATCCCTGCCCGCAATGGAGCGTGAGCGTGGCGTTCCGATTGTCGGCGGAGACAACCACGTCGATGGCGTGCGTTATAGGGGAACTCGTGAGCGGCCCCCATGCCAAATTAATGAGATCCGACGTCGCCGGCGTGAGTGCGCCGGTCATCTGCGCAGCGTCATGGTCGATGACGAAATAATAAGGGCTGTCGCTTGCCGGCCCCATGGAAGTCCATCCTTCGAAGAAACCGTAGGAACCCGTCGTCTGGTTTCCCGAGGCATCGACGCCCAGATAGGAAAGTGCGGGACTGAGGGTCAGGATCGAGCTGGTGTTGGCCGTGTAAATGCTGAACTGGTGGCCCAGCCTTGCCTCGGGAAGGGAGACAAAGAAGTTCGTGCTGGGTTCCGTACCGTTGAACCAGTGCTCGGCGACAAACGAGCGTCGGAAGAACGTGACGCTGCCGAGACGGTTCGGAGCCGTCGATTCCCAAGTGTTCTCGTCGAACAGGAAATAGTCCGTGAGAAGCGATTGCCCCGCGGTGGCTTTGAGCCTGGAAGTCGCAGTCGGCATCCTCCCGCCATTCCCGTCGTCGACCGTATCGGTAATTTCCAGCGTCAGCGGTACCGTCGCAATGCCAGGCTGAACGGGCCTTGCGGAAAAAGTGTGGCCGGCCCGTCCCATCGGAAGCTCAAAAACGGTGGTCGTCTGGGCCAGCAAAACGACCGGACAGACGGCGATTAACAGCGTGCGCCAGAGCCGCCGGGTGCGGCGAAAACGAGGGGAAGTACGAAGCGGTCGGAGGGAACGCGCGAGCATGGACTGGGTGTTTTGCTACTGGGAGATTTTGGTCTACGGGACAGGGATGGCTTCCGGTACGCCCGGAAGGACCATTCGCTTCGACTGCATCCGAACTCCGGGCAGGAGAAAACCGACCTCCAAACCGCCGAAACACTGCGCGCTATCGCCTGCGGACATTTCAGCCGCGCGGTCTTTAATACGACGTTTGCATTCGCGCAAGGGCGACTTTGATTACAATATGTTCACGGGAAAATCCCGCATAACGAAGCCCCAAACAAATCCCAAGGCGGAAGGGTTTAGTCGTCCGGGCCAACGACAGATCCTCTCCGAAGGGCCGAAAACCGCCTCAATTTCGTGCGCGGAATTTTGGGGTTTTGGCCGATTTTGGAGCCGGCCTCCCTAGGTAAAATGAGAAATTTGCAAGTTCATGTAGGTGTTGTGAAAAGTGGTGCCACGCTGGTGGGATGGCACTCCCACAACTTACCGCAGCGACCGAAACTTCATCCGAAACCACGGCCCCGCGGCCGGAACTGCATCTGCTGCCGAAACCAGGGCGGCCGAGCCTGTTCAGCCCGGGACGGACGGCGGCGATTTGCGCGATCATCCAAACGGAGGGGATCTCCGATTCCGCGGCGGGCGCGCTCGCCGGGGTGACGGCGAGCACGCTGGCGCGGTGGAAGGTGGAGCACGAAGGGTTCGCGCTGGAGTTGGAGATGGCGCGGGCGCTTTTCGAGCGGGCGCGGGTGCGGACGATCCGCGAGGCGCGCAAGCGCGATGGGACGCCCGACTGGCGCGCGGCGGCCTGGCTGCTGAAACATTCGTCGCCGGAAGGGTACGGCCCGGTTTCGCGGATGCGGAAGGTGACGACAGCCGGCGTTCACGCTGACGCGCGGACCGTGGGAGACTGCCAGAGCGAGGTCGAACAGGAGCAGGCGCAGGAGCACGAGGGCGAGGGCGGCGTGCAGAGTGAAAAGTGCGCAAAGCTTCCCGAAACTCCGCGCGCGCAGGGTGCGCGGGATGAAGGGAATGGCCGCCGTGGTTCGGATGAACGCGCCTGCATCGAGGTGCCGGCCTCGCAAAACTGTGCAAACCTTCCCGAAAGTCCCCGGTCGGTCGCGGCGCTGGCGCCGGCGCGGATGCCGGGCTCGCAAAACCACGCAATCCTTCCCGAAACTCGCGTTGGCGCTACGCGCGCGGAGCAGCCGGCGGGGCCGCGACTCAGCCGCCGCGAGCGGCGGGCGGAAGAGCGCCGGCTCGCGAAGGCAAAACGGGGCGACGCGTGAACCGTGCCCCCTCCCCATGCGCAAATCTCGCCAATCCCGGCCGAAAAACCGCGCGAATATGTTCGATAAGTCCCGAAAGTCGCTCGCGCAGGCCGACGGCTTCGAGCCGTATCACCTCCCCAACCCTTTCCTAAACCACTCCCTCCAGAACGACGCCATATATCAGAACGCGCGCCGCTCCACGATGGGTAGCACAGGCGTCTCGCCTGTTCGGCTCGGCGTCCCGCCGAGTCGCCGACGGGGCGGGTCGCAATCACCGAAGAGCGAGTTCGAGCGCTTCGAGGGCCGACGGGCGGGACGCCCGCCGGAACAGGCGGGACGCCTGTGCTACCCATCGGTGGCGGCGCGCGTTTTGCATAGATACGGCTCAGACGGCGCTCGAGGCCGGCGGCGCCGGCGTGCTCGTTTCCCAGTTGGAGCGAGTGTAGGCGCCTTCCCACGCAAAATCATTTTGTCAGTTCGCCCACTTGCCTGCACCATGCGCGCCATGTCCGATGCCCCTGCCCTGCCTCGGCGCTCGAAACGCGCCGCACGGGAGCCGAGTGCCGATGAGGTTCGCGAACTCATCCTGGCCAAAGTCCAGGCGGCCGGCGCCGGCGGCGCCCCGAGTCTGCACGGGGCGAAAGTCTCCGACACGGTGCGCGCGCTTTTTGTGGCCGCGGTCGAGTCGCTCGAAGCCGCGGAGCAGGTTTTCGTCGATCGCCGCAAGGCCAAGCCGCGCTTCTACGCCTGGGCGGTTCGCCCCGTTTTTCCCTCCGCCGAGAGTGTCGCCGAGGAGCTCCTTGCTTTCGCGGCGACGCGGTTTCCCGTGCTCACCGGCGCGGCCGATTTCAAGAAGCTGCTCGCGAAGGACAAGGAGAAAGCCGCCGTGCAGGCCGACGCCATCGCGCGTCTGGTGGAGCAAAAGCGCCTCCTCGCTTTCACGCACGCCGGCGGCAAGAAACAGACGCCGCTCTACGTCGCCGCGACCTCCGTGCGCGAACTGCTCGGTGGTGAAACGCCGCTCCCCGCGGACATCCCTGCCGCCTATGCCGAGCTCGTCCGGCGAACCGGATTTCCCGCGGTGATGCTCTCCGAATTGCAGCGCGAGAGCGGGGTGGATTTGCCGACGCTCCATCGCTGGGCGCGCGGGGAACACCAGGCCGGTCGCGTGGTGCTCTCGCTCGGCGACTGGTCGCTCGCGAGCGCGGCGCAGCGGGCGGCAGTCCTCGAGATTTACGGTGAACGCTACCTCCAGGTGAGGCTCCTCGAATGAGCGAACCGAATCCGAATCCCTTTGCCGACCTGATCGTGAAAGATCCGCGCGGCGGCGAGGCCAGCGTGCCGGGCCTGAACGACCGCCCGCTGCGCGCGCTGCTGGAGCGTTTCGACCGCGCGGCCACCGGCCCGGTCCCCCGCCCGCTCCGCCCGACCGAGCAGGCGCTCCTCATCGTTTCCGAGCAGCCCGGCTACGGCAAATCGCACCTCATCGGCCGGCTCTTCCGCACGCTGCACGGGCGCGCGACGCTGGTCTACGTGCAGCCGTTTCAAAACGCCGCGACCTCGTTCCAGTCGCTCATGCTCACGATCGTGCGCGAGATGCATTTCCCGGATCGCGTTGAGCACGGCGCCTGGAGCCACCGCGACCCGACGCAGCTCGACGCGCTCGCGCACTTCGTCCTCGCGCACCTGCTCGCGGACCTGATCGGCGGCGTCTCGCCCACCTTCGAGATCGACACGCCCGAGGAAACCGTCGCGCAGTTGCGCGGCGATCCGCTGGGCGCCTTTCGGCGCGGGGAAGATCCATGGGGCCGGTGGCTCGTCGAAAACTGGGGCATGCTGGAGGCGCCGTTCGAGGAGGCGCTCGCGCAACGCGGGTTCAGTCTCGCGCAACCGGGCACGTGGCTCCGCGTCTTGAAGACCTACGCGTTTCATCCGAACGATTTCACCGCGCGGCGCGTCTGCGTCGATTGGATGAGCGGGCAACCCTTCGACCGCGACGAAGCGGAAGCGCTCGGCCTGCGCGCCGGCGACGCGATGAGCGGCGAGATCTCACCGCGCGAATCCAACGCCATCTGCCGCACGCGATTGATGGATCTCTGTCAGCTCGCGAGCTTTCACCGGCCGCTCGTCCTCAGCTTCGACCAGACCGAAGTCTATGGCCATCACCCCGCGCTCGCCCGCGCGTTCGGCCTCATCGTCGCCACGCTGGTCCACGAGGCGCCCGGCACGGTCGTGGCCATCACAGCCAATCACAGTCCCTGGACGCAAAAGGTCGCGCCCTACATCGAGGACGCCGACCTCCAGCGCATCGTGCTCCCGCCGCTCACGCTCGAGGGGATCAATCGGGCGCAGGCCACGGAGCTGGCGCGGCTCCGTCTGCAAGCCGCCGGAGCCGATCCGGCGCGGCACCTGCCGTTCCTCGCCGGGCCCTGGATGAGCGAGATTTTTCCCGCACCGACCAGCCAGATCGGGGTGCGGCGCTTCCTGCAAATCTGCCAGCAGCGATGGGAGAATGCGCCGACACGCGAGATCACGCTGAAGGAGCATTACGACCGCCAATGCGCCGACATCCTCAAGTCGCCCAAGCGCCTCGTCTTCAATCCCGACGCCCTGCAATGGCTGATCGAGGTCGCGGCCGGCGGCGTCCCAAACCTCCAGGTCGTCTCGCTGGAGGAGCGCTACTTCACCGTGCAATGGACGACGCCGCAGCGCATCTGCCTGTTCGGTTTCGTCGCCGGCTCGCATTGGAAACAATGGCGCACCATCGCGCGGATCAGCCTCGAGCGGAACCGCGTGAGCGACCCGCCGACGAAGTGCGTTTTCTTCCGCGCACCGGACGACGCCGTGATCCCCGGCGCCCACTGGCAGGTGCGCGAGGAGATCGATGCCGCCAAGCGCGATTCGCTCCATCTCATCAAGCTCAGCGATGACGATCTCTCCACGCTCTACGCCGCACGCGAACTGTTTGCCGAAGCGGTGCAGGGCGACATAGCCTATACATCCGATGAGGTTCTCCAGTTCCTGCACGAACGTTTGCGGAGTTGGTGGACGCGCCTGCATGGCCCCGTCGACACGCCGGCGCCGGTCGAGCAGCCTGTTTTCGCTTAGCCTGCTCGCCTTGCTGGCGGCGGGAAATTTGTACGCCACGCAGCTGGCCGTGCGCGTGCAAACGAACACGCCGGCGGAGGTCGACCTGCCGTGGCCGTACGACGAGAGCGCGCTCCAGGAACCGCGCGGGTACAATCATCACGGCGTCCAATCGCGGCACATCATGCGGCAGCTCATCGTGGAGAATCCCGGCCCGAAACCGCTCGCCCTCGGCGAAGTGCTGGTCGACGGACGCGACTGGCGCGCCGCCTTGCAACCGCCGGAGGCGAAAACGCCGCTCGCGCTCTTCACCGCCTGGACCCAAGCCCGCTCGCACGCGGCCAGCGGCACGAAGGCGGCGCAGAACCCGTGGCAAATGCTGCGCTTCTGGGGCTACACGCTCTGCGGCGAAGACACCAAAGGCCTCGGCGCGCTGCTCGCCGAGCGCGGGATCGCCGGCCGCTCCGTGCCGCTGAATGGACACGTCGCCGGCGAGTATAACATCGACGGTCGCTGGAGCGTCCTCGATGGCGACCAGAACATCGCTTACCTTAATCTCGATAATACGACACTCGCGAGCTACGCGGAGATTCGCGCGGACCCGTTTCTGGCGCTCCGCACCAAACCGTTTGGCCGCTTTGCTCAACCAAGCCTCGCGGCCTCGCAGTTCAATGCCGGGCTGTTCGAGTACATCGAGCCCGGCACGTCGAAGCCGTTCAAATACAAGCCGGGTCAGGAGGCGGCCGCTCCGGCGGCGTTGACGCTGTATCCAGGCGAGCGGCTGATCTATCACTTCAATGGGTCCGTAAACACGCAAGTCGGTGATCCCAATGGACCCGCATGGAAGATCGCGGCGCCGTCGGCTTTGCGGCTCATCGAACTGCAAGCCGTCCCGAAAGCTCGCGGCTGGAAGCCGGGCGCGCTGGAAGTGCAGACGAACTATCCTATCCTGGCCGCGCAAAATCTCGAGACGGATGCTTGGGTCAACGTGGCGTCGAATGAGCCCGTGTTCAGTTGTGCGGTGCCTGTCGCGGATGAATTAACGCGGGTCTCGGTGTGGATGCAGCGCTCGCAGGTTAGCTTCCCCGCGTTTCACGCCGGAATGAATCGAGTTACCGTGCAGGCCGACGCGGCGGCAGGAGCGACCGTGCGGTTTATTTACGAAGCGGAGAACTTGCCGGCCCGGCCGGCGCCGCCAGTGATCAGTGCGCCTCTCACGCTATCCAGGAATACCGGCCTTCCAAAATTCGTGGTGCACACGGAGCCTGAATGTGATCGCCTTTGGTGGCAGATTGCACGGGTGCCTGACTTTAGTTTCATCCCGCCGCGCCTCGACCAGATCGAGAAAACGTCGGACTTCATCCAATTAGACTCCTTGGCAGGAACTTTTCTCGACCCTTACGCATTCCACTACCTCCGTATGAAGACTGTAAGGCAGGGCGTATGGAGCGACTGGTCCGAACCGTACCGGTTCCGAATCGTGAAGTTCGCTGCCCCCTCGAACTTGGTGGCCACCGCTTTGCCGAACGGTCAGGTCCGGTTACAGTGGCAAGGCAAAGGCAAGGAATTCGCGATCTTCGCCAGCAACCGCCTTGACTTCCTGCCTGACTTGTATATTCAGGAACAGATCACCTCTATGCGTGGACTAAACGTGCAAGCCACGAGGGAGAACCAGAATCGTATCGCTACGGTGAAGGACAATGAGTTCGCATTCACTCCCACCGGCCGTTACTTACGAATCATCGCGCGAAGCGACGAAGCATGGTCGAATCCCAGCGCACTCTTCACCCTGCCGGACGAGCTATGCAAAAATCTCCCGCCGGCGGTGGTGTTTCAAGTGCGCTGGACGAGAGATGAGAAGGCGGATCCGCCGGATGTCTATGTCGGCGAAGAGCGCCCGCTAAAGCCGTAAGGTTTCTTTGTTTTATTTGTAAAGAGGTGGCTCTCCCAAGAGACGGTGTGAAAACGCGGCGCAGCCGCTGCGGGGGCCTCGGGTAGGGCGCGGCGTCCCGCCCGCCGTGGAGGGCCGAGGCGGCGGCGTACGGGACAAGCGGAGGCAGGTGCTTCGGGCGAGCATCCTGCCCGACAGCGGGCGAAGGCGGGGCGGAGCAGCCCCAAAAGCTCGCTGGGCCGCCACTTCACCGACTGCTCGCTGACGCTTTGCCTCCCGGCGGGCAAGATGCCCGCCGCGGCGGGCGGGACGCCGCGCCCTACCCGAGGCCCCGGCAGCGGCTGCGCCGCGTTTTCACAAAGGCGCGCCTGTTCGCTTAGGCTCATAGAGAGCCGCCTCTGCACATGGAGACGATTCGCGGCTTCGCCGCCTACGCCACCATCCGCTCCAGAATCCCACGCAACTTCTCGCGGATCGCTTCCTCCGGCAGGCGCGCGAGCACTTCGTACAGGAACCCGTGGACAATGAGCCGTTGCGCGGCTTCGCGCGGGATGCCGCGGGAGAGCAGGTAGAACAGTTCCTCTTCCTCGATCTGCCCGCTCGTGGCGCCGTGCGTGCAGCGGACGTTGTCGGCCTCGATCTCCAGGCCGGGGGCCGAGTTGGCCTCGGCCTCGTCGGAAAGGAGAAGGTTGCGCACCTTTTGATACGCGTCGGTGAAATGCGCTTTCGGCTCGACGCGGATGAGGCCGGCGAAAATCGTGCGCGCCTCGTCGAAGAGCGCGTTCTTGTAGAGCAGGTCGCTCGCGGTGTTCGGCACCTCGTGGATTTGCAGCGTGCGCTGGTCGACCTCATTCGCGCCGCTCACCGTGGAGACGGAAAGCATGTCGCTGCGGCCGCCGGCGCCACGCAGATGCGAGATGCTTTCACTGCGCAAATACGTTCCGCCGAGGTTCGCGGTCAACGCCACCGCGGCGGCATCGCGCCCGACAACCGTCGAGTTGATCTGGATCGCCCGCACCGCGCCGCCCCAGCGCTGGATGTTGACGTACGTGACCTTCGCGCCCGTGCCGAGCCAGAGATCGTTGACGCCGCAGGCGAAGCCCGGAGCGCTCTCCTCGGCGGAGGCAAAGTAGTCGACCAGCGTCACCTTGCTGTTCTCGTCCGCGACGATGAGCGTGTGCGGAAAGCACGACGAATTCTCGCCGGACAGCCAGTGCCAGGTCTCGACGGGGAGATCGATTTCCACGTTGCGCGGCAGGTAAAGAAACGTCCCATCGCGCATCCAGGCCTCGTGCAGCGCCGCGAATTTCCGCGAGCCGAGCCGCGCCTCCTCGCGCATGAAGTGCTTGCGAAACAGCTCCGAGTGCTCGCGCGCCGCCTGTTCGATTGGAATCCAAAGCACGCCCTTCTGTTTCAGCGAATCGGAGAGAACCTCACGCTGCAATAGTTGATCGTTGCCAAACACCATCCGGCCCGCGATCGCCTCCAACCCGTCGGCTTGCGAGCGCGCGACCAGTTCCTGTCCGAGTTGCTCCGGCACGGCCGCGGGCGCGGTGAAGCTCGAAAGATCGAGCGCCTTGCGCGTCGAGAACCGCCAGGCCTCGTCGGTGCGCGCGGGCATCGGCAGCGCGTCGAATTTCTCCCACGCGGCGCTCTGCGTCTCGGTGCGCCAGCCGAGCGGGGTGGCGGACTTCTCCGGCCCGGCAAGGATGCCCGCCTTGGCGGACGAGTCACATGCCGACGGTGCTTCAACTAAAGTAGCAATGCTCATGAAATTTCTGGCCTGGGGGGCCGCATTCAGCAGAGTTCGGAACTCTAGTCAGACTTCCGTATATTCGTCCCCACGCCATTCGCCGCCGTGATCTGGGTTTCCAGTGAGACGATGGGTGCGCATGTCGATCACCCAATCCATGGCTTCGAGCGGAATCTGGCCGACGACATTGGGCAACTCGTCCGGCAACTCGATCACCTCGAACGACCAGGAGCGGCCCATGATTTCGAGATCAACATGCGAGAAGACGCGGCGCGTTTCGGGGCGATTGGACATCGTGTAGGAGGTCCAATGACGAGTCGGCCTCAAACCAAGCTGCGCAATCACCGACTTGCGCAGATAGAGATGCACGGCGCCGGTGTCGACAAGTGCCTCACCCTCAAAAGAGCGCGGCGCTTTATCCGTCTCTCCCATCGCAAGGCGTTCAATATCGTTCCAGTTCTGCACCTTGATTTGCGTCACGACCTTGCCCATCTCGTAATCCTCCGTGATTTCCGGATACGACTGCATCCTCATCCGACCGACCCCTCCATTTCCAAATCGATCAGCCGCTTGAGCTCCACCGAGTATTCCATGGGAAACTGCCGCACCAAATCGTTCACGAACCCATTCACGGAAAGGCTCATCGCCTGCGCCTCGCTCAGCCCGCGCTGTTGCATGTAGAAGATCTGCTCCGCGCTTACCTGGCTCACGCTCGCCTCGTGCTGCGCCGCGTTGCCGGTGCCGCGGACGGTGATCGCGGGATAGGTGTCGGTGCGGCTCTCGTGATTGATGAGCAGCGCGTCGCACTCGGTGTTGTTCTTGCAACCCTTGAGGTGCTTCGGCACATGGACGAGGCCGCGATAGGTCGAGCGGCCTTTGCCGATCGAGATCGATTTGGAGACGATGTTCGACGAAGTCTCGTCGGCCGCGTGGATCATCTTTGCGCCGGTGTCCTGATGCTGGCCGTTGTTGGAGAGTGCGATCGAGAGGACCTCGCCGCGCGCCTTGCGGCCTTTCAGGACCACGCCGGGGTACTTCATCGTGAGGCGCGAGCCGATGTTGCAATCGATCCATTTCACCTCCGCTTCCTCATGGGCGAGGGCCCGCTTGGTCACGAGATTGAAGACGTTCTGGCTCCAGTTTTGCACCGTGATGTACTGGATTTTCGCCCCCTTCATGGCGACGAGCTCGACCACCGCCGAGTGCAGCGTGGAGGTCTCGAAGCGCGGCGCGGTGCAGCCTTCCATGTACATCACTTCGCTCCCCTCGTCGGCGATGATGAGCGTCCGCTCGAACTGCCCGAAGTTTTCCGCGTTGATGCGGAAATACGCCTGGAGCGGATGCCGCACCTTCACGCCGGGCGGCACATAGATGAACGAGCCGCCCGAGAAGACCGCCGAGTTGAGCGCGCTGAATTTGTTGTCGCCGGTCGGGATGACTTTGCCGAACCACTTGCGGAAAATCTCCGGGTGCTTGATCAGCCCCTCGGTCGAGCCGCAAAAGATCACCCCCTGGTCGCCGACGGCTTTCTTGATGTTCGAATAGACCGCCTCGGAGTCGAACTGCGCCTCGACGCCGGCGAGGAATTTGCGCTCCTGCTCGGGAATGCCGAGCCGCTCGAACGTGCGCTTCACGTCCTCCGGCACGTCTTCCCACGAGCGGTTGGTCTTCTGCCCGTTGGAGAGGTAGTAGCGGATCTTGTCGAAGTTGATCGCGTTGAGATCGTCGCTCGCCCAGCTGGTCGGCATCGCCTTTTGCAGGAAGACTTGGTGCGCCTTGTGCCGCCATTCGCGGATCCACTCCGGCTCGCCCTTGACCTCCGAAATGTAGTCGATGGTGGCGCTGGTCAGCCCGACGCCGGCGTCGAACGCGTGCTCTTCGGGATAGGAAAAATCGCCGACGGTGCGGTCGATCCCGATCTCGGTTGGGGCTTCTAGAGTGTCGGTATACATAATTGCCTCCTTCGTGGAAAATGGGTTAGGCGACGAGCTCGCCGAGTTCTTCCTTGATGAAATCGTAGCCGCGCTCCTCGAGCTCCAGCGCGAGCGCGGGTCCGCCGCTGCGCACGATGCGGCCGCCCATGAGGACGTGCACCACATCGGGCTGAATGTAGTCGAGCAGCCGCTGGTAATGCGTGATGAGGAGAATGCCCCGGTCCGGTCCGCGCAGCTTGTTCACGCCGTGGGAGACGATCTTCAGCGCGTCGATATCGAGGCCGGAATCGGTCTCATCGAGAATGGCGTACGTCGGCCGCAGCATGGCCATTTGCAGGATTTCGTTGCGCTTTTTCTCGCCGCCGGAGAAGCCCTCGTTCACCGAGCGCGCCGTGAAATTGCGCGGGATTTCCAGCTCGTCCATCTGCTTGTAGAGCGCGCCGTAGAATTCCGTCGCGTCCAGCTCCTCACCCTGCGGCAGGCGAGCCTGCAGCGCCGCGCGCAGGAAGTTCGCATTGCTCACACCGGGGATTTCCATCGGGTACTGGAACGCGAGGAACAGCCCCATCCGCGCGCGCTCATCGGGCTCCAAGCCAAGCACGCTGACGCCGTCCGCGAGGATGTCGCCTTTGGTCACCGTGTAATCCGGGTGGCCGGCGATGATCTTCGAGAGGGTGCTCTTGCCGGAGCCGTTCGGCCCCATGATCGCGTGAACTTTCCCCTTCTCCACCTCGAGCGAGAGACCGCGGAGAATCTCCTGGCCGGCAACGGTGGCGTGCAAATCCTGGATGACGAGTGAGCTCATTGATTACTTTTTCTTCAGCGTCCGGGAGGGGAGAGAGGTGGGATCGGCGGTCGCCGCGCAGGCCGGGCAAAGGCCTCGAAAAGAGACGTCGCGGCTGGTGACGACGCTGTCCGCCGGCATTTCCCAGATGTCCTCCGTGCGGCGTTGCGCGCGCAGCGGGAGATCGGTCACCGACCCGCAGGCTTCGCAGAAAAGATGGGCGTGCTCCTCGAGATTCGCGCAGTAGCGGGACGACTCGCGGTCATGGTGGACGTGGCGCACGACCCCGCACTCGACCAGCGTCTCCAGGCAATTGTACACCGTCGCGAGCGAGATGGAGGGGACCGTCCCCTTCACCCGCATGAACACTTCCACCGCCGTCGGGTGATCGGCCTTCGCCATGATCGCCTCGTAGACCGAGCGGCGCTGCTCCGTTATCCGCAAACCGCGACCGGCGAAGGTCTGGTCATAGGCTGGAATGGCGGCGGTGGGCTTCATGAGACGCGTTCTCAACATGGCGGAATCGGGGACCTTATCAAGAATTATTCTAAATTAGGCACGTCATGCGAGGGCCGTGGGCGCGCAGCGATCTGCGCCAGGTGAAGCGTGTGAGTTGCGGCGTCTCATGCGCGCCGGCGCTCGCTAGGCCGCCGAGGTTTTCGGGTGGAGCTGCGGCGGGCAGAGCGGCCCGGCCAGCGGGGCTTTTTTCACATTTTGCAACGGGTTCTCCGGGAAGCGAAAACCGTCGCGCCCCTGCGCGACGCGGCTTGGAGGGGCAAGGCGGGCTCGGGAACGGTGAAGAGCGCACCCGGTAGGGTCTGCGCCACCGGTGCCGGCGTCTTGGGGAGCGGGCCGGCATTTTGCACATTTTGCAACGGTTCCCCCTCGGTGGGCAGCGCCAGCATGCCGCCCTCCGCCTCGGCGGCGCACACGGCGTCGAATCGCTCCTGAAACTGCGCGCGCTCCCTGGCTCGCGGCGCGTAATCTTCCGGGAAGATCCGCTCCAGCAACCACGCCGCCGCCCGCCAGCCGGTCGCACGCCCCGACTCCGCCTCGCGCTGAATGATGTCGAGCTGCGCGGAGCGGAAATCCTCGCGCGCCGCCCGGAACAGGATCGCCAGATCGGGAAACTCCCGCTTCCACCGCGAAACCGTCGAGGGATGCAAACTCATTCGCGCTGCCGCGCCGCTATCGGAGATCCCCGTCGCGCGGATGACCGAGCAGAGCGCCTCGATCATCCGGTCATTCATGCAACTCGGCCGCCCCGGCCCGGCCTTCCCCTCCGGCGCGGCGGGAGAGTGAACAGGCGCCGGAGCGGGAGGCAGCGCGGTTGAGGAGGAGGTGGAGGAGATCGCGTGGGAACCGTTGGTTTTCATGCGCCACCTCTACCACGCCGTTTTTTCTCAGGGGGGAGCTTAGCCGATCTCAGCCGATCTCAGCCGATCTCGACCCCTCGGGAGCCGATTTAAACCGGTTGACAGGTTTTCATTTTCGGCTCGCGCTCGCTTGACCCCTCACCGCTGACCGGGCCACAAGGACGCATGGACGACGAAGCCTTTTGGCAGATCATCGAGGAGACGCACGACACTTCGATGGAGGAGCAGGAGGAGAAGCTGGGCCGGCGCCTGGAGGAGCTGAGCGAGGCCGAAATTATCGAGTTCGAGCGTTTGGAGTGTCTGCGCGTCCTGGATTTGTACTCATGGGAACTCTGGGGCGTGGCCCATTTGCATGGGGGCTATTGCTCCGATGACGGCTTCACGGACTGGCGCCACTGGGTCGTCTTTTGCGGCAAAGAGGTCTTCGAGACTGCCCGCGATCACCCCGACGACCTCGTCCCAGTGATCGACACCCATCCGGCTGCAGGGTGTGAAGGAATCGGCTACGTCGCCATGAACGTGTTGCGTGAGAAGTTTCCAAAATGGCAGGACGCGTTCCCGGAGTTCGACCTCCCGCGGCCAGGTGAACCGAGAGGGAAACGATGGAAGGAGGAGGAACTCAAGGAACTGCTCCCCAAGACCTACAAGCGCTACGTGGAGGACGCGACGGAGATGGAGCAGCGCATGAAGGATCCCAACTACGTGATCGAGACCTTTGGAGTGAAGCTCGGCGAGCCGCAGTCCTTCACCCTGCAGTCGGAGGAGATCGAGATCGACGGGCGGAAGGCGACCCGGACGCACTTTCTTCCGGTGAAGAAGAAGCCGTGGTGGAAATTCTGGTCGCGGAACTAACGTGCTTGACGCTTGGGGCTTGACTGCCGGACGCGCGCCCACCGGCAGACGTCGCTCCGCGACGTGAACGGTGTGCGATTGTGATCCGGGGGTTGAAACCGACGAGCCTCAGTGCTCGGCGCAATACAGTGACTCCTGCGTCTTCGGGACGGCGGTCTTTTCTGCGGCCCGGAGGGCCGGAAGCTGGTAGCCGGTGGTGAAGCGAGTGTAGCGAGCGCAACCACCGGACTCCCCATAGAACGAACAAGCGCCCCGGCAGGGGCGCGAGCACGCTGGCGCGGTCGTGATTCTCCCGCTCCTCCCGGAGCGGATCCGCGTTGCGCGGAGGGATCCGGTGGTTGCGCTCGTTACACTCGTTCCACCACCGGCTACCAGCTTTCGACCCTTCGGGTCGCCGAAGCCGATTCCCGCGGCTCAAAGTCAATACGTCACCCAAACTTACGCCGCTCAGTACTCAGGCATTGGCCACCCGCCAGAGTGCGTCGAGATACTCCTGGGTCTTGAGTGAGGCCGCGGCGAATGCGAACCGGCCAGGCTCGTCACCACTCGCGAGGGCGGCGAAGTTTTCTACCATTGAGACTTCGGCCGGCGTGCTCGCGGGCGTCGCGATGAAGGTCCGCTCGTGGCGGCTCGCCATGCCGGTGCGGTGGAAATAGCCGGCGTGGTCGGTGGGATTCTTAAACGGCCAACTGTTCTCCCAATCGAGCACGAAGTCATCCATCTCGAGGACGCCAGTGGTGCCGGTGAGTTGCAGATCCATCAGCACCGTGCCGGCGGTGAAGCCGATGTCGAAAGTCGCGGTCTCCCCGCTCGCAAAGGCGATGAGGCCCGAGGCCTGCATGATGGCGCCGGTCCGCGGGTCGCGCATCGGGACCGTGACCGCGTGCGCCACGCTCCCGGCAGGCCGCAGATACTCGACGACCGCGCGCATGGAGTACCACCCCAGGTCGCCCAGGGCCGTCAGGGGTTCCTGCGCGGGATCGAAGCGGATGTTCGGGCCGTCGGGGAAAGGAAAATAGAATGTCGTGTGCAGTGTGCGCGGCACGCCGATCTTCTCGCAAATGGCCGACTGGATGGCCGCAGTCCGCGGATGATGGACGAAGTGGGTCGCATCCATGAAGAGCACGCCCTTCGCCGCAGCGGCCTCAGTCATTCGACGTGCCGAGTCCAGGCTCACGAACGGCTTCTCCACCAGAACGTGCTTGCCGGCCGCGATCGAGGCCAGGACGGCCGCCTCTTTCGCCACGCTTGGAATGGCGAAGTAAATCGCATCGATGTCCGCGCGACCGAGCAGCGCGGCGAGCCCCTCCACGGCCTCAGCCCCTGGACGGTCGGCGATGAACTTCTGCGCGTTGGGCAGTTGCCGGCTGGAGACGGCGCGCAATCGCGCGCTGGCGGATTGCGCGAGCGCGTTGGCGATGACGTTGGCGATCATGCCGGTGCCCACGATGCCGAAGTTGAATGGGGTGGTGTTCATACCGCGTGGGTCGTCACGTAGTCTGGGAGCGTCCCTAATCGCGGTTGGTTCGCAAAGGCGAATCTCCCGGATTTCTCCGAGGCGCTCTCGGGCTTGTGCGTCGACGCGGGCGGCTTCATCTTAATGGCAGGATGATTCCCATGAGCATCGATCCCTTGACCGAAATAGAACAACACCGCCTGGAACTACTGCGGGATTTTCAGGATGGAGGCGAGGCGGCTTCTGATTTCGCTCCAGGATCGTTTGGCTGCCATGAGCTTTTGGATCGAACCGCATTGATGATGCATGTTCTGGAGGAACAAGTCGCAGAGCACCAGGCATGTGTTCAGCGCCCGGACTGGTTTTCGCTCGCGTATCGGGCAGTCGAACTGCTCAACCAGCTCTATCAGGAGGTTGGTGCCGAGCATCTCGCGGAGTTGCCTTCGACGATTCCGACGACTCCCACGGGTACGCCGTCCTGAATTCGATAGTTGCTCCGGGCGCCTCACTTCGGCGTCCACCGGCCCCCAGCCTCGGTGGCTTGGAGCCAGTGCGCGGCGGCGATTTTCAGCTCGTGCCAGCGGTCCCAGTCGTACTCCGGCGCGTGGATGATGTGGCGGAGCAGGCTGCGCCACTCGACCAGCGCGCGCTCGAGGTCGCCGAGGCGGAGGGCTTCGGTGAGGAGCTTCTGGCGCGGGAGGCCGAGCTCGATGATGCCGCGGAGGGCCTCACTCGCGCCGGCGCCGTAGTCGATCGGGACGCCCATCTGGAGATAACCTTCCACGTCGTCGTGCCCGTAGAGGCGCTGGCAGGCGATGGCGAGGCGGCCGCCGTACGGCGAGTCGTCGCCGGCGAAGCGCGGGCCGGCGCGGAGGTTGGCGAGGTCGAAGACGAGCTCGGAGAGGGCGTAGGTTTCATCCTCGAGCGCGGCGGCGACGGCGAGGCCTTCGCCGTGCTGGAAGAAGGAGAAGAGAAGGCCGCGGCGCGTCGGGGTGCCGTCGCGCTCGATGAGGCCGAGGCGGCGCCAGGAGTGCGCGGGCGATTCGACGATCGGCACGCTGAGGCACCACCCGAGCTGCGGGCACGGGGTCACGCCGTCGCCCCGGCACGGCGGCGGCAGCTCGCGGCGCTCGGGCGGCGCTTGCAGGGCGCGGCCGTGCGAATCGACGAACACGGAGACCGGCCGGTCTTCGTAGGTGAGTTGCGCCACGAGTTGCTCGCCGCGCACGAGCATGTGGGCGAGCCGCCCGCCGCCGGTCAGCGCTGGGAGCTTCGCGATGAGCTCCGCATCGAGCGCGTCGGCCTCGATGAAGGGACGGGCGAGCAGGCGCTTGAGGGCCGGCGCAAGGACGAGCCGCCCCTCGCGCCGCATGCCGAGCACCAGCTCGCGCCCGTAGCGTTTCCCGCCGCCCTCCGCCGGCAGCTTGCACAAATTGCCGAGGCCGATTCCCTCCAGCGTCGCGGGCACGGAGAGCGCGGGCACCCAGTGCTCACCGTGGCGGATGAGCGACGCGCCGAGCGGCGCCTCCACGGCAGCCGGGCGGGCCTCCCATTGGTCCGCCGAGTTCAGCATCTCCCCCACCCCGCGCCGGGCGAAGCGCGCGCGCTCCATGTCGGCCCAGAGGCCGCACGGCATCGCGCCGGTCTCCAGCGCGTGCTCCACGCCGAGCGGGATGTGGTGCAGCGAAAAGAGCCGCTCGTTCACCGCCAGCGCGGCGGCAAACGCGTTTTCCCCGCGCTCTGCCGCCGCATGCATCACCGCGACGAGCGTCGGCCAGTCGACTTGCGAGGCGCGGCGCAAGCGCTTCGGCTGGGCGTCGTGCAGGCGCGGCGGCTGCGGCGTGATCAGCGCGTAGCCGGTTTCATCGAGCCCGCGCCGGCCCGCGCGGCCGAACATTTGCAGCAGCTCATCCGGCTGCACCTGGCGCTCGAATTGGCCCGCGAGGTACTTGGTTCCGGAGATCGCCACCGAGCGCATGGAAAAGTTGATCCCCGCCGCGAGGCCCATCGTCGCGACCACGACACGCAGCTCGCCGGCCTTGGCCAGCGGCTCGATCAAGCCCGCGCGCTGCGCGTACGAGAGGCCGCTGTGGTGGTAGGCCACGCGGGCGCGCAGGAGCTTCGTGAGCCGCGTCCCCGCGAGGTGCTCCTGCTCGCCCGTGAGCGCCAACGGGCGATCCGGCGGGAGGGCGGCGGCGAGCTGGACCGCGAGATCCTCGGCCGCGTTGCGCCGCGGCGAGAAGAGCAGGATCGGGCCGAGGTCCGCGCGCAAGGCATTCGCGATCATGCGCGGCCACCAGCCGTGGACTTTCGTCGCGCGATCCGGCAGCCGCTCCAGCCCGACTTCCTCCAGCGGCACGGGGCGGTCGGGATGCGAGACGAGCACCGCATCGCGCCCGATCCGGCGGAGCCAATCGACGATGTCCTGCGGGTTCCCGACGCTGCCCGAGAGGAGCAGGAGCTGCGTCTGCGGCGGCGCGAGGGCGACGGCCAGCTCATAATTCACCCCGCGCATCGGGTCGCCGATCATCTGGTATTCGTCGATGACGAGGAGCGCCGGCCCGCGGCGCTCCAGGAAGCGGCCCTTCTGCGTCTCCAGCGTGGCGACCACCACCCTGGCGTCGAGCCGGTGCGCCACGTCGCCGGTCGCGATGCCGACATCCCAGCCGCGCGCCTGCCATTCCGCGAGCTTGTCGTTGGCGAGGGCGCGGGTCGGCACGGTGAAGACCGCCTGCCCGCGCAGGGTGCCGTAGAGCAGCTCGAAGATGTACGTCTTCCCCGCCCCCGTCGGCGCGTGGACGACCACGTCCTTCCCCTCGCGCAGCGTGTGCGCGGCCCGGTGCTGCCACGGGTCCGGGATAGTCAGCGACTGGAGGAGGGAGGTCACGGGGCGCTGCCCACGTTCGGTCGTGGCGGGGGTCAGCGCAAGCCGTGGCGCGCGGCTTCAGGGTCTTAATCTTAATCCTGCTCCTGCTCCTGCTCGTAATCGAAAGCCCGGAAGGCAATCCCGAGCAAGAGCAAGAGCAAGAGCAAGAGTACGATTAAGAGCTTCGTGCTCCTCCGCCGCGTGGATTTGGACGCGCTTCGGCGCGTGAGCCCATTCAGTTCACACAAACCCGATGCTGCGCCGCCTCGCCCAGCACTTCGCGCAGACGGGTGCCGATCTTGCGGACGCCGAGCTCCAGCCGGGTCTTGATGGTGCCGAGCGGGATGTTCGTGTGGGTGGCGATCTCGCGCTGGCTCATTCCCTTGTAAAAGGCGAGCTCGACCGCGGCGCGCTGCGCCGGCGGGAGGGTGGCGAGGATGGTCTCCAGGATGCGGCGGATGTCCGAGGACTCGATGTCTTCCTCCACGCCGGTGTGGGTCCAGGCGTTGGGCTGCTGCTCGGTTTCGCGCTGAAAACGCTCCTCCACGCGGAAATACGCCTGCTCGCGGCGGAGCCGGTCGATGGCGCGGCGGCGGGTGAGCGTGATCATCCACCCGAGGGCCTTCCCCTTCTCCGGCGAGTAGCGGCTCGCGAGGCGCCAGACCTCCATGTAGACCTCCTGGAGCAGATCGTCGGAGCTGTGCTCGTTGTGCAGGACGCGGACGATGACGGCGCGAAGCGTGGCGTGATGGCGGCGGTAGAGTTCCTCGAGCGCCTGGGCGTCTTCTTTCTGCACGGCTTCCATGAGCTGTTCGTCCGTGAAATCGGCGCGGGAATCGGGAAGGCGGGCTGGTGAATCGAAGGTGTAGAGCATGGTGGCTGTGTAATTCAGGTGGCGCGCATCGGGGGCAGCAATGCAGGTGCCATCGCACTTTTACTCTGGAGACCCCCTCGGGGTGTCGCCTGATCGCGTCGCGAATCACGACACAGTTGTACTCCGACACGACACTCGTCGTGTTCACCAAACCTGTCCGCCCTCTGTGGCTTGCCGGCCAGCCATTCAAGGTGCATTTGGCGTGCGCAGCGACGTTCCGCTTTAGAATCGTGCTCATGCGTGTGATCGAAGGCCTGCACCGAAAGGCGATTACGATTACGAGCCTGAGCACGATTAAGAGGCAGTCGATCTGCGACGACCAGCGCTCTGCCCGCCACAACCCCCTTCCCTTTCCGAGGGAAGGCCGGGTCGCGATCGCACTTTGAAGTGAAGCACCAAACCAACCCAATGGCGCGTCGCGACCCGGTGATTGTTTTCCCCTGGCATTAACTCAGACAGAGCCCCGTGGAGGGTGTTCAAAGATTCGCGAAGATTTTTTCAATCAGGGGTCGCCCCGATCCTGACAGGTCCGTCATGCAGACTCGGGCAAACCGGCTCGGCCGGCCGCGGGTTCACCCCATCACCTGCTCGATCGGCCAACGGAGGCCGGCGGAAAGGCCGCCGTCGACGAAGATCATCTGGCCCGTCAGGTAGGCGGAGGCCTGCGAGGCGAGGAAGATGGCCGCGCCGACGAGGTCGCCGGGTTCGCCGGTGCGGACGAGCGGGGTATTGGTGCGGCCCCATTCCTGGAGGAGCGGTTTCTCCCACATCTGGCGGTTGAGGTCGGTGACAATGAAGCCCGGCGCGATGCCGTTGACCCGAATGCCGCGCGGCCCCCACTCCATGGCCAGCGATTTGATCATGTGACCGAGCGCGGCCTTGCTGGCGGCGTAAGGGAGGAGCCAGTGGAGCGGCCCGTGATTGCTGAAGGAGCCGATATTGATCTGGCTGCCGCGCCCGCGCTCCAGCATGTGAAGGCCAACGGCTTGCGATAGGCGGAAGGCGCCACGGAAGTTCACGTTTAGCACGAAGTCCATGTCGGCCTCGGTCAGCTCTTCCGCGGGGCGCCGGCGGTTGACGCCCGCGACGTTCACCAGCACATCGATGCGCCCGTGCTCCGCGAGCAGGCGGTCGACGGCCGGCTGAATCTGCGCCGGCTCGGCGACATCGCAGGCGAGGCCCAGGCAGCGGCCTTGTTTGGCCGCGGCGATCTCGCTCGCGGCTTGTTGCGCGGCGGCGCCATCGCGGCCGGTGATCGCCACCAGGGCGCCGCGTTCGCAGAAGCCCTCGGCGAGCGCGCGGCCGATCCCGCGGGTTCCTCCGGAGACGAGGACGACTTGATCGGTGACGGAAAAGAGCGGGTCATTCATGGGAGCAGGAGACAACAACGGGAATGGGTTGGCCACAAAAAGGCGGCGCTCCGGGTCTCGGGGTTCGTAGTTCCGCCTTCAGGCGGCGAGGGCTCCGCCAGCGCAGAGCGGGTTGGAACGTTCGAAAGCGCTGCTCACGGGACGGAGCCCGCGCCGCCTGAAGGCGGAACTACGAACCCGAGCGGCCCCGCTCCGCTTCCGCCGGACGCCGATGCCGAAGATGTTGTCGTCGGGGTGATCGAAGAATTCGAGGAAGTCGATGCCCGCGCCGCCTTCGGTTTCCTTCAGCCAGCGCCAGCACGCGGTGCTGCCGCCGAGGGAGAGATTTTCGAAATAGGTGGCGTTGTTTACGTCGTGGAAGCCGCAGATGCGGGCGGCGCGGCCGACGTTTTGATAGTCGGCCCACATCCACTCGAAGTCGTGGCAGCCGTCGACAAACACCGCGTCGAATACGCGCCCGCGCAAGTGGTAGGAAGTGATGCCGGCCTCGTAATCGAGCGGGATGAGCCGGGCGGCTTCGGCGTGGAAGAGGAACCACGGATGCACGTCGATGGTCAGCGCGCGAAACTCCGGATGGAACCGCTGCAAATACGCCGCCGCCAGGCAGGCCGTGCCGCCATTGTAACAGCCGATCTCCAGATACGACGCCGGGCGTTCGTCCGCCAGCAGCCGCAGCCAGCGCGCGAACTCGATCGGGTATTGCGTCACGCCCTGGTGCGAGCCGTTCACGAGCTCGCCCTTGTCCGCATAGATGACCTCCGGCGGCGTGAGGAGACAGAGCCCCACGGAGCAAATCGTCTCCTCCAGCCAGTCGAGCCGCAGCAGCGTCGCCGGCGCGGCGCTTTGGATCGCGCGGATGGCGGCGAGCACGCGCGCGAAATCCGCGCGCTCGGCGTCCCATTGTTCGAGGGTCGGTTGGAAGGCCATGCGAGGGAAGTAATCAGTAAGCAGTGGAGGAGTAATCAGCAAGTGCGCCTCGACTCGAAGGTGGTACGTGAACTCA
>DASYIS010000184.1:0-5445 GCA_035997375.1 Chthoniobacteraceae bacterium
TGAAGGCGCACGAGAAGGTCGGCGAGCTCGAGGTGGAGTCCATCTCAACGTCGCACGTCGACCTGAAGCGCGGCGAGGAATCCATTGTGCTCGCCGTCGGCAAACAGCTGACGATCGAGCGACCGGGCGCCGGCGGGTCGACGATCACGGCGCCGCCGGCCGGCGAGACGGCCGGCGCGGAGGCGCCGGCTTCTGTTTCCTCGCCAGCCGCTCCGGATAGTGTACCTTCCGCCACACCTGCCGCTCAGGTCGGCGATCCTCTCGACCCGAAAGAGATCATGCGCCGAATGATGGAGCGCCGCCAAAAGGAAACCCGATGAATAAGTATCTCCCCATTCTGCTCACCGCCCTCCTGGCCGGCGCCGTCGCCTACGCCGCCAAGCCGGCGAAGCCGAGCACCGTGGCGGCACCCGTTCGGGTGGCCGCCCAGATCTCCACGCCGGCGCCCGCGCCGTTGCTCCCGCCGCCGACCACCCCGCCGACCCCGATCCCGCCCACGACGCCGCCGGCGGTGGTCGAGACCGTGCCCGTCCCCGTGGCGCCCGCACCCACGGCGGTCGAGACGCCCGCACCGGTCCTTCCCAAAGGCGTGCGCGTCCCCACCGGCCCCGCGCCGGCCTCGACCGGCGTGATGCTGAATTTCCAAAACGCCTCCCTCAACGACGTGCTCACGTATCTCAGCGAGGCCGCCGGCTTCGTCATCGTCCAGGAGGCCCCGGTGACCGGCACCGTCAACATCGTCAGCCGCCAGTCGCTCAATCCCGAGGAAGCGGTCGATTTGCTCAACACCGTCCTGATCGACAAGGGCTACACCGCCATCCGCAACGGTCGCATCCTGAAGATCGTCAACCGCCGCGACGCGCAGAAGAAGGATCTTCCCGTCAACTGGGGGAGCGTCCCGGAGGCGATCCCGCGGAAGGACAACATGGTGATTCAAATCCTTCCGCTGCGCTACGGCGAGGCGGCCAAGCTGGTGGAGAACTTGCGCCCGCTGCTCGGGGATCAGGCGACGATCAGTGCGAACGAAGGGAGCAACGCTATCATCCTGACCGACACCCAGACGAACATCCACCGCATGGCGCAGATCATCCATGCCCTCGACACCTCGGTCTCGGCGCTCTCCACGATCACCGTCATTCCGCTGAAGTTCGCCGATTCCAAGGAAGTCGCGCAGATCATCACCCAGCTCTTCGCGCCCGTGGACAGCGGCCCGCAGGGTGCCGGCGGCGGCAAAGGCGGGAATGGCCGCCGGGGCGGCTTCCCCGGCTTCGGCTTTCCGGGCATGGGTGGGGCGGCACCCGGCGGCGGCAGCGACGCGCGCGCGGCGGCCGCCCGCGTCGTCGCGGTGGCCGACGAGCAGAGCAATTCCGTCATCGTCAGTGCGTCCGAGGACACCATCCCCGTCATCCGCTCCATGATCGAGCAAATCGACATGTCGAGCGCCGACGTCACCGACACGCGGATCTTTCGCCTGATGAATGCGGACGCCACGGAGTTGGCGGGCACGATCAATTCACTTTTCGGAGCGACGGCGGGCACGATGAGCGGCGGCGGAGCGGCGAAGGGTGGCAACCAGCAGGGCGGCAACAACGGCCAGCGCCGGCAGGGCGGGGGCGCTCCGGGTGCGGGCGGGGCCGGCGGCGCGGGGCAAAGCGAGCGCGCGCTGCTGCAATCGCAAGTCGTGGCCGTCGGCGATCCGCGGACGAATTCGCTTCTCGTAACCGCGAGCACCGATTCCATGGCGAAGATCGCGGAGGTCGTGACCCGGCTCGACGCCACCGGGGCGAAACGCCAGCACGTCTACTATCACCAGCTCCAGAACGGCGATCCCTCGAGTATCGCCGACGTGCTGCGCGGCATGCTCGGGCAGCCGACGAGCAGCAACAACAGCGGCGTCAGCGTCCTGCAAAACCGCGCCGTCACCGGCTCCTCGCTGAACACGAATGTCAGCGGCGGACTCGGCTCCGGTTCCGGCTCCGGCAGCGGCCGGTCAAATCGCTAGTCTTTCGTCCCTTCCCCTCTGCTTATGCGTGTCCGTATCTTGTTGCACCTCCTTTGCCTGGCCGGACTGGTCACCGCCGCCGATGCCCAGGGAATTCGACCCGGAGGATCGGCGCGCGGCAATACCGGCACGAGCGTGGGGCGCGGCAACGCGGGCAACGCCGGCAACGCCAATCGCGGCTCGACCGGCGGCTCCACCGGCGGCGGTCCGCGACAGTACCGCAGCAACACGCAACTCGGCGATGCGATCATCCAGATCGATCCCGAAACCAAGTCGATCGTGATCGTGACCGATGAGGACACGCATCGCGAGATGGTGAACGTGATCCGCGAACTGGACAAACCGAAGCCGCAGGTCCTGATCAAGGTCGTCTTCCTCGAGGTGACTTACAACAAGGGTTACGATGTCGGCGCGGAAGGCGGCTACACCTTCAACCTGAAGAATCCCACCACCATCCCGGGGAGCACGCAGACGATCGTCAACACGGCGAACACCAACCAAGGGACGGCGACGGATCCCAACACCGGCGCCACCTCCGGCGGGACGACCTCCAATACCACCACGACCACGAACACGATCGCGGCCGCGACGACCTTGGGCAATTCCATCGCGACGACCAGCGCCTTCGGGCTCGCCGCGCAGCAGGCCGCCGGCGCCTCCGGCTTCTATGGCCGCGTCCTTTCCGACAACTACAACGCCACGGTGAAACTGCTCGCCACGCGCGGCAAGGTCGAGGTCCTCTCACGCCCCTCCATCATGGCGCGCAACAACCAGGAAGCGGTCATCGTGGTCGGCCAGGAGGTCCCCTTCGTCACCAACAGCCGCGTGACCGACAACGGCCAGACGATCAATACGATCCAGTACGACAACGTCGGCATCATCCTGCGCGTCACCCCGTTCATCACCTCCGACAACATGGTGGAAATGATCGTCGCGCCGGAGATCTCGCAGCTCACCGCGCAGACCGTCGCCATTTCCAACACCGCCTCGTCGCCGATCATCTCCAAGCGCTCCGCGGAAACCGTGGTGGTGACGCCGAACGGCTCCACCGCCGTCATCGGCGGCTTGATGAATACCAGCCGGGTCACCACGGTCGAAAAGATCCCGATCCTCGGCGACATCCCCGCCTTGGGCGCGCTTTTCCGCCACACAAAGCGCGACGACGTGAAGACGGAGCTGATGATCTTCCTCACGCCGACCATCGTCTTCAATCCGAACACCGTCGGCGACCTGACCGGCAAGGAATTGCAGAATACCGAGCTGGTCGAGAAGGCGTTTACGAACAAGGAATTCGAGAAGTTCTTCGACGGCCAGGACCAGCGCTTCGCGCCCAGCGCCGACGTGCCGCCGAAGGAAAACCCCGCGCCGCACAAGACGCAGGAAATCGAAAAGACGAAAGAGCGCGAACCGATCAAGAGCAGCACCTTGAAGCCGCTGTCGGCCTCCACGCCGGTGAAGTCGGTGAAGAAGAAAGTGGAGACGACGACCACCACGGTGGTGAAGTCGCCGCCGACGCCGACACCCACGCCGGCGCCGACGGGCGCGAAGTGGTATAAGTGGTGAGTGGTTGCAGCCGTCCCGGAGGGGCGGGAGAAACGAGTGGCGGCATTGCTTCTGCCCCTTCAGGGCAGGACTCTTCTTTGACGGCTATCCGGTGGTTCCGCTCGTACCTCGCTCCACCACCGGCTAACTAATTTCCTTCAGCCCTCCGGGCTGGGGACGGCCCTGAGATCCGGAGCCGTTCGCGCCAGGCAAGCGCCACCGCACAGAGCAACAGGGCGCAATCCCGCGCGAGGAGGAGCGGGAAATTGGCGGTGGCGTTTTCGTGGCCGAAGCAGCCGCACGAGATGTCGAGCCCGCGCGACCAGGCGCTCGCCAGCGCGGCGATGAAGACGAGCAGGAGGCCGGCGCAGAGCGCCGCGGCGCCGGCGGTGGCGCGGCCGAAGAGGAGTGCGCCGCCGACGATGAGCTCGAGCCAGGGGAGATAAACGGCGGCGAGCATCACCGCGTCGGACGACTCGAGGAGGTGGTAGTTGGCAATGTCTTCGTAGAAGGCGGGCGTGGCCCAGGCGCCTTGGTGGAAGTCCCAGATCTTGATGACGCCGGCGGCGAAGAAGACCGCGCCGAGGACGACGCGCAGCAGGAGGAAGGTCACTTTTGCCGCCATGCGGGGTAGCCTCCTTGCAGGTAATAGACGGTCTGGATTTGCAGCTCCTTCTTGATGCGCTCCGCGATTTCGCGGCTGGTGTCGCAGGTGCCGCCTTCGCAGTAGACGACGACCACTTTGTCGGGCTCCCAGGCATCGAGGAATTTCGGGACGAGCGCGTCCCACTCGCGGGCGGTCAGGCGGACGGCGGTGGGGATGTGGCCGGCCTCGAAGCGTTCGATGGGCCGGGCGTCGACGAAGAGCACTTGCGGTCCCCACTGGCGCACGGTCGCCGCGCGGATTTCGCCGGGTTGCAGCGGCTTCTGCGGGTTCGCCCGCAGTTGGATGGCGCCGGAGACGAATGCCGGGATGAGCGCAAGCGCCGCCAGCAGGAGGGCTTGCTTGCAGAGACGCGCGATCACTTGATGCGGGCGTGGATCGTGTAGGAGTGTGGCGCGCCGGCCGGGAAATCGGTGAGGACGCTGATTTCCGCCGTCTCCTTTTGCGCGGTGTCGGCGGGCTTGATCGCGACGGCGTACTCCTCGCCGGCTTTCACCGTCTGCAGGGTGGCGGTGATGCGCGGGTTGGAGCTGGTGACGCTCTTGACGTGGACGGGGTAGCCGTCGGCGAGGAGCTGCACGGTCTTCACGTCGGCCACGGCGCCGGTGCGCCAATAGACGAGGGCGGGCTTCACTTCGAAGGGCTCGTGGACGAAGACGCGGATGTCGAGGACCACAGGCTCTTTCGGGTGATCGTCGGTGACGACCGTGACGAGCTTGCGCAACGCGCCGTGCTGGAAGGGGAACTTGTAGACCGCCACGATCTCGCCCCCTTCACCCGGCTGGTAGACCTTCTTGTCGAGCGTGGCGGTGGTGCAGCCGCACGAGGTGGTGATGGACTTCACCGTGACGGGGGTCGTGCCGGTGTTCTTGAACGCGAAATGCGCCTCGACTTTGCCCTGGTCCGGCGTGGCTTGGAAATCCTGGGCCGGCTTCAGCCACTGGATTTCGGCGTGGGCGGCGGCGGTGAGGGCTAGGAGGGCTGCGACAGCGCCGAAGGCGCTCCGCCAAGGTGTAGAGGCGGCTCTCTGTGAGCCTAGGCGAACAGGTGCCGCCTCATTTTTCTTGAGCGTTTTCGCGCAAAAGACGCTCAAGAAATTGGAGGCGGCACCCCTTCGCCTAGGCTCAGGGAGAGCCGCCTCTACACACGGGGACGAGAACTGGCGTTCGTGCGAGCGGCCAACTGTATTCACGTTCATAACTTGAGGAGCTCCATTTGCCATCGCATCAGGATCTGG
>DASYIS010000185.1:0-10799 GCA_035997375.1 Chthoniobacteraceae bacterium
GGTGCCGGCATTCATCGGGCAGGCGCTCGGCGGAACGCCGCTCACGATTTTCGGCGACGGCTCGCAGACGCGCTCATTCTGTTACGTCTCCGATTTGATCGACGGCATCTTTAAGCTGGCGATGAGCGATTTCCACGAACCGGTCAACATCGGCAACCCGCGCGAGATGACGATCAAGGAATTCGCCGAGGAGATCGCACGGCTTACCGGCGCCACCGGCGGCCTCAAGTACGAGCCACTGCCGGTCGACGATCCGAAAAAGCGCCAGCCCGACATCACCCGCGCCCGCACCATTCTAGGCTGGGAGCCGGCGGTCGATTTCGAGCAGGGAATCGGGAAAACGATCGATTACTTCAAAACACGATTGCAATAGCGCGGGAGAGGCGTTTTTTTCTTCCCTTCCCCCGTCAAAGTCTCCAGAAGAAGCCCGTCCCTTTCCCGGCCTCCCAAATTTCCCCTAATAATCCCCCAATGAAAGCGCTTGTTCTCTCCCTTGCCGCCGTCGTCGGCCTCGCCTCCACTTCCTTCGGCCAAGCTCGCGCCGGCGACGTGAAAATCGAGAAAATCTCGCCCTCCGTCGTCAAGACGCCGCAATTCGCCCTGCAAGGCGGCGGCACGATCAAGCGCTCCAAGGATCTCGACTGGCTCGAGGTGGAGGTGGAATTTCAGACTGCCCCGGAGATCATCGAAGAACTCTCGTTCAACTATAAGATCCAGATCAACGGCCAGCTGCTCGTCGGCCAGGTCGACCACGTCGATATCCCCAAGGGCCGCGATCATTTCTCGGTGGCCTATATCGCGCCGCGCGTGCTCGACAAGGTGATGAATGGCAAGAACCTCACCTCTGCGGCGGTCCAGGGCATCTGGGTCGATGCGACCAAGCAGGGCCAGGTGATTTCCACGCTCAGCACCACCAAGACGGCCGTCCCCAATCTTCCGCAGGTGACCGGCAAGGTCCTGAACAAGTCGCAGACGCCCTTTGCCCCGCTCTGGTACGATCGCTACGAAGCGCTCAAGGCCACCCCTCGCTAAGCTCTTTTCCCGCTCTCTTTCGCCGCCCATGGCTTCCCCCAAGCGCATCGTCGCTCTCGATCTCGGCACCCAGAGCGTTTCGCTCGCCGAATTCCGGTCCGAGGCGCACGGCAGCCTCGTCCTGCAAAGCTACCGCTCGACGGAGCTGCAGGCCGACCCGGCGCACGACGCCACCCGGCATTCCCAAGTCAAGTTCGCGGTCCAGGAAATGGTCTCCGCGGCCGGCTTGAAGGGGCAGCCGATCAATTACGCGATCGCCGCGCAGTCGGTCTTCACGCGGTTCGTGAAGCTCCCGTCGGTCGGCGAGGAGCAGGTCGAGCAAATCGTCAGCTTCGAGGCACAGCAGAACGTCCCCTACCCCATCGACGAAGTCGTCTGGGACTATCAGCTCGTCGAGACCGGCGACAGCGCGCAGGTCGAGGTCGTCATCGTCGCCATCAAGTCCGATCTGCTCGATGAGATCAACGAGTCCGTCGAGGCGGCGCACTTGACGACCACCGTCGTCGACGTCTCGCCGATGGCGCTCTTCAACGCCTTCCGCTACAACTACAGCGACGTCACGGATTGTGCGCTCATCATCGACATCGGCGCGCGCACGACGAACCTCGTTTTCATCGAGCCGAACAAGGTCTTTTCCCGCAGCATCTCCAGCGGCGGCAACACGATCACCGCCGCCATCGCGAAGGAATTCCACGAGCCGTTCGGCGCGGCCGAGGAGCGGAAAAGGCGCGACGGTTTCGTCAGCCTCGGCGGCGCGTATGCGGACCCGGACGACCCCGAGGTGGCGCGCGTCTCGAAGATCACGCGCAACACGATGACCCGCCTCCACGCGGAGATTTCGCGCTCCATCTCCTTCTACCGCGCGCAGCAGGCCGGCGCGCAGCCGAGCCGGGTGTTCCTCGCCGGCGCCACGACCTCCATGCCGTACATGCGGGAGTTCTTCCAGGAGAAGTTCCAGTTGCCGGTCGAGTTCTTCAACCCGCTCCGCAACGTCACCGTCTCCAGCACGCAGGACGTGGAGGAAATCGGGCGCAAGGCCCACACTTTCGGCGGGCTCGTCGGCCTCGCCCTGCGCAGCGTCGCGAGCTGCCCGATGGAGCTCAACCTCCGCCCCGCCGGCGTCATCCGGCGCCAGATCGCCGCCAAGCAAAAGCCGGCCTTTGTGCTCGCCGCCATCTGCCTGCTCGCCGGCCTCACCGCGTGGTGGATGTATTACGACAAGATCGCGGGGCTGACGAACGATTATACGCAAACGCGGCTCCAGCCGCGCGTCCAGGCGCTGCAGACGATCGAGACCAAGATGAAGGGGATCGTCAAGCAGACGCAGGACCAGCAGGATGCCGCCCAGCCCCTCTTGCGGGCCGTGAACGACCGTGACTACTGGGTCAGGGTGATCAACGACATCAACACGCGGTTGCCTGAGAAATTCGTCTGGATCACCAGCTTTGAGCCGGAGATCGTGGCCGAGAGCGCCGCTCCCGCCGCCCCGACCGCCCCCGGGGCTAGGAAGCCCGGACAAAAGGCGGTACCTCCCGCGCCCAAGGTCATCGTGAAGGTGAGCGGTTTGTATGCCTTCAATCCCGAGGGCGGGGGTCCGCTCGACACCTTCATCCAGGAACTGAACAAATCGGATTTCTACTCGGTCGATCCCGATCCTTTGAAGAATCGGCGCACCGCCCAGGATGACACTTCCACTTGGGCGTTTGAGTACGGCTTCCAGCTCGTCCTCAAGAATCCCCTCGCCCTCACTTCGATCCCGGCTCCGTCCGTCATCAAGAAATGAACTGGTTCAAAGAAAACAAGTTCGTCGCGGGAGTCCTCGTGGTGACCCTTTTGGGAGCCGGCGGCCTCGGCTACATGCTGTTCGATGCCAAGCGCAAATACAACGCGAACGCCGAGGCCTTTCAAACCCAGGCGAGCGAGCTCAAGCGGCTCGAGACGGCGCCGGCTTACCCCGACAAGGAGAACCAGCAGGTTCTCGAAGAGCAGCGCGTTCATCACCTGACGATGATCGCGGATCTGCAAAGGAGCCTCGCGGCGGCGCAATTGCCGATCGAGCCGCTCGCGCCGAACGTGTTTCAGGACCAACTGAAGGCGGCCGTCACACAATTGACCGCCAAGGCGGGAAAGATGACGCTGCCAAAGGGTTTTTACTACGGATTCGAGACCTACCAGACGACCCTTCCGAACCAGGAGGTGACTCCCCTCCTCGGGCGGGAGCTCAAGGCGATCCAGTTGCTCTTTCAAGTCCTCCTCGACAAGGGCAAGGGACGGGTGCAAAGCATCGGCGACTTTAAACGGGAGCCGTTGCCGGAAGAGAGCAACAAGAAGCCGGTGGAGGCGCCGAAGGCGACCCCGAAGCCGGGTCAAAAGCCGGCGGCGGCCCCCGCCGAGCCGTTGGTCAAGCCGCACTCCGTGGACCTCGTCTTCACCGCCGAGCAGCGCGCGGCCGCGGAAATCCTCAACGAGCTGGCCGCGAACAAGCAGCAGTTCTTCATCACCCGCTACGTGGCGTTGCACAATACCAACGATCGACCTCCGCCACGCGAAACGACGCCGGCGGCTGCGGTCGGCGAGAATCCCCCCCCGGCTCCGGATCCCAATGCGCCCGCGCCGACTCCCGGCGGTCCCGAGGCTCCAGCCAAAGACCCGATCATCCTCGGCAACGAGAAGGTCGAAGTGACGCTCCGGGTGGAGATCGTCGATATCGCCGCCCCGAAGGCGGAAGCCACTCCCAAAGCTCGCAGCGCAGGCAAATAACCCGTTATGGCCTGGATCAAGACTCACCCCCACCTGCTTGTCCTCATCCTCGTCGCCCTTGCCGTCCTCGGGGGCTCCGCGTTCGTCTGGAACAACACCCAGCATTTTGACCATGATCAATTTGACGAGGCCCGGATAACGCGCCCCAAAGGCACCAAGGTTCCGGTCCAGGATCCGAAGCCTCTCGAGGACGCCGCCGCGCAATTCCAGAAGCCGGCGGCTTGGACCGTGCCCGCAGTCTACCACTCGCTGTTCGTCTCGATCACTTACATGGTGGAGCGCACGCCGGACGGCGACAAACTGGTGGAGCCGAAGTCGGGCGCCGGCGTGACCGACAGCCTGACTGGCAAGCCCATTCCCAACCAGTGGTTTTTCGAGCACAACCTCTCCCCTTTCAAGAAGGGCGTCGGCCAGCTCGATGGGGATGGCGATGGTTTCTGGAACGAGGACGAGCAGCGTGCTGGCACGGATCCCGACAACAAAGATTCGCACCCACCCTATATCACGAAGCTGTTCTTCGTGAAGTATCACAAGATCGCTTTTCTCTTCAGCTTCAAGAGCATCAATGGAGACCCAAAGAAGCCGGAGACGCTGGAATTCCAGATCAACACGACGGCCATGGGCAAAGGCTCCAAGTTCCTCAAGCTGGGCGACATGGTTCCCGATACCAAGTTCAAGCTCGACAAATTCGAAGCCAAGATGATCACGACGCCGAGCGGCACCGAGGTCGATGTCTCCGAATTGACCCTGACCAATACGGAAACGGGCGCCTCCATCGTCCTTGTCTTGAACAAGTCCACGGATTCGCCGGACTCCATCGCTCAATTCCATTTCCTCTGGCCGGACCCGTACAAACCGAAGGACATCTCCGTCCGCAAGACGAAGGACTTCGATCTGCCTCCGGAGAAAGGTGTCATGTATAAGGTACTTGACATTGATGACACAAAGGCAGTAATCCAACTGCCGTCCGGGGAAAAACTGGAGATTTTGCCGGTGCCAGCCGGCTATCCTCCGAAGTAGCTTTCGCCCGTTCCGTTTTCAGTTTACGCCGCACCAATTTCAGAAGTTCCACGTCCGTTCACCTCAGTTCCGCACCCGAAAAACACCCATGATGAAGCGCGCCCATACCTCCGCCTCCACTTTCATCCTCACCGGCGCGATCGCCTCGCAACTGGTCACCCCTTGGGTCCAGGCGTCCAGCCGGTCCGATTACGGCGGCAGCGCCGAGGTCCGTGAGGAAGCGCGGCGGCAGGAGTATATCCGCTCCGGCACCGCCTCCATCGAGGCCGGGGACAAGGCGATGCGGAACAAGGACTACCAGGCGGCCTTCGAGCAGTACCGCAATGCCGCCGACCGCATCCCGAACGCGCCCAACACCAGCCGGCTGTACAATCACGCCATCCACGGCGTGTGCGAGGCGGGCTGCCTGCTCGCCGAGCAGCGCATCGCGGAAGGCCGCTTCGGCGACGCCGACGCCATCCTCCGGAAGGTCGTGGCCGACTACGATCCGAAGTGCGGCCGCGCCATCACCATCCTCAAGCGGATGGAGGATCCCGACTATTACAACAAGACGATTGGGCCGAAGTTCCGCGCCCGCGTCGAGGAAGTGAAGCAGCTCTTCGTGGAGGCCCACGGCTTCTATGATTCCGGCCGGTACGACCTCGCCTACAAGCGCTGCGAGCAGATTCTCAACCTCGACCCGTACAACATCGCCGCGCGGAAATTCGAGGAGCAGGTCAACAAGAAGAAAGAGGACTACGGCATCGCCGGCTACAATCAGGCGCGCTCGTTCGCCCTCTGGCAGGTCACCAAGTCGTGGGATCGGCCCGTGCGCAAATTCAACACGATCGGGCCAACGTACACCGAAATCAGCCGGACGGACGGCGGCCAGACGCAGGCCATTCAGCGCAAGCTGAACACGATCATCATTCCCAAGCTGGAATTCCGCGAAGCGTCGATCCGGGAAGCGATCGATTTCCTCAAGCAGAAGAGCGTGCAGCTCGATCCCGAGACCGATCCCGCCAAGAAGGGCGTCAACATCGTGCTCCGTCTCGATCAGGGCAACGGCGGCGGTGGCGGCGCGGCTCCGGCCCCCGTGGCTCCGGCCGCCGGGGTCATCCCCGGTTTGGTGGATCCCGTGGCGCCCGCCGGTGCGGCGCCGGCGGTCATTCCCGCGGTCGACCCCAACGAGGCGCGCATCACGATCGCGCTCAACAACGTCCCGCTCGGCGAGGCGCTGCGGTACGTCACCAATCTCGCCGGCCTCAAGTTCAAGGTCGAGCAGTACGCCGTTTCGGTCGTGCCGCTCTCCACGCCGATCGACACCCTCGTGACCAAGGAGTGGAAGGTTCCCCCGGGCTTCCTTTCCACCTCGCCCAGCACGGGCGGCGCGGGCGATGCCCTCCTCCCTCCCGGCGGCGCGGCCGGTGGCGGCGCGGCAGCGACGGACGCCACGCGGGGCGGCTCGGGCATTGCCAAGAAGCTCGAGGCGCGTGATTACCTCACGGCCGCCGGCATCAACTTCCCCCCCGGCTCCTCGGCGATCTTCCTGCCCAGCAGCTCCCGTTTGATTGTCAAGAACACCCAGGAGAACCTCGATTCGATCGACGTCATCGTCGACAGCATCCGGGAGTCCGGCCCCGTGCAGGTCGAGATCGAGTCCAAGTTCGTCGAGATCAACCAGAACAACCTGAAGGAACTCTCCTTCGACTGGCTCCTCGGCGCGGCCAACATCCCCGGCAGCAGCAAGGTCTTCTCCTCGGGCGGCACCAGCGGCACCTCGCCGGCGCTCCTCCCGGGAGACTTCCCATTCGCCAATCCGAACGGCAACCCGGTCGGGACGCAGCCCGTCACCTCCGGCCTGCGCAACGGCAACCTGGCGATCAGCCAGAACGCGATCGACGCGCTCCTCTTCGGCGTGGCCGGCACCTCGGCCATTTCGCCGGCCATCGGCGCGCTCTCCGGGGTCTTCACCGATCCGCAGTTCCAGCTCGTCGTTCGCGCCTTGAACCAGCGCAAGGGCATCGATCTCCTCTCCGCCCCGCGCGTCACCGCGAAGAGCGGCCAGAAGGCGACGATCGAAATCATCCGCGAGTTCCGTTATCCGACCGAGTTTGAGCCCCCGCAGATCCCGCAGCAGGTCGGCGGTCAGGGTCAGGGCGGCGGCGGCGGCATCGGCGGTGTCCAGATCGTCCAGCAGCAGTCCTTCCCGGTCACCCCGACGACGCCGACGGCGTTCGACACCCGTAACACCGGTGTCACGCTGGAAGTCGAGCCGCAGATCGGGCCGGACGGTTACACGATCGAACTCTCGCTCGTCCCGCAGGTCGTCGAGTTCGAGGGTTTCATCAACTACGGCAGCCCGATCCAGACGACTTCGACCAATCCGCTCACCGGTGTCTCGACCACGAGCATCCTGACGCCGAACATCATCAACCAGCCGATCTTCTCCACCCGCAAGGTGCAGACCAACGTCACGGTGTTCGACGGCAACACCGTCGTCCTCGGCGGCCTCATCCGCGAGGACGTGCAGCACACGGAGGACAAAATCCCGCTCCTTGGCGACATCCCGCTCATCGGACGGCTCTTCCGTTCCAGCGTCGAGCAGCACCTCAAGCGCAACCTGGTCATCTTCGTCTCCGCCCGCCTCATCAATCCCGCCGGCGAGCCCGTTCACCCGAACGAAGAGGACGAGGAGGTCGTCGAGACCCTGCCGGTGCCCGAGGCGCCGCAAGCGCCCATCGAGCTGCCGTTGATGCGCAAGTAGCGCTCTCCCTTGGGTTTCCCGCGTGTTCCGTGCCGGTACTGGGGATTACAGGCGGCATTGCCACCGGGAAGTCGAGCTTCGTCCGCGCCCTGCGCGCGGAGCTTCCGGGTCCGTTGTTCGATGCCGACGCCACGGCGCATGCCTTGCTTGCCGAGGACGAAGCCGTCCGGCGCTCGGTCGCCGAGACGTTCGGTCCGTCCGTCCTGGATGCCGCCGGTCGCCCGGACCGGCTCCGGCTCCGGTCCGTCGTCTTTGGCGAACCGGACGCGCGCCGGCGCCTGGAGGCCATCCTTCATCCGGTCATCCGGGAACGCTGGCTGGCGCAGGCGGCCGAATACCGCGAACGTGGTCCGCACAGTCCTCTGTGCGGCGCAGGTGGGACCGCACAAGGACTGTGCGGACCACATCCGGCCTGGCTTTTTGTCGATATTCCCCTACTGTACGAGACGGAGGCGCAGCACGAGTTTGACCGCGTCGTCGTCGTCGCCTGTTCGCCGGCCGTGCAACGCGCGCGGATGCGTGAACAACGGAAGCTCGACTCCGGTCTCATTGAGAGTATCATTGGCGCACAGTTCGATCTCGAATTGAAAGTCGCGCGGGCCACGCATGTGGTCTGGAACGACTCGACTCTCGCCTGCCTCGAACGGCAGGCCCGGCTGCTCGCCGCGCTCCTCCGCACATTTTATGTCTGAATCATTCTCCGATCCCCTGCCCGAGGCCGTCACCGTGGAACCCGCCCCCGCGCCCGAGGTCAACGTCCCGAAGGAACTCTGGATCGACGAGCTGAACGCCGCCCCGTTTCACGAGCTGCTCGACCGCGCCGAGGCGCTCAACGTCAAGATCAACCCCGACAAGACGCGCCATCACATCGTCTTCGATCTCCTCCGCGCCCTCGCCGCGCGCGGGACGGAGCTCTACGCCGACGGCATCATCGAGATCGGCGCGCAAGGGAGCGGCTACCTCCGCTGGCCGCGCTTCAATTTCAAGTCGCTCCCGCAGGACGTCTACGTCCCGACGCAGATGGAGCGGAGCCTCTTCCTGCGCAACGGCAACCGCCTCACCGCCCGCATCCGTCCGCCGCGCGATCGCGAGCGCTTCATGACGGTCGAGCGCATCCTCAACATCGAGGGCATCCCGGTCGAGGAGTGGAAGGAGACGACCGAGTTCGAAAAGCTCACCGCGATGCACCCGAACGCGCGCATCGTGCTCGAGAACCCGCGCTCGCGGTCGATCACCACGCGCGCCATCGACCTCATCTCGCCGCTCGGGCGCGGGCAGCGCGGGCTCATCGTCGCGCCGCCGCGCACCGGCAAGACCGTCATGCTCAAGGAGATCGCCCAGGCGATCCGCGTCAACGCGCCCGACACCGCACTCATTCTCCTCCTGGTCGACGAGCGCCCGGAGGAGGTCACCGACTTCCGCCGCTCCCTCACCGGCGCGGAGATCTACTCCTCGACCTTCGACGAAAGCCCGCAGCGCCACACCGCCGTCGCCGAGCTCGTTAGCGATCGCGCCCGGCGCCTCGTCGAGCTCGGCCGGCACGTCGTCATCCTGCTCGACTCGATCACCCGCCTCTCGCGCGGCTACAACAATCTGCAGCCGAACAAGGGCCGCATCATGTCGGGCGGCGTCGACACGAAGGCGCTCATCAAGCCGAAGAAGTTCTTCGGCGCCGCACGCAACACCGAGGAGGGCGGCAGCCTCACCATCCTCGCGACGGCGCTCGTCGAGACGCAGAGCCGGATGGACGACCTGATCTTCGAGGAGTTCAAGGGCACCGGCAACATGGAGGTCCGCCTCGATCGCAACCTCTCCGACAAACGCATCTTTCCCGCGATCAACTTCCTCGCCTCCGGCACCCGCCGCGACGAGCTGCTCTACCACCCCAAGGAGTTCGAGAAAATCTCCGTCCTCCGCCGCCAGCTCGCCGCGCTGCCGGCCTTCGAGGCAACCGAGATCCTCATCCACGCGCTCAAGCAGACCAACTCGAATGCCGAGCTGCTGCTGACGGGGCTGCGCGACTGATTGTCTCTTAATCCTGCTCTTGCTCCTGCTCCTGATCTTCCGGAACGAGCAGGAGCAGGAGCATGAGCATGAGTAAGACCCGCCGCCTTTTCCCCCTCCCCGCATGAACCCGATGATCGATACCGCCGAAGGGCTCGCCGCCATTCTCCCCGGCGTCGCGGCGCAAGACCGCGTCGCGCTCGATACCGAGGCGGACAGCCTGCACTCGTACTTCGAAAAGCTCTGCCTCATCCAGCTCAGCATCCCCGGGGAGAATTACCTCATCGATCCGCTGGCCGGCTTCTCGCTCCAGCCGCTGCTCGATCTCCTCGCCGACCGCGAGTTGCTGCTCCACGGCGCGGACTACGATCTGCGGCTCCTCCGCCGCATCGGCTTCCTGCGTCCCCGGCGGCTCTTCGATACGATGATCGCGGCGCGCCTCTGCGGCTGGACGGAGTTCAGCCTCGCGGCGCTCATCTCGCAGCACTTCAACCTCCAGCTCACCAAGGCCTCGCAAAAGGCCAACTGGGGCCTGCGTCCGCTCTCACCGCAGATGGTCGAGTACGCGATCAACGACACGCGCTACCTGCTCGAGCTGGCGGCGTTCTTTGAGGCGAAGCTGAAGGAGCTCGGCCGTTGGGAATGGTTCGCGCAGTCGTGCGAAAAAGCGATCGCCGCCGCCGCCACCACGAAGGAGCGCGACCCGGAGACGCTCTGGCGGATCGCCGGCAGCGCCGACCTGAACGACCGCGGCGCCGCCATCCTGCGCGAGCTCTGGCTGTGGCGCGATCGCGAGGCGCAGCATGCCGACCGGCCCGCCTTCCACGTCCTCCACAACGAGCAGCTCGTCCGCAACGCCGAGCGCCTCGAGCGCGGCCTCCCGCCGGATGTCCCGCACCTGCGCGGCAGCCGGCGGCAACGCTTCGACGAAGCCGCCCGCGCCGGCCTCGCCCTCGGGCCTGACGCGTGGCCGAAAGTCATCCGCAAACCGCGCCCCAAGTCCGTCCCCGAGTACGAAGCGCGTTTCAAGGCCCTCCGCGACAAGCGCGATGCCGCCGCCACCACGCTCCAGCTCGATCCCTCGCTCATCGCCCCCAAAGCCACGCTCGACCGCATCGCCATCGAGCCCGCGCAAGCCCCAAACATCCTCATGAAGTGGCAACTGGAGCCTTTGAAACTATGAGCGCATCTCTCCGGTTCGTCCGCGTTCTCGTTCTCGTCCTCGTGCTCGATCCCG
>DASYIS010000186.1:0-17542 GCA_035997375.1 Chthoniobacteraceae bacterium
GGAGAAAATCGTTGGCGCCCACCTTGCCGTTTTTCATGTGGAAGACATGGGCCTTCAGCGTCTCGTACAGGTTGTTGAGCTCCGCCCGCGAGACGAGCACGCACGGCTCGACGGGTCGTTGCGCGGAGTCGAGTAAATCGCGATCCCACGCCCAGCCTTCCACGCTCAGGTTGCAACCGGCGCGGCGGCTGTCGCGGACCACGGCTTCAAAGAGGCCCCGCGCCATGTCGCCGCCCACGCCGGCGGAGTCGGCCGACGGCCCCGCGGTGCCAATGACGGAGGTCCGGGCCTGCGGAAAGAGTTGCTCGCCCAGCGCCGCCACGAAGCCGTTCACCACCGTGGTGTAGTCGGCCGTGGTCCGCGCGTCGACCGCGGAGAAATTGGTGCCGCCGCCCGGGTTGACGGCCAGCGCCCGGAATTGATCCTGCCCCATTTTCTGATACTGCGAGTATTTGGGGTCGCCGAGATAGATGGAAGCGATGAAGACGTGATTCTCCGTGGCCTGCTGCCGCAGGGTGGAAATGTTCATGCCCGAGCGGGTGCCCATCGGCAATTCCGTGCCCTCCTTGCCGCGGTAGTGCGGATGCGTGTCGACAAACAGCGTGTCGGTCTGCCCGATCTCGCGGCCGGGAGCATCGCCCACCAGCACGACGATCCGGCCCGCGTTCGGACGCCACGGCGTCTTCTGGATCGCATCGGCCACCCCCGCCAGGACATCCTCCATGTAATCGATGCTGTCGACTTCGGTCTGATGAACGCCGGCGAGCGTCGTCAGGAAGGTGGCGCCGTCCTGGAGCGAAGTGGTGAAGTTCTTGGTGACGAAGCCGATGCCCGGAATGTCCCGGGTCCGGGCTTCCCGCAACGGCTGCCCGCTTTGTTGATCGCGCGTATCCCAAAAGCCGTCGCGGTATCCCCAGAGCCCGAAACGCAGCCGGCGCGCTTCCGCCCCCGCCTTCCCGAGCAGCCCGCTGGTGAGGCGAACCAGGGAGTCCCGCGTCGGCTTGATGAAGGGCTCCATGCTGCGGGTCAAGTCCATGACGAAGACCACGTCGAGGTCCACCGCCGCGGACTTCGCCCCGGGCGGCGGCGAACCCGGGCTGCCCGCCGTGGCGCCGCCTCGCGTGAGGCAGACGGTCTGGAAAATGGTCGGCCGGAACCCGAGGGCGTTGGCCTGCGGTTGCTTCTCAAAGGAGAGGATCGGGAGGACGTAAAGCCCTTCCGTCCAGTCGACCCCAAACTCCGGCTCCACGCCGGTCACGCCGTCCGGCAGGCGGACGGGGCTCCCGCCGAGCGCCCGGAACAGATCGCCCGCCTGCTGCCGCCGCGCGTCCTCCGCCGCCTCCGTCAGGGAGCGCAAGCGGGCGGCGTCCGAGAAGAAGACGCACGGCTTCCGCCCGCCCGGATGAGTGAAGCGCATTACGAGCTGTGTCTTCCAGGGGGCGGCCGAAGTGGAGGGGATCCATCCCTTGCGGCGGCTGCCAAACTCGCCGCTGCGCGCCGGCGCCTCCTGGTCCGCCACGTACAGGAACTCCAGCGGCTGTCCTTTGCCATCGAACCCCGGTTTTCGCTCCCAGATATAGAGGATTTCGAACCATTTGGCCGTCACGTCGCGTCCGCTCGCGTCGCGCACCGGTGCGGCATCGAGCCGCGGCGCGTCGCGCAAAGTCACCGGCTCGCGCACGATCACCCGTTCCAAGGCACGGCTCGGCGGGTAGCGAAGGATGACCCCGACCTTCCGCTTGTCCTTCAGCGCTTTCTCGACTTCGCCGGCCACGACGCCGATGTCCCGGTAGAAATCGATCGAATGGATGCCGAAAAGGCGCGTCACCTTCTCGGCTCCCTGCTCGGTTTGATTGGTCGAAACCGGCGGCAGCGTGAACCCGATGACCAGGGAGCCTTCGCCCAGCGTGCCCATCATCGTCTCGACGCTCCCGTCTCGATCCGCCTTCGTATGGTCCGCGCGCCCGAGCAGTCCACGCACCCGCTCGCTCTGCCAGAACCCTTTCCCGCCGACGCTCAGCCGCTCGTCAAGCGCGTCGTCGCGCCGCAGTCCCACGTCCAACCCCTTCACGGCCCCGCCCGCCGCCGCGATTTTTTGCAGGTTGGCGAGCGTCTCGGCCGGCACCGAAGTTGCGCTCTCCCCGATCTGCGGCGTCAGGATTTCCAGCGCCGCGTCGGTGGGCCGATCTCCCCCCGCGCTTCGCACGATCACGGCGATTTTCGGCGTGGCGGTGTCGGCTTCCGCCTTCTTCTTTTTGACGCGCAGCAGGATTTCCTGGCGCAGGGCCGAGAGGTCCGAAAACGCGGGCAGTTCCTGCCCCACCACCCGGGCCCGCGTCGCATCGGGCGAAAGCGACGCATCGTAAATGAGGACCCCGTTGTTCGCGACCCGCTTGAGGAAAGCATCCTCCGCGTCGACCCGCTCCTTCCGGTCCTCACCATCGGGGCCCGGGCCGCCGATGGCGCGGATGCTCGCCGCCCCGGTCTTGCTCTGGCGTGATTCGTCCCACTTGCGCGTAAAATGCTCGGCATCGACCGTCGAACCCATCAGCCCGATCATTCCCTTGGTATCGACCTCCAGCCGGTCGTTTGGATAGAGGGCGCCGCCGAGCGCCACCTTGCTGGGAACCCACCCATTCACGTCGCCCGTGCCCAAGGCCAGGGCTCGCACCACCCGGTCCACCATCGCCGCTCCGCTCGCATCGTCTTTCGCAGCGCCCGCCACCAGGATCTCGAGCTCGAAATTTTCCGCGCCGCCATTCTTCGTGCAACCGGTGAGCGTCACCCCCAGCAGCACCAGCGCGAGCCAGAGGGCCGGGCGAAACCCCGCTCCCCGGCCTGGCGCGCGCCCGTGAGGGCTCTTTGGAACCCGCGATCCTTGATTCATAGGGCGGCGTGGAGGTCAGTCCTGTTTGCCGAACCTGGTCGGCTCCTTCGGATTCACCATGTTCAGGAACCGATCGAACTGCATCGCAATGCATTCGCGTTTGATCGTGTCCTTGGCATAGCCGTTTTGCTGCGACTTCCCCTGCTGCCGCACCTTTTGCATCTTGCAAAGATCCTCCACTTCCTTGTCGAGCAGGGTCCCGAAGGTCCTGATTTCATACGTGTTCTCGCCCAACGCGACCAACTCGTGCTTGTTGCTCGCCCCGAAACGCCCGGTCTCCAAGGCGATCTCACAAGCGAAATCGTGAGTATTCGTGCTCGGCCACCCCGGTTCATTCGTCTCCCCGAACGCCAGCGCCTTCGCAAAGCTCTTCTTTTCGAGCACCCAGGTAAACCGGCGCCACAAGTCGAAAATCACGTAGCCCGACGCCGTCAGGTGAATCGTCGCCGCGGCAAAATACGCCGCGATCAGGCTGAGAAAGACGGGGCCGGGGAATTTCTCGATGAATTGCGTGATCCCCCAGAGCTTGAAGGCCATGACGCCGAGGATCATCGTCCAGCCCAACAGCCGGAAGATTTTGCTCAAGATGGGGACATAGGAACGAATCCAGAGGTCGGCCGGCGTGCCGCGATCGGGATTGCTGACCTGGCGCAGGTTGCGCTGGATGCATTCCCGGCGCGTGCAGCAATGCGCCAACCCTGCGCCGACGAGATCGAGCAGGAAGAGGACGAAGATGAAGACGGGATTGAACTTCGCGGCCACCCAGAGGTTCGCCAGGCCCCACCCTTCCGCCACCAAGGCGATCGCAAACCACCATCCATCGCTGCCATAGGTGCCGAGCAAACCGGGAATAAAGGCATCCGTGGGCGCCTTGCGCGTCCACAGCCACCGGGCCAGGTTATGAGGGCTCGGCTGATAATCGTCCAGGGTGACTGTCCTGCCTTCCTTCTTTTCCTCGCTGTTTTCGGTGGTCATGGGTTCGGGGTCGTGGCTTCGCCGGTCGGCCATTTCAAGAATTGGGAGCGTTGGGGCGGAGTGGTTTGCGGAGTTGATTGCGGCGCGCTCGTGGCGGGCGGATTCTTGGCTGGCACGACTTGGGTTGGCAAGCTGGTTTCTTTGACAATAGGGATCCGAGGGATATCCCGTGACCGAACTCGACCGGCACAGAGGCGCCCGCGTGGAAATGCTCGTCGTTCGGCGAGCCATGGACTACCGATGGAGAGCCCATGGCTTCTCCTTCCTCTCATCCACGCGATCCGCTGCACGGAGTGACCCTGGAGACGATCGTCACCCGGCTGGTGGAACGGCACGGGTGGGCGGAGATGGCGGAGCGAATTCCGGTGCGATGTTTTCAGTACGATCCGTCGGTGAAATCGAGCCTGACGTTTTTGCGGAAGACGCCTTGGGCGCGACAGCGGGTGGAGGTGTGGTATGCGACGGAGGCGGAAACGAAGAGCAATGGCCAACCGGGCGACCTGGATCTGAATGGGACGTTGACGTGATTGCCGAACCGGCCGCGCGCATCCGCCAGACGGCGGGAGTATGCGGAGCGATTGCGACGCGTTACGCCTGTCGGCGCGGGCGACGCAGGCAGGCCAGCGAGCCCGCAAACAGGGCCAGGAGCGCGCTTGCCGGTTCGGGCACAGCGACGATGACCACGTCGTTCCCGTCGCCGCCCGCGTAGCTGATCGCGAAGAGTTGCCCGCCCGCGACGAACTGGCTCCCCTCGGACAAGAGTTGGCCGCCGTAGGTGAACTTGCCGCCAACCGCGTCGGTGCCGTCGTTGAGGAGCACGGTAAAGCGATCGACGTTGTCCGCGGGGTCGAACGGCAGTTCGAGCTGGAGATTGACGGCGCCGTTGAGCGTCACCGTGCCGTTGGCCTCGAGGGCGTCGTACGAGGTGGCCGAGGCGAGCTTCAGGTGGAAGGTCGAACCGTTGTTGAAGGTCGCGTTCTGGACGCCGAAGGCGCCGACGTCGGTGCCGGGATCGAGCGTGCCGTTGACCACCACCCCGCTCAGCAGATGCCCGCCGCCGGCGAGCGTGCCTTGGAGTCCGACGGTGAGGTCGCTCGAGAGGCTCGCGACGCCCTCCAACGCGAGGGTGCCGCCATTCACCTGCACAATGCCGCTCAAACGCTCGGTTTGCGCGAGCGTGAGCGTGCCGGCTCCCGTCTTGTTCAGGAGGGACGTATAGCCGGCGACCGGCCCGGTGAAGCTCGCCGCCCACCCGTTCGTATCGATCGTGACCGCGCCGTTGGTCAACGAGACAGGTTGCGCAACCGTCAGCGGGGCGAGCAGCTTGATTTGCGTGGCGCCGAGCGTGATCGCCGAGGTCGCCCCCAGCGAGACCGCGCCGTTCAGCGCGACCGCCCCCTGGAGCGTCGTCGCGCCGGTGTAGGTATTGGCGCGGGTGATCGCAGCGTCCTGGAAGACGACGCTGCCGGGGCCCGAGATGACGCCGGAGAACGTCGCGCCCGGCGCGGTTCCCTTGAGCGTCCCGCGCTGGCCTTGCAGAGAAATGTCGCGGGAAAAGGAGGCGCCGCCGATTTCCAGCGTGGCGTCGTAGAGCGACACCGCGCCGGTGCCTCCGAGCGCGGCGGAATTGGAAAGCGCGACCGTGCCGGAGTTGAGCACGACGGGCCCGGTGACCTGGTTGACGCCTTGCAATTCGGTCCGCATGGCGCCGTTGAAGGAAAGCCCGCCGCTGCCTGTCAGCGTGCCCTGGAGGCGCAGGATCGCGGAGGTCGAGCCCGTCGAGTACAGATACCCCATGCGCGCGCCGAAATCGACGGTGCTGCCGGCCGCCACGGTGCCGCCGTTCTCCGCGACGAGCACGCCACTGGAGAGGCCGGCCGTGAAGCTGCCGGAAAGCGTGACGCCGGCGAGTTGGAGCGCGTTCAGGGAAACCGGCGCGGTCATCGCGGTGCCGGCGGCGAGCCGGACGTTCGCGCCAGGTTGCAGCGTAGAGCTGTACTCCGCGAGTTGCAACGGGCGTACCCCCGTGTTCGCGTCGTACGTGGCGAGGCGGAAGACGGGCACGACGCCACCGGCCGTCTGCACCACGGCGTAGGGCAGGATCGGAACCGCCGCGCCCGCCGTCAGCAGGTCCGGCGCGAGAGAGGTGGTGAAGTGGAGGTTCGCCACGCCGGCACCCGGGGCGTTGCCGAGCGCGTAGTCACTCTCGAAGAGGACGGTGCTTCCGGGGCTCGAGCGCGTGAGCGAGGCGAAGGTGACGTCGACCGCACTTGTCACCGCGAACTGCGTGCTGCCCGCCACCGCGAGCGGACCGGCGGTGCTCGTCGGCGCCGCGGCTTCGATGCGGCTGCCGAGGGCCGTGAGCGGGAGTTGCTGGGGGAGGCCGGCAAAGGAACTGAACTGGAGGAGGCCGCCCCGCATGTCCACTCGCGTGACGTTCGGCAGGGTGGTCCCGGACGAAAAGCTGAAGTTCCCACCGTCGCCGATGAGCGGCCCGGAGAAGTTGCCCGTCACCTGCACGCCATAGTAGGTCGAGCCCGCGAAGGTGCTTTTGACCACGCCGGAGCCGCGGATTTCCGGAGTGCCACTGACGGTGTTGAGCGTCAGCGAAGCGTTGTGCAGATCGAAAACCGCGGAACCATAGGTCGAGGCGAGGTTGCCGATGGCGAGCGACCCCGTCACGCTGATCGGAGGGACGGAGGGATCGAGGTAATCGATCTGGCCGCGACTGGAATTGACCGCGAGCGTGCCGCCGCTGTTGGTGACCGTCCCGATGGAAAGCGGGCCGCCTTCGCCGAGCTGCGCCTGCCCGGCATACTGGTTAAAGCCGCCAAAGCTGCGCGCTCCGACGGTGAAGGTGCTGTTCTCGCTGTGCTTGAGCGAGCCAAACACGGCCTCGGAGCGGAAGGCGACGTCGCCGGTGCCGAAGAGCGGCGCTGATTCACCCCCAGGGATCTGTAGCCAGCCGCCCTCGATGCTCAGCGAGCTGCCCGCCGGCGTCGCGATCCAGCCGGTGTCGATCTTCACAAGCTGCCGCGCAGCAACCTGCAGCGTCGCCTGTCCCGCGACCGTGACGCTGTTGAGCACGAGCGACTTTCCCTGCACCGTCTCCGTGCCGGAGAGGAGGACGTTGGCGAGGTTCGGAGTGGCGCCGCCGTGGTTCTGGTCGCGCAGGACGGGGACAGCGGGGGCGAGGTCGAGCGCGCGCACGCCGATCGTCCCGAGCGCGTCGACGGTGGTGTCGTAAACGGCGAAATTCAGCGCGTTGGGATGGGCGGAGTCGACGACGAAGACGCCGGGCAGCAATCCGCCGCGAAGGGTCGGAGTCGTGCGAAAGACGAGCCGCGTCACGCCGCCGAGCGCATCGCCCTGGATCAGCGAAAACTTGCCGAGGCCGGGGTCCTGGTTGGCCGTCGTCCATCCGGCCGCGCTCAGCACCGTCGAGGCGCCGCTGCTCCGAATGGTGATCGTCGATTGATTCGGTTGCAGCGTCCCGACCATTTCCACGACCGGGGTCGCCGCGTTGCCCTGCAGCATGAGCTCGGCGGAGATCCCGAGTTGGATGGTGCCGGTGGAGGAGAGCCGCCGGCCCGAGACGGCGCCGCTCTCGTCGAGCAAGATCCGGCCCAACGATGAGAGGTAGAAGGGGGTGATTTCGGCCTGCCCGGCGAGGCGCAGGGTGCCCCCATTCACATAGAGGACGGAGTTGGCGCTGCTCGGGCCGGTGATGGAAAGCGTACCGGCGCCGGACTTGTAAAAGGTGCTCGCTTGCAGCCGGCCGCTCCACGTCGCGTCAAAGCCGTTCGTGTCGACCGCGACGCCATTGCTCAGAAACATCGTACGCTGGCTCGTCCACGGGCCGGCCAGTTTGATGGTGCCAAAGTCGGCAAAGAGGGTGCCACCGGGCGCGCCGAGCGAGGAGTCGCCGCCGATCATCACGTTGGCAGAGATCCTCGTGTCGCCCGTGTAAGTGTTCGTTCCCAGGACAGCAACCTGCCCCTGGCCGCTATAGGACATCGAGCCACTCCCGCTGATCGTCCCGGGAACTGAGAGAGTGGCTCCCAACGTGGTGACGCTCAGGGAATTGGTCGGGCCGCTGATGAGGATGTCGCGGCTCAAGGTGGCGTTGCCTACCCCCGTGTAGGCGAGGCTGCTTCCGCTATTGATCTTGCTCGAGATCTGAATGGGGGCGGTACCGACCCCGAGGTTGCCGAGGGCGCTGAAACTGAGGTTGCCTTCGTTGATCGAAATCGGCCCGTTGAAGGTGTTCGCTCCGCCAAGCGTGAGGATCCTCGACCCGGCCTTGGTCAGGCCCGCGGCGCCGCTGATCTCGCCGGTGAGTTTCAAGTCCCCTCCGGTCAGGTAGAAGAGACCTTCCGCATTGCCCAGGTCGATCGGGTTGGAGATCTGGTCGGCCCCGAAGTTGCGATGGACCAGGACGCCGCTCCCGAGCGTGATTTTTCCCGCGCCGGAGAGGTTGATGTTGCCGAAACTCTGCAGGTTCTCGATGACGAGCGCATTGACGGCGAGCGGCGTGTCGAGCTGGTAGGACTGGTTGAGGCGCAGGTTGTTGGTCGGCGCCGTGACCGCGCCTGGCGAGGCGACCAGATCGCTGTCGGGGACCAACCGGATACCGTTGCCGGGAACGTAGGTGACGAGCCGGTCCGGCGAGCTCGAGCTGCTTTCGCCGCCGATCATCCAGGGGATGATGCTCGTGTTCGCGCCGGTCCCGCCGCCCCCGACGAGAGCCGGCGCGGTGTCGAAGAGGAGTTGCGTGGATTTCGCCGCCTGCGCATCGCCGAAGTTCAGCCCGACCACGCCGAGCGTCCCGCCGGGCGCGCGGGAGATCGAACCGGCCCGCAGGCCGAGCGAGCTCGTCGCGCCATAGGTGGAATTGGCGAGCAGCATGGACGCGCCGCCGGAGACTTGCAGGGCGCCGATATTTTCCGTGAGCGAGGTGAGATTGGTGCCGAGGATTTGCAACGAGCCGCCTTCGAGGGAGACGGTGGCGGTGGCCGCGAGGCGGGCGCCGCGCGCGCTGTCGGTTGAGCTTTCATTGAAAACCAACGTCCCGCCCGGGACATGGATCGTTGGCGTGCCCGACAGTGTTCCCTCGGCCTGGACCGTCAGGTTGCCGCTGACGAAGGAGTCGCCCGTGAAGGCGGTCGGCACCGCGACCGTGACGCCGCCGGCGAGGATGCGCAAGCCGCCCGGGCCGGTTGCCGACGAACCCACCGCCAGCGTCAGGATCCCGCCGGTCACCACCCGAAGATCGCTCTGCAACACGATCGGCTGATTGATCGTGCTGCCGTTCGAGGAGGGCTTGATGCTCGCGCCGGCGAGCGTAATCGCGCCGGAGCCAAAGGCGGCTGAGCTCGTGAAAGAGACGATGCCGGACGCCAGGACCGCCTGTCCGGTGAAACCGCTCGCGGTGTTGCTGAACGTGCGAAGCGCCATCGGGTCGCCGCCGCTCACGACCTTGAGGGTGCCGCTGCCGGCGAGGCTGCCGGTGAAGGTGAAATCCTGCGGCGCGGTGCCGAGGTCGAGCGTGCCGCCGCCGAGCGCGAGACGACCCGCGCCGGAGACTCCGCCGAGTTGCTCGGCACCGGCTCCCGTGGCGTACGTGCCACCGGCTCCGAGGCTGACGATCTTCCCGGCGAGGGCCGCGCTGTTGAGCGCCCGCAGCGTGCCGGTTTCCACGGCGATCCCGGCGGACCCGGCGCCTTGCGTCCCGAGCGTGAGGGTGCCGTTGCCGCGCTTGGCCCAAGGGTTGGCGCCAGTGATCTTCGCGTCGAGCGTGAGGTCGCCGAAGTTTTGGATGAACGGGGTGGCCGCGCTGCCAAAATCCAGGGTGCCGCCGGCGATCGTCGCGCTGGTACCGGAGCGGGTGAGGACGCGGCCCGCGGTGGCGACTACCGTCTGCCCGGAAGTCAGAGCCAGCTGCGACCCCGCCTCCAGCGTGAGCGACTTGACCGTCGCCGGCGTGCCCGTGGCGGTAACGTTGCCGGTGAGCAGGACTTCGGACGTGAGCGAAGCCGGCAGGACCGCAGGCGTCGCGTAGCCGGTGAAGGGCTTGATCCCGACCGCACCGGCGGCGTCGACGGTCGCATCGTACACCGCCCAGGACTCTCCGCCCGTCGCGCTGCCGGAGGCGTAAACGCGGCTGAGGAAGCCGTCCTGCACGGCCGGAAGCACGGTCGAAGTGATCCGCGCGTTGCCGCCGAGGCCGGGGGCGCGCACGACGAGGTCGCCGGTCGTCAGCGTGAGATTGTCCATCGCCAGGATCGTGCCCGGCGAGCCGTTCGGCGTGAGCGCGATGACGCTGAGACCGCCGGAGACGGCGAGGGTGGCGATCTTCTCGCGGACGGGCGCGCCGGCGTTGCCGAGCAGCGAAAGCGTGCCGTCCTTCAGCGTCACGGTGGCGTTGCCGGTCAGCCGCGAGAGCGCCGCCGCCGTGTTGTCGAGTTGCAACTCCGCGGCGCTGACCGTGTAACTGGTCGAGCGAAGCTGGCCCTGGCCCGCGAGGCGCAGCGTGCCGGCATTCACGGCCAACGTGCCGGTCCAGGGCGACGAGGCGCTAAGGGTCAACGAGCCGGCACCGGTCTTCACCAAGGCGCCGGTGCCGGTCACGAGACCGCTGACGTTGGCGGAAAATCCGTTCGTATCGATCGCTCCGTTGCCGGGAACATAGATCTCGCGGCCGGTATTCCAAGCGCCGAGCAGGCCGAGGGTGCCCACGCCATCGAAGGCCAGAACATCGCCGCCGCCCAGGGCGGTATCGTCGGGAATCTCGAGCCGCCCATTGCTGAGGTAAACCGGCCCCGTGAAGGTGTTGCCCGAGCTGAGCCGGAGGGTGCCTGCGTTGTTGAGCTGGTTGCTCACCTGCGGATTGCCGGCTCGCAACCCACCCGCTCCGCCGATCACCCCCTGGACGACGAGCGTCCCGGCCGTATCGCTGCCGAGCGAGACGAAGCCGCTGGGCACGTCGATACTTCGGGCGACGGTGGCCGTTCCCGCGCCGTACCAAGCGAGACCTGCCTGCACCCCTTCGAAGGCGATGGCGCCGGTGCCGGGAAGGGCGGCCACATCGCGAAACAAAAGGGTGCCACCGTTGATGGAAAGCGGTCCGGTCAGCCCGGAGTTTTGCCCCTGCAAGTCGAGGAGGCCGGCGCCCGACTTCGTCAGGCCGCCGGTCCCGGTCAGATTGCCGGTTATGGTCAGCGGACCGGGCGTCAGGAGCACCGCTTCGGCCGCGCCAAAGGCGATGGGTGTTTGGATCAACCCGCCATAGCTGCTCAGAATCGCGCCGCTCGTCACCGTGAGCCGGCCCGGCCCGCTCAGCGTGAGCCCGCCGCTTCCGAGATTGAGCGCGTTGACGGTGGCCGGCGTGGAGAGGGTTTCGTTTGCCCCGAGCCGCACGTTGTTCGTGGGCGCCGCCGCGGCGATGCTGGCGGCGTACTCGAGGTCCAGTTTCAGCGGACGGATGCCGACCACGGGATCGTAGGTCACGAAGCTCGTGCCGGTGCCCACCGTCGAGCTTTCACCCACGGCATACGGCAGAATACTGGTATTCGGCCCCGTGCCGCCACCGCCCACCAGCCCCGCGGGCGCCTGCGTAAAGAAAATGGCGGACGAGCCACTGGCCCCCACGTTGGAGCCGAGCGAGCCGCCGCGAAAGAGGACGGTCCCGTGCCCGAGGCGCTGCAGGCTCGCGATCTGCAAAGTCGTCGGGTTCGAGAGCCCCGAGGAGGTGATGGCCACGGTCGACTGGCCGCCGATCTTCAATGGGCCGACCGTCTCCGTGGATCCAAAGCGATCAATGCCATTGACGAAGGTGAGCTGGCCTCCGCGCAGGAGCACGGGCGCCGCATTCGCGAGGCGGTCGCTCGTCGCGTTCAAGGCGTTCACGGAAAGGTTGGCGCCCGCGCGTACTTCGTACTGGGAGCTGCCCAGGAGCGAGGCGTTTTGGTCGAGGACCAGCGTGCCGGCGCCGCTGTACGGCAAGATGCCGCTATCCGCGACGGGCGCAAAGTCGATCACGGTCGGCCCTGAGTAGGTCGAGGCGGCCGTCAAGGTCACGGTCTTGAACGGCAGGAGGCGGAAGGTGGCGCCGGTCCCCGCGGTGGAGCTGCTGATGGAACCGGTGAGCGAGCCGCTCCGGATGCCAATGAAGTCGAGCCCGCTCTCGAGCGCGATGGAGTTGGCGATGGTGAAGACTCCGTTTCCCACCGCGCCCAGGGTGCCGCCGGCGACGGTCAATGGGTCGGTCCCCAGTTGCCCGGACGCTCCGACGCGCCAGTTGCCGGAAGCGAGCCGCACGCCGCCCTTCACGTTGAGCTGGCCGTCGGAAATGATCTGCTGCGCCCGCGGCGAAGCGACCGCGCCCGCGATGACCAACGACCCGGTGCCGCCGGTCGCGCTCAACACCCCGCTCAAGACCAGGTCGCCCGAACCCGCGCCCGAGACCGTCAGCGACCCGGTGCTCGGCAGCGTGAGGGCGCCGGCGCTCACCCGCCCGTTGCCATTCTGGGCCAGCACCGGCGCCGTCCCCGCGAACGCCAGGGGGGCGCTGAACGCGTTGACCGCGAAAGTCCCGCTCCCGTAGTAGTCGAAGGAGAGGCGATTGAGCGTGAAGGCAGGGCTCAGATCGTCGTACGCCGAGACATCCCCGCTCGCCCCGGCAAACCGCAACTCCGCCAAAAGACCGCCGCCGGCCGGCGGGGCGTTGTTGCCAGACCACTTCGAGGCGTCACTCCAGTTCCCCGAGGTCGGTCCGACCCAAAGATATTCCGCCGCCGAGAGTCCGAAAACGGCGGCAATTGAAGTGGTGAGGATGCCTGCGACGGCGACCCTTTTTTTCCCGCGAGAAAGCATCGCCAGCAATCGTTCAGAATCCCCCCTTGTCAAAGACGATTATGAAATTTATGTAATCCTCCCGCAAGAGCCGGAGCGGACACCTGCGAGGCGCATTCAGGCCGCGATCCTCGTGCCCGGGCGAGGGCCGTTCATTCCTTCCGGATCGCCGGCTTCAGCGTCCACGCCTGCAGGCGCGCCAGCTCCACGAGCTTGGGCGCCTGGAAGCCCTCCCGGTGAATCACCCAGCCTCCAAAGAGGCCCGGGGTGTCTTTGGCGATCTGGCGCGCGGGGGCGACTTCGAGGTTGACGCCGAGGGGAATCTCAGCGGGCAGGGCGCCGCCGTTTCTGCACGAGTCGTAGGCCGCGGCCAGCGCCACCAGAAAATCCGCGGGCGCGATCGGGTCGGGGCCGATGAAGACGCGGGCGGGGACGCGCTGTTGCGTTTGGACGAAGTCGCGCACGTCCAGCGCCGCGGCGCGAAAGGCCGGCCCGGCGAGGCGTGGTTCATGCGGGCCGGTGGGCGGGGCGCTGTCCGGGCCCAGGAGTCCGTGGGCGACGAGCGGAACCGTCGGCTTTTGATCGGCCAGAACCTCGCCCACGGCGACCGTCAGCAACTCGAACTGGTCGGCAAGGGAGAACGCCTTCTTGCCGATCACCTGCAGATCCACGGCGGCCTCGGAGCGGTGCAAAATGCGCCGGGCGAGCTCGGCAAGCTCCGCCCCGGTCGCGCCTTCGCGGCGCACGGCGTCCGGATAGATCGATGGCAACTCGCCGGCGGTGATGAAGCGCACGCCGGGAATCGTCCGGATGTGATCGAGATACGCGCCGAATCGTGCGAAGGCGGCTTCGGTTTCCTCGGCGGTGCGTTGCGGGGGCGCTTTCCATTCCTCGCGCGGTGGGTTCGCGCCGCGGGCAAAGTTCACGCCGTCCCAAAACTTCAAATGCACCCACTCGCACGGGTGATAGAAGATGCTGATGAGCCCGCCGCCATCCTCCTTGGCGAGCCGCGCGGCCATCTCGGAGACCGTCTTCTTTGCCGGCTCCACAGCGTCTGGCTGATGCAACTCCATACGCGTGTAGCCGCGGCCGTTGCCCATGTTGAAGACGTTGAGCGCGTTGCCATACCAGAACGGTTTGTGGTTCAGCCCGACCTGCGAACCTTCGTCGACGTAACACGGCGCGACGCCAATCTCTGGCAGCGCCGGGTGCGTCTGCGGACCCCACGAGGAGCCGGGCTGGCCATAGCACGCGAGCGTCTTCACGCCGAAGATGCGCCGCACGTCCGCGGCGCCGCCGCCTTCGCGCCGCACGAACTCCGCCATGCCGTCGAGCAAGCCGCAGTCGGCGAGATACTCGGTGGGCGTGGGATGGACCGAATGGAAATTCGCGTGGAAGCCGATGTCGTGTTGCTGCAGCGCCGCGATCACGTCCTTCCGGCCGCGCGCCTCGAGCACGCGCGCCTTTTCACCCACGACTTTGAACGTCGCGCGGATCCCGCGCTTTTGCAGCATGCCCGCGAGCCGGAGGCAGGCGTCGTCATCCGCCGGCAGCAAGTAGTCCTCGGTGTCGAACCAGAGGAGCACGTCGATGCGCGGCCCGGCGGCCTCCGCGGCGTGCAGACGCGGCAGAAGACAGCAAAAAATCAGGCAGAGCGCGAGGAGGAGGCGGGGGGATCGCATGCGCCGATCATGCCCATGCGCAGCACAAAATCCAGCCGATGCTGCGCAGTGAAGTAATCAGTTATCAGTTCGGAGCTAGTAATCAGTGGGCCACGCGCGGGTTCCCCACTGATTACTGGCTCGGGACTGATTACTGATTACTTCCCCGTCAGTCGTCCATCCCATATACCATCCCGGCACCTCCGCGCATGGCCACCTCCGCTCCTCGCCCTCGCTTCCGCCTCCCGGCCGGGATGGCCCTGGTGCAGTGGCTTTGCGGGTCGTGGACGGCGCTGGTTTTCGTCTTTCTGTATGCCCCGGTGGTCTTGCTTATCGCGTACTCGTTCAACACGTCGCGGCTGAATATCCGGTGGGAGGGGTTTACGTTCGACTGGTACCGGGCGCTCTGGGATGACTCGGTGCTGGTGACGGCGCTGAAGAACAGCCTCCTCGTCGCCAGCGCGACGACGGTGGCTTCGGTGCTGCTCGGGACGACGGCGGCCTGGCTGTTGCATCGTTACCGCTACCCGCTGCAGCGGCTGCTGAGCGCGGTGATTTTCATTCCGATGGTCATCCCCGAGATCATCATGGGGATCAGCCTGCTCATTCTATTCACGGCGGGGCAGGCGCGGCTGGAGCACTTGCAGGCGCTCGCGGGGGCGCCGGCGTGGTTTGCCGATCTCGAGTTCGGGCTGGGGTTCGTCACGGTCATCATCGCGCACATCACGTTCTGTTTCCCCTTCGTGCTGGTGGCGGTGCAGGCGCGGCTGGCCGGCCTCGATCCCGCACTGGAGGAGGCGGCGCTCGATCTCGGGGCGACCCCGCGCCAGGCCTTCTGGCACGTGATGGTGCCGTACATGATGCCCGCGATCGTCTCCGGCGGCCTGATGGCCTTCACCCTCTCGATGGATGAGTTCGTCGTGACCTACTTCACCTCGGGGCCGGATTCGGTGACGCTGCCCCTCCGCATCTTCGGCCGCGTCAAGAAGGGCCTCGACCCTTCGCTCAATGCCATCTCGGCGCTGTTCATCGTGGCCGTGATCGTCATGGTCGTCTTTTCTGAACGCTTGCGCAGACGCCAACGTCTCGCATCCCGATGAAGCGCTCGGCTACTTCTGCAACTCCTCTAGGAGAATCATCCTCTGAATCTTTTTTAGCGTTTGCTTATACCGCTCGTCAGCCTGGTCCATTTCCGCGCGAGTACTCTCTTTCTCCTTTGAATCCCTGTGTCGGAAGAAGTCGTCGTTCGCTTTTTGCAGCAATTCCCGTCCCTCTTTCCGTAGTTTCGCCAATTCCGGGCTTTCACCCGGCACCTCCGCCAACAGCTTTTCCTCTTCTTCAGGGGTAAGGGTTTCGGCCGGTCTCGCTGTGACCGCGGGGTTTGCTTCACCTTCCGAAGATCCCAAACCCTTGTATGGATCCGAAGGTTCAGCCGCATGCCGCCCTTTGAAAGCGAATGCAAGCAACGCCACTACGGCGAAGACGCCTAGTAACACGAAGTTCCGAGCCGCGCGCCACCGTCTCGCGTCCTTCAAAGTAACTTCCGTCCCCTTTTCGCCAACAAAATCTCGGAAAGCGAACAGGATCATGATGACCGCGATGAATCCGATCAGGACGAGCATAAAGTGGAAGGGGTTGGAGGTGGCGCTCAGGCTAATGCCAGTCGACGCAGTGATCGAACGACTTGCTCCTGTCACGTAGGTTGCAAACACCCACCTTGCAAGCCTTGACTGCTCATTTCGCCATCCGCATTCAAGCCACCGGCCGCCGCAGCGCGTTCATCAGCTCGTTCACCTTATCGATCACCTGCTGCCGCTCGCTCTGCGTCGGCGGATCGCTCGCCGTCAGGGCGAGATTCGTCACGCCCGGATTGTTCGCCGTGCCGGCGAGGGCGGCGGCGAGTTGGCTCGCGGTGACTTCGCCGGGCGGGCCTGGCGGTCCCTGCATGCCGGGCGAGCCGTCGAAGCCGTTGTTGCCCTGATTTCCCTGCTGCCCTTGCGGGATGCCGAAGGCGAAGCGGACGAAGGTCCCGTCGAAGCTCGCCGTCACCGTGGCGGGCTGTCCGGGTCCGAGCGTCGTCACCGAGTCGACCGTGAAGCTGGTGAACGCCGGGCCGGTCGCCCCCGTCGGGCCGGCGGGCCCCGGCAGTCCGTCGACCCCGCGCGGGAGGCCGAAATTGAACCGCACCGAGGCGCCCTTCGACAGGCTCAGGACCTCCGGCCATCGAAGAGGTTGTCTAAGACCCTGAGCTTGTCGAAGGGCGCCGGATCGAGCGTCGTCGTGCTCGCCACATTGAAGCTCGTGAACGGCGGCCCCGGCGGCCCCACCTCGCCCTGGATCCCTTGCGGCCCCGGCCCGCCCGGCGCGCCCGTCTCCCCCACCTCGCCCCGCGGGAGGCCAAAGGTGAACCGCACATTCGCGCCATCGAACGAAGTCCCCGCCGTCGCCGCCCCGCCCGCCGGCACCGTCGTCACCCCATCGACCACCGCCCCGCTCACCGAAATCCCCGGCGGCCCCGGAGGTCCGGCCGGCCCGACGGGGATGGTTTGGATGAGATCGAGGAGGCCGGTGAGCTGGCTGCGCATCACGGCGGAGGAAGTCGGCGCGCCGTTGGGCGGGATGACGGGATCGAAAGGCATGGGGAGAGAAGACTTGGAGAGGAGGAGACCGCGAACTTGTCGGCCATGGCAGCTTTCTATGCGGGGTGGCGAAGGCTGCACCCGCCCGCGGCGTTGGGCCATTGCGATGACCTCGCTACCGCTCGGTCCCAAAGTTGGCTTAGGGAACAAGAGGCAGGAAAGCGCCGCCCTGATTCGACCGGACTAGGTCGATGCCAAGCCTGATCTGTTAGGCGACGTTGGGTTTATTGGGGAGAAACTATCGGTTCAAGCATCGAGAGAAGTGAAGAGACGACTAATGCTCCGAGCGCAAAAAGCGGCGCAGCGGCAGGCTTCATTGCAAGATACGGGTTCTCAGGCACAGCTAAAGCCCAGACCCCAAAAGCGATTGTAGAGGCGATCGTTCGCCACCACGGCCACGCCATAACGGACTGAGGGAACGGGGATTTGGATGCTCGTAACGTGCCAAGGTAGGTAAGTGCGAATACAATCGGCGTGAGCGCAACGTAGAACCAATAGATACTCGTTGGCTGAAATACCTCACCGAA
>DASYIS010000187.1:0-16623 GCA_035997375.1 Chthoniobacteraceae bacterium
GAATAATCGAGGCGGGCAAGATGCCCGCCGGGGCGGGCGGGACGCCCGCCCTACCCGAGGCCCCGGAGGCGCTTCGCGCCGCACACTTCCCCCACTACGCGCCGAAGTTCTTCTCCGCCACGTCCCAGTTCACCACATTCCAAAACGCCTTCACGTAATCCGGCCGGCGGTTCTGGTAGTTGAGGTAGTAGGCGTGCTCCCAGACATCGAGCGCGATGACGGGTTTGCCTTCGATCCCGGCGACGGCCTTGCCCATGAGCGGCGTGTCCTGGTTCGGCGTGGAGCCGATCTCCAGCTTGCCGCCATTGGAGACGAGCCAGGCCCATCCGCTGCCGAACCGGCCGGCGGCGGCGGCGGCGAACTTCTCTTTGAACTCGTCGAACGAGCCGAAGGCCGCGTTGATCGCCTCGGCCAGCTTGCCGACCGGCTTGTTCGAGCCGCCGGGGGTCAGGAGGATCCAGAAGAAGGAGTGATTCACGTGCCCGCCGCCGTTGTTGCGCACCATCGTGCGGACAGCTTCCGGCACCGCGGAAAGATTCGCGACGATCTCCTCGGCGCTCTTGTCGGCGAGTTCGGGCGCGGATTCAAGGGCCTTGTTCAGGTTGGTGACGTAGGTCCCGTGGTGTTTGTCGTGATGGATCTCCATCGTCTTCTCATCGATGTTCGGGACGAGAGCGTTGTTGGGGTAGGGGAGCGGTGGGAGTACTTGAGCCATAGGACGTGTGTGTGGGAATTGGGCGCCGCCAATCGGCGGCGAGCCCGTGTGTTTCTTGATTCGCAAGCAGGCTGGCGGGCGGATGGGGAAATGGCAAGCGACTGGGTGGTGGGGCGTGTCATCAGGGAAATGACGAATGACGAATGACGAATGACGAATGACGAATGACGAAGTGTCGGCCGAATTCGTCATTCGTCATTCGTCATTCGTCATTCCGAGGTATGCACTTGAAGCGCGCGCCGCCTTCGAGCATCGTAGGCGGCTTGTCTCATGCCGCCCACCGCGGCACGCACCACTCCTCATGCTCACCATTCGCGATCTCAGAATAAGCGCCGGCGGCCGTACTCTTTTCGAAAACGCCGCGATGACGGTGAATTACGGCGAGCGGGTCGTGCTGGTCGGGCCGAATGGCGCGGGCAAGTCGACGCTCTTCTCGGTCATCCTCGGGGTGAACCAACCCGACGCCGGCACGGTGCAGCGCGACGAGTGGACGATGGTCGGCTACCTGCCGCAGGAAAGCGAAGCGCTCGGCGACGAGTCGGTGATGGACGTGGCGACGGGCCGCGCGACGGAATTGCCCCGGCTGGAGAAACGGCTGCACGAGCTCGAGAAAGCCGGCGACGTCGAGTCCGCCGAGTACCTGGAGACGCACGCGAAGCACGAGGCGCTGAGCAATCCGCAAGTCGACGCGAAGGCGAAGCGGATGCTCGCCGGGCTCGGCTATCGCGAGGGCGATTTCCAGCGCAAGGCGAAGGAGATGAGCGGCGGCTGGATCATGCGCGCGCACCTCGCGCGGCTGCTCGTGATGGAGCCGGATCTGCTGATGCTCGACGAGCCGACGAATCACCTCGATCTGCTCTCGCTCCTCTGGCTGCAAAACTATCTGAAGACCTACTCCGGCGCGGTGCTGATGATCTCGCACGATCGCCGGTTCATGGATGAGCTGGCCGAGACGGTGTACGACATCTCCGAGCAAAAGCTCGTTCATTACACCGGCAACTACACCGACTTCCTGCGGCAGCGCGAGGAGAAGTACGAGCAGCAGAACGCCGCGTACAAGAACCAGCAAAAGGAGATCGCGGCGTTGCGGGAATTCTACGACCGCTTCCGGCAGGTCGCCTCCAAGGCCTCGCAGGCAATGAGCAAGCTGAAGCAGATCGAGCGCATGGAGCTGATCGAAAAACCGCTCCCGCCGAAGAAGCCGTTCCGCATCCAAATTCCCACGCCGCCGCGCAGCGGCCAGCGAGTGATGAGTCTATCCGGCGTGCATCAGGCCTACGGGTCAACCAAGGTCTACCAGGGGCTCGATTTTGCCGTCGAACGCGGCGAGCGCGTGGTGCTGATCGGGCCGAACGGCGCGGGCAAATCGACGCTGCTCAAGATTCTCGCCGGCGTGGTCGACATTCAAAAAGGCGAGCGCAAGGAGGGGCTGAACGCCAAGATCGCGTATTTCAGCCAGCATCGCTCCGCGACGCTGAATCTCGAGAACACCGTGCTGCAGGAGGTGATGGACTCGGCGACCGAATTCAAGGAGGAGGATGTGCGCGCGCTGCTCGGCTCGTTCCTCTTTCGCAAGGACGATATCACCAAGAAGACGGCGGTCCTCAGCGGCGGCGAGAAGACGCGGCTGAACCTGATCAAGTTCCTGGTCGACCCGCCGAATCTCCTGCTGATGGACGAGCCGACGACGCACCTCGACATCCAGGCCGTCGAGTCGCTCATCCTCGCGCTGGAGGCGTACGAGGGAACCTTGGTGTTCATCTCACACGATGTCCATTTCATCCGCAAACTCGCCACCCGCGTCTGCCACGTGAACGCCGGCAAGGTGACGGAGTACAGCGGCGGGTATGATTACTTCATGGAGAAGAGCGGGTCGGTGCTGGATGAGCGGGCGGCGCTGACGGCGGGGTAGGGCGGCAGACAAGGAGACAAGGAGACAAGGAGACAAGGAGACAAGGAGCGCCGCTTCAAAGAGGGCGGTGGCACGTACGCCAGTTCTCGTTCAGCGGTGTAGAGCGCGGCTCTCTGTGAGCATAGGCGAACAGGTGCCGCCTCAATTTCCTTGAGCGTCGCTCGCGCACGCGGAACCAAGCAAAGCGGGCACGTCGCTTTTCTCGTGCGCTTCCCACGCGGGCAGTGCGCAAGAAATTGGAGGCGGCACCCGTTCGCCTATGCTCACGGAGAGCCGCGCTCTACACATGCTGGGAGCGCTTCGCGCAGAGCGGCGCCTCACAGCCCGTCCAGGAAACGCCCGAAGAACTCCGCTCCGCGCTCCAGTTCCGCCACGGCGATCCACTCGTCCTTCGTGTGCGCCTGGTCGATCGAGCCGGGGCCCATGGCGACGGCGGGAACGCCGTGGCGCGCGAAGACGGCGGCGTCGCAAAACCACGGCGCGCCGACGCACCGCGCGCCGAACGATTCCAGCCGGCCGATGACGGGATGCGCGCGAGGGGTGTCGAGCGGGGGCGCTTGCACGAGGGTGACTTCGAGGCCGGGGACGCGCTGCTGCAACTGCGCGGCGATGCCGGCGATGACCCCGGCGCTCTCCACGCCGGGGACGGTGCGGATGTCGACGGCGGCTTCGCAAAGATCGGGGACGATGTTGATCTTCGAGCCGCCCTCGATCGTGCCGATGCTGACGGTGGACCGGCCGAGGACCGGATGCGTGCAGCCGGCGAGCGCGGGGCGCAACTCGGCGCGCACCCACTCCAGCGCGCTCATCATTTTCTCGATCGCGTTTTCGCCGAGCTCGAGCCGCGCGGCGTGGACGGCCCGGCCATGCGCGCGGAGGAGGAGGTGCGTGCAGCCTTTGTGCAAATGGACGATGTCGAGCCCGGTCGGCTCGCCGGCGATGACGAAGTCGAATTTCTCCTCCGCCGCTAGCGCCTTCGCGCCCTGCTGCCCGGCCTCTTCGCCGCACAGCCCCGCGAACCAGATCTCGTGGCTGAGCGTCGCGAGTACGTCGCGCTTTTCGCGCAGCGCCCAGAGCATGGAGGCCATCGAGCCCTTGGTGTCGCTCGCCCCGCGGCCCCAGAGTTTGCCGTCGCGCAGCTCGCCGCCGAAGGGGTCGATCGTCATGCCGGCGACGCTCACGGTGTCGGTGTGCGGGGCGAAGAGGAGCCGCGGTTTGCCCGGGCGATCGCCTGGGAAACGCGCGACCACATTCGGCCGGCCGGGCAGCACTTCGCGCAGCTCCGCCTCGGCGCCGAGGCCGCGCAGATGCTCGAGGAGAAACTCGGCGCAGCGCTGCTCGCCGACCTCGTCCGTGCCGGGCGTGCCGGAAGGGTTCACGCTTGGGATGCGCACCAGCGCCTGCAACAATTCAACGACTGAGGCGGAGCTACTCATTGGGCGCGCCGCGCCGGCGTGGCACGGGCATCCTGCCCGTGGGGCAAGCAGGCGTCCCGCCTGCTGCTGCTCGCATTCGTTGAATGGTCATCTCGTGTCGACGGGCGAGACGCCCGCCGGCCCCACAGGCAGGATGCCTGTGCCACGCCGGCGCGGCGCGCGAACTGCGTTGTTACGACGGAGGTGGGCGCGCTCATGGTTAAGCGGGGCCGGACTGATTACTGCCCAACTGATGACTGATTACTTCCCCGGAGCGATACCACTCCACGAAGCGCGGAATCCCCTCGGCGATCTGCGTGTGCGGATCATACCCGAGGAGCGCGCGCGCCTTGCCGATGTCCGCATAAGTCAGCGGGACGTCGCCGGGCTGCTCGGGCAGCGCGTTGATGACCGCCTGCTTGCCGAGCGCCTTTTCAATGTGCGCAATCAGCTCGCTGAGCGTGGTCGTCTGGCTTTCTCCGAGGTTGAAGACGTCGCAGAGCTGCCCTTCGTACGTCAGGCAGGCGCTCACGCCCTGGATGATGTCGTCGATATAAGTGTAGTCGCGCCGCGTGGAGCCGTCGCCGAAGCGCTTGATCGGCCGGCCTTCGTCGATGGCGCGCGTGAAGGAGTGGATGGCGAGATCCGGCCGCTGGCGCGGTCCGTAGACGGTGAAAAAGCGGAGGCTCACCGTGCGCATGCCGTAGAGGTGCGAGTAGTTCGAGCAGAGCTGCTCGCCGGCGAGCTTCGTCGCGGCGTAGGGCGAGATCGTCTCGCTCAGGCACATGTCCTCGCGGAAGGGCGCGGTCTTCAGCACGCCGTACACCGAGGAGCTGGAGGCGGATATAAACCGCGGCACCCCCGCCGCGCGCGCCGCTTCCAGGAGATGAAAGGTGCCGGTGATATTGGTGTCGATGTAGAGTTTCGGCTGCTGAATCGACGGCCGCACGCCGGCCCGCGCGGCGAGGTGCACGATGGCGTCGAACTTTCCCCCGCGCACCACGCGTTGCACCGCCTCTTCGTCGCGGATGTCGACCTCATGCACCGGCGCGTGCTCCGCGATCCCGGCCAGGTTGCGGCGCTTGATCGCCGGGTCGTAGAAATCGTTGAATTCATCCAGCACGGCGACGCGGTGCCCCTCGCGGAGAGACTGCTCCGCAAAGTGCGAGCCGATGAAGCCGGCGCCGCCGGTGACCAGGATGTGCATCGCCGCACCGTAGCCGCTGGAGAAAAAGAGCCGCAAGTGCGAACCGCCGGGGCGACGGAAACATTCGCGGTGCGCGGAAACGGCCGGATTTTCTCGGGACGGCGAGCAAGCCCGTCGAACGGCGCCGGCCTGGGCCGCACGACCACGAATTGCATTGCAAAGTTCGCCATTCCGCGAAGCTTTTAGGCATGCGCTTCCCCTTGTTGCTTCCCTCCTGGAAATCTCGCGCCCTCGTTTGCGGCGTCGTACTCATGCTCGCCGGCGTGGCGACGGCCATTCATCCGCAGAATGCCGGGCCGGCGGATTTCACGATCAAGTTCAAGCTCCCGCCGCCGAAGCCGCTGACGGCGGAGGAGGAGTTGAAGACCTTCAAGCTCGAGCCGGGGTTTCACGCGGAGCTCGTGGCGGCGGAGCCGATGGTGGATACGCCAGTCTCGGCCAGTTGGGATGAGCAGGGCCGCCTCTTCGTGCTCGAAATGCGCGGGTATATGCACGATGTCGAGGGGCTCGGCGAGGACCAGCCGCTGGGCCGCATTGTGATGCTCGAGGATACCGATGGCGACGGCAAGATGGACAAGCGCACGGTGTTCGCGGATGAGCTCGTGCTGCCGCGCGCGATCGTCTGCACGAACGGCGGGCTGCTCGTCGGCGAGCCGCCGATGCTCTGGTTCATGAAGGACACCGACGGCGACGGCAAGGCCGACACGAAGGAGCCGGTCGACAAGAACTTCGGCTCGCGCAGCGGCCAGCCCGAGCACATGGTCAACAGCCCGCTGGTGGCGCAGGACAACTGGATTTACTTTGCCAACCACCACAGCCGCTATCGCTTCAAAGACGGCAAATGGTGGAGCGAGGCGGTGCAGGTGCGCGGCCAGTGGGGGCTGTCGCAGGACGACTACGGCCACCTCTTCTACAACTACAATTCCGATTTCCTGCGGGCGAGTTTCGTGCCGGATTTCATGTACCTGCGCAACCCGAACTTCCCGTGCGCGGCCGGCGGGAACGTGCAGATCCAGAAGCTGCAAACCTGCTGGCCGTCGCATCCGACGCCGGGCGTGAATCGCGGGTATGAGCCTGCCTCCTTGCGCGAAGATGGCACGCTCAAAAGCTGTACCGCCACGTGCGGCGCGGGCATCTATCGCGGCGGCCTGTTTCCGAAAGCGTACGCGGGCAACGCGTTCGTTCCCGAGCCCTCGGGCAATCTCGTCAAACGCCTCGTCATCGCGGAAAAGGATGGCGAGCTCACGGCGCAGAACGCCTATGAGAAGAAGGAGTTCATGACTTCGACCGATGAGCGCTTCCGCCCGGTGAATGCCTACACGGCGCCGGACGGTTCGCTCTACCTCATCGACATGTACCGGGGCGTCATCCAGCACAAGGGCTTCCTGACGTTTTACCTGGTGCAGAACATCAAGGATCGGAAGCTGGAAGAGCCGTTCAATTGCGGCCGCATCTGGCGCATCGTGCCGGACGGCAAGAAGCCGGTGGCGCCGAAGATGCCGACCGACACGGCAGGCCTGGTGAAGGCGCTCGACAATCCGAACGGCTGGGTCCGCGACACCGCGCAACGCGTGCTGGCGGAGAAGAAAGATCCCGCGGCGCCGGCCGCCCTCGCGGCGACGCTGAAGAGCGGCTCGCGGATCGCGAAGCTGCACGCGCTCTGGGCGATCGACGGCATCGGTCTGCCCGCGACCGAGACGCTCACCGCCGCGCTGAGGGAAGCCGATCCGAAGATCCGCGCCGCTGCGGTGCGCATCGCGGATCGCACGATGGAGCCGCAGCTGGCGCAGATGATCGGGGATTCGAACAAGGAGGTGCAGGTCGCGCTGGCGTTCGCGCTCGGCGGTTTGCCGGAGGCGCAGGAACCGGTGGTCGCCCTCGCGCGCCTGGCCGCGCAGGATCTCCGCGTGCGCGATGGCATCGTTTCCGGCCTGCGCGGACGCGAGCTCGAAGTGCTCCAGGCCGCGCTTGCCCGGAAGGCGGCGGACGAGACACCCGCCGCCCTCCCCGACACATTCATCTCCGCGCTCGCGCAGGCGGTGATGACCGAGAAACGGAGCGCACGCGTGAAGCAACTCATTACCCTGACCGCGGAGCAGAAGCCCAACTCGCCCGCGCAACTCGCCCTGCTCGCCGGCGCCTCGGGCAAAGCCGCGCCGAAGCCGCCCGGCGCGCCGGCGACGACCGCAGCCAACGCGCCGAAGGCCAAGGTCATCTACATCGACGCCGAAGCGCCCGAGCTGGCCTCGATGAACGCGAAGGCGAACGACAAGGCCAAGCCGCTCCTCGCCGCGCTCGATGCCCGTATCGGCTGGCCGGACAAGCCCGGCTTTCCGCCGCCGCCCGTCATCAAGCCGCTCACGCCCGAGGAGCAGGCGCTCTTCGACGGCGGCAAGGTGGTCTACACGACCCTCTGCGCGGCGTGCCATCAGCCGACCGGCGTCGGCATGCCCGGCCTCGCGCCGGCGCTCGTCGACAGCAGTTGGGTGCTCGGCGAGCCGAAGATCCTCCCGCGCATCGTCATCCACGGCCTCGGCGGTCCGCTCAATGTCGGCGGCCAGGTTTGGAACCTCGAAATGCCGCCGCTCGGCCCCGCCTTGAGCGACGAGCAGATCGCCGGCGTCCTCACTTACATCCGCCGTGAGTGGGAGCACGGCGCATCGCCGATCAGCGTGAAGTTCGTCGCCGAGATCCGCGAGCAAAACAAGGCCCGCACCACCGCCTGGAACGCCGAGGATTTCAAGCTGCTGCTCGCGAAGACGCCGCCGAAAGAGCCGGTGAAGGCGACGCCGAAAGGGCCCGCCAAACCGGCGGTGAAAGAGCCGGTGAAAGAGCCGGTGAAAGACGACAGCGCGCGCGGGAAAGAGCCCGCCCCGCCCAGCCAGCCCAAGCCGCCGGGGACGGAGAACAAGGAGCCCACGAAAGTGCCCGCTCCCGAGCCGGCGCCGCCGAAGCCGTAGAGGTTAATGGGATTGGTAGGGCTCGTGGTGAGCGGCGGCGGAGAGGCCGGTAATCAATCAATCAGTAATCAGTAGGCAGTAATCAGTCCGGAGCCGTCCCCTTCACCGGCATCGGCGCGAACTTTAGATCGGACCCTCGTGACGAAACAGAGAGACGGTGTGAAGGGACAACGCCGGCTGGCCGAAGGCCTTTCACAAGCCAGCCCAGGGCAAGCGAGGGACGAGCGCCGCCCTGGGTAAGATGCAAAACGTGACCAGCCCTGAAGGGGCGTAACAAGATGGTCGGGCCTGGTGGCGCCCCTTCAGGGCAAACCGCTTTTTCTTTATGACCCAGGGCGGCGCTCGTACCTCGCTTGCCCTGGGCTGGCTTGTCGAAGGCCTTCGGCCACCGGAATTCGTGTTTTCACACTGTCTCCGAGTTTCGTCACGAAGACATCGGTAAGCTTCACCCACGCTCTCGCGCCTGAACTCTGATTACTGCCCCACTGATTACTGATTGCTTACTCGCAGCCCTCAGGGCCGCCGCGTGCCGAGCTCGACCGCGAGCTTCCGGAGGTAATAGAGGTCCGCTTTGCACCATGGGATGTCGCGGGTTTGTACGACTCTTTCCCTCGGCGCGTTGAAGAGGGTGGCGTGGACGAGGAACGCGGCCATGACGGTACGGGGCCGAATCCCTTCGCCTTGGCCGCCCCACGCCTGGAACCAAGTGTACGGGTTGATCGCGCGCTGGTCGCGGCGGCCGGAGATGACATTTTCGTTCCAATCGGTCGCAGGGAGATTGCCGACCGAGGGAGTCCGGGCCAGCTCGTCGAGCCAGGCGCCGGCGTGGTCGCGCAGGAGTTGGGCGAGCTCGGGGGTGAGGGATTCGTCGCACCAGAGGTACGGGGCGGACCGCTGGTTGAGCGCGAGGGCGGCGATGCGGTCGAAGTTGGCCCTGGCCCAGTCGCGCTCCGCGTCGTCGCCGAAATGGCCGGCGAGCCGGTAGTGGCCGATCAGCGCGGCGAGCATCTTCACGTAGAGGAACACCGGCTTCCCTTTCTGCATGCGGCGCTGCGCTTCGCGCGCGCCGGTGTAGCCGTAGTTGTCCTGCTGCCCGCTGAGGAGGCTTTCGTACACGGTGAAACGATAGGCGGGATCGGCGGCGACGGCCGGGGTGAGAGGCGCGTCCTGGCCGGGCGCGTAGGCGGGCTCGAAGTCGTGGCGCGCTTCGAGTTTTGTGCGCAGCGCTTTCAGGTCGGCGAAGGCGGGGCGGGCCTGCTCCCAGGCGTCGAATGCTTCGGCGTATGCCCAGACCGCGTAGGCTTCGGTGAAGAGCCGGCGCTCGGTTTCCTCTCCGCTGACGAAGCCCGTCTGCGGCGCGGGCGCCTGGCGGATGTTGCGGGGTTTGCCGCGCGTGAAATCGACGAAGAGTTTCCGCGTTGGCGAAGTGGTGGCGAAGTCGTCCGCCAGTTGTCTCGCGGCCTTCTCCTTTTGCTCGGCGGTCAGGAATCGTGCGGCCTCCGCGAGCGCGAGGAACTTCTCGGCGGGGCGGGTGAAGGCCCACTCGGCCGGTCCGCGCCCGCCGGCTTGCGCCGCGGAGTAGTCGCTGTAGAGCGGCCGCCACGGACCGTCGAGGATTTCGTCGACGAGCGCGGTGAGTTCGATCTGCGCGGACGCGCCGACGGCGACCGGCAGCGGGGCAGGGGTAGGTTCGAGATAGCGCGCGGACCTTGCGGGGTCGTAGGTGAAAGCAGGAGATTCCTGCGCGGCGGCGTCGCAGCCGGCGGCGATCAAAGCGGCGCAGGCGACGACGAATCGGCCGGGCTTCATGGCGCCACCGTCCCTTTCAGACAGACGATGCTCGATCCCGTGATCCACCAGATCTTGTCCTCAACAATCGCGACGGCGCCTTGCGTGGGACCGTTCCATTGCGTGGAGAAATGGAGCGAGGACTGGTCGTCATCGAGATGCCACTGGCCCGGCTTTATTTTCGCGACATTGTCCGAGGCGATGCACTTGGCGACGCCGCCCCAGAGCTCGGGCGCGTGCGAGCTGAAGGCGTGGTAAACCTTGCGCGTCTTGAGATCCATGTAGGCCAGGACATGATCGTGCGTGTCGAAGAGCTTGTCGCCGGCGAGGGTGAGATTGTTGGATTCGTCGCAGGTCGCCGGGAAGCTCCCCTTCGCGCGATCGATGTCGCGGATCAGCACCGGCAGTCCGGTCCCGTAGTCGAGTGTGCTGATGGCGTCGAATGCGCGGATCGGGTACGGCCACTGCGAGTAGACCGATTTCGTGAAGACGTACAGGTTGCCGTCGCGGTCGATGGGCGAGCTCGCCGGGACCGAGTAGCCGTTCTCGCTCGAGTGGTAGCCGACGCCGTAGATCGTTGGCTCGGACCCGTCGGCGACCTTCAGGGCATAGAACGAGCGCGGGTGTTTTCCGTCGATCATCTGCCGGCGAATGTAGCTTTGCTCCTGTTCGTACTTCGCGTCGGTGTAGCGGCCCGGCAGCGTCTTGATGATCTCCTCGGCCTCCCTGGTCCACTTGAATTTCTGGCGCGTCTCGCGGTAGAGCCGGCCCTCCTCGGTCGCCTCGATCACGTCGTTCGTGTAGCGTTCGATCGAATGGTTTTCCGTGCGCCAGATTACGAGGTCTTTCCAAAAGACGGGGTAGTAGCCGCGCACCGTCGCGCCGTTCATCTGCGCGCCCTGCCACAGCGGCCGGCCCGTGGCGGCGTCGAACAGTCGCGGCACGAGATCCTCGGCCGCGACCGCGAGCTTGCCATCTTTGATCGCGACGGTTTGCAGGATCGGCGCACCGAGATCAGCGGACCACGCGGGTTTGCCCGAAGCGGCGTCGAGCGCGTAGAGAAAGCCGGCACGATCACCAAGAAAAACACGGCCCGCGGAAATCGCCGGGCTCGCCGCAAAGCCGCCGCGCCGCGGCGCCGTGAAGCGCCAGAGCTCTTTTCCAGTTGCGGCCTCCAGCGCGACGACTTGTCCGCCCATCGTGGCGGCGAAAACGCGGCCGGCGTTGTACGCCGGCGCGTGGTGGATCGGAGCGCCGAGATCGGCCTTCCAAATCTCCTCGCCGGTGTCGGCGTGGAGCGCGCGGAGCAGGCCCTTGAAGGTGCCGAAAAAGAGGGTGTGTTCCGCCACGATCGGCTCCGCTTCCGGCGCGATCAACTCGTCCCAATAGAACCTGTGCCAGACGTGCTCGAACGGCACGCCGGGCGAATGTTCGGTGCGCCCGGTGCGTTCTGCGTCGTGGTGCAGCGTGGGCCAACCGTCGTCGCCCGCGGCTGACTCGGCGGCGCAGACGCTGAGGCAGAGGAGGCGCAGCGCGAACGACTGGAGGGCGCGGGGAGGCACCACACCACTCTGCCTGACCGTTCCTCGGATTCGCAAGCGCCGCCGCCGGCTCCCGCGCTTTCGCCTCCACGCTGGCGCTTTCGCCCGGGCGTGCGCTATAATGACGTTTCCCTCATGCCGCACGCCCACGCCCAGGATCAGCTCGAACGCGCGCTCGCCAAGTTGCGCGAGCACGGCCAGCGCGTGACGAAGACGCGCAAGGCGATCCTGGAATTGCTCATCGGCGAGCACGGCCCCTTCACGACGGATGCCCTGCATTCGCGCCTGAAGGACGGCGAGTGCGATCTCGTGACCGTCTACCGCTGCCTCGCGGCGATGGAAGAGATCGGCCTCGTGCGCCGCTGCGACTTCGGCGACGGCACGTACCGCTACGAGTTCGACAGCGGCGAACATCACCATCATCACGTCATTTGCCGCGATTGCCGCGAGGTGAAGACGCTCGATTTCTGCGTGGCCGACAGCCTCGAGCGCATGGCGCGGCAGATGGGCTACGCCAACGTGAATCACACCCTGGAGATTTTCGGCGTCTGCCCGAAGTGCCAGAAGGCGGCGGAGAAGAGCGCGGCGTAGGGCGGGGCGGGGACGGTGGCGCCAATGACCGCCGGCGCGTTTGCTGAAACTCTCTCTCCCGTGCACGAAGCTCCATCTTACGAAACTCTGTTCATGCCGTACTGGCTCGGCGTGGTCGCGTGGTTTGCGGTCGTCATGGCGATCATTTTTCCGATCGCGTGGTTTCTCATTCCCTCCGCGAAAAGCCGGCGCGAATCCTCCCGCCGGCGCCCCGTCGAGCCGGACACCCTGGAGGCGGACATCAAAATCTTTCGCTGGCTGTCGTTCCTGCTGATGTACTTTTTCTGGCTGATGCTGGTGATCTTCGTGTCGGCCTCCGCCTCCGTGAGCACGTACAAGGAATTGGAGCTGGACGTCGCGGTCCACGACCCCGCCCCGCCGATCGCATCGATGCCCGTCATCTCGATTTCCGACGAGGGCGAGGTGGTGTTCCTGGAACTCCGCCTGCCGCCTGAGGATCACGACCTGGAAGCGCTCCAGCTCCGTCTGCGCGATCTCCGTCCCCTGTTGCACACGAACGAGCCGGCGCTCATCCGGCCGGAGCCGGAGACCACGCACCAGCGGATCATCGAAGTCTTGAGCGCCGTCCAGCGTGCGCGGATTCGCGAGTCGATTCTGCTTTAGTCCCGGTGCAACATTCCGGCTTTCGCGCGGTGGGCAACGTTGCTGATTGAGCCGCGCCGCACCGCCGTCTACTGTTTGAAAATGTCCCGGATTTCAGAGCTTTGGCAGCGAATCGACGACGCCAAGGCGTTGCTCGACAGCCTGCGGCCATTGAAGTGCGAGCAAGAGGAGCGCGCGATGCAGAAGTTTCGTCTCTGGTGGACTTACCACTCGAACGCGATCGAAGGAAACAGCCTCACGCAGGGCGAAACGGAGACGTTCCTGATGGAAGGGTTGACGGCCAAAGGAAAGCCGCTCAAGGATCACCTCGATCTCCGCGGGCACAGCAACGCGATCAATTACCTGCTCGGTTTGGTCCGGGATCAGGAAGTGCTGACTGAGGCGGCCATCCGTAAACTGCACGAGATTCTCCTGATCGAACCTTACCGGGTCCAAGCGATCACGCCCGATGGTCTGCCGACGATGAAGACCATCGGAATCGGCTGCTACAAATCTCAGCCAAATCATGTTCGTACGCCAACTGGTGAAACGCATTTCTACGCCACGCCGGAAGAGACGCCGGCGAAGATGCACGATCTGATGACGTGGTACCGCGTGGAATTGAAGCGAGGGATGATGCACCGCGTCGAGATCGCGGCCCGTTATCATCACCGCTTCACGGCCATTCATCCTTTCGACGACGGCAACGGTCGCATGTCGCGGCTCTTGATGAACTTGATCCTCATGCAGGCAGGGTATCCGCCGGCGGTGATTCGGATTGGGGAGCGGTCCCAGTATCTTGCCGCGTTGCGCCGCGCAGACGCGGACGAAGAAGAAGACTTTCTGGAGTTGATCGGCGCACATGTTGTCGAGTCGCTCACCCTTTTTGCGCAGGCCGCGAGGGGCGAGGAGATCCGCGAACCCTCAGGCGGGAAGATGTAGGAGCAACGATCGAGGTGGGCCGAGATGGAGATGAGGATGACTCATGCGCACGGCCAGCCCTGTGACATTCGCAATTGATTCGTCTTTAGGGGTGCAGCCTCCCCCTTTCGCCCCCATATTGCTCCCTTCCGCAACCAATGCTCGAAACCAAGGCTCTCTCCAAAGTCGTCCAACGCGCGATGCTCGTCAGCGCTTATACGGAGAGGGAGGATCGCGCGCATGCCGAGAGCCTGCTCGATGAGCTGGAGGAGCTGGTCGATACGCTCGGCGTGCCGATCCTCGACCGGCAGCTGATCTTCCTGCGCGAGATCCAGCCGCGCTTTTTGGTCGGCAGCGGGAAGGCGGAGGAGTACGCCGCGCGGGTGAAGGAACTGGGGCTCGACGTGATCGTCTTCGACAACGAGCTTTCGCCCAGCCAGCAGCGCAACTGGGAGGAGCTGACCGGCGTGGCGGTGATCGACCGGACCGAGGTGATTCTCGACATCTTTGCCCGGCGGGCGCAGTCGCGCGAGGCGCGGATGCAGGTCGAGTTGGCGCGCTGGAGCCATGCGCTGCCGCGGCTCAGCGGAGCGTGGGGGCACTTGGTACGGCAGGGCGGCGGCATCGGCGGCCGCGGCGAGGGCGAGACCCAGCTCGAGCAGGACAAGCGCCGCATCCGCACCCACATGGACCGGCTCAAGAAGGAGCTGCTGGAGGTGAAATCCGCGCGCGCCACGCGCCGCAAGGACCGTCAGCGGACGCCGGTGCCGAATGCGGCGATCGTCGGCTACACGAACAGCGGCAAGTCGTCGCTCCTGCGCCGGCTTACCGGGGCGGACGTGCTGGTGGAGGACAAGCTGTTCGCGACGCTCGACACCACGACGCGCAAGGTGTCGCTCCCGAACAAGCAGCCGCTCCTGCTCACCGACACCGTCGGGTTCGTGCGCAAACTGCCGCACAAGCTCGTGGAGTCGTTTAACGCCACGCTGGAAGAGGCGACGCAGTCGGAGTTCCTCATTCACCTGCTCGACGCCAGCCAGCCCGAGGTCATGGAGTTCTACAACACCACGATGAAGGTGCTGACGGAGCTGCACGCGGACCAGCGGCCGATGATCATGGCCTTCAATAAGATCGACCTCGTGGAAGATACGGCGGTGCTGGCGAATCTCGGCCGGCACTTCCCTCAGGCGCATTTCATTTCCGTGCAGACGGGCCAGGGATTGGTGGGGCTGCTGGAGCACATGGGCGAGCTCGTCTCGGGGCAGGCGGGCGTCCGCGAGCTCCGGCTGCCGCAGACGGCGACGGAGGAAATCGCGCGGCTGCACCGGGAGACGCGCGTGCTGGAGACGGAGTACCTCGATGACGAAGTGCGGGTGGTCGCGCTCATGACCCCGAAGCTGGCGGAGCGCTACGCCGAGTTCCTAGTGGACGAAAGAAAGCAGGAACCGAGAAAAACTTGCTCGCCACCCGCGATCATCTAGGGCAAAATTCGCAGAATGCCCCGAAGTCCCGGCTCTCGACAGCCCGGATCGAGGCGGCAAATTTTTCCATGGAGCACCACACCGCTTTTCGCCTCGTATGCCCGTCGGGTGGCAGGTTGTCGCACTTCCGGCACTCTTTGTGCATCGCTTTTCGCATTTGCCTCCAATGAAATCGTTTCTGGATCGCTTCCGACGCAAAGATGGTGACGAGCCGGAGCCCTCCGAGGCCAAGGCCGCCGAGGCGCCCGCCAAGACCGACAAGCCCGCGCCGAGCAAGAGCGCCGCGCCCAAGTTTGCCCCGCCGGCCAAGTCGACCGTGCGCCCCGAGGCGAAGCCGGCAGCCGCCGCCCCGGCCGAGACGGAAGCGAAACCTGCCGCCGACGAGCCGCTCGTGCTGGAGCTGGGCGATTTTCTGCACCGCATTCCCGCCGGCATGCTCAAGGAGGGCCCGCACGATCTCCACACGCCGCTCCAGTTCGATCTCGATGGCGTGGCGTCCCGCGTCGCGCGGGGCGAGACGACGGTGCCGCTCAAGGAATTGCATCGGCAGGTGCCGCACATTTTCCGCGACGACGCGCTCATCCCGCCGGACCAGGAAGTGCGTTTCCCGTGGCAGAAAGTGCTGAAGCTGCTCGGGGAATCCAATGCCGCACAGGCGCAGGGCCTCGGTGGCGAGACGCTCGCGCAAAAGTTGCACAAGCGGCGCGTCGTCCGCAATATCGGCAGCGGTCGCGCGGCGTCCGCCGTGGAAGGCTCTCCCGCCGAGGGCGGGAAAGCCGCGCCCGTTTTGCGCGGCACCGGCACGCGCGGGCAGACCGGCTCGTGGTTCACCCGAACGGCGCCCGTCGGGGTGGGAGCGGTCGCGCCCGAACCCGCCAGGGCCCCGGAACCCGCGGCCAAAGCGCCGGAGCCGGAACCCGCGCCCGCGCCCGTCGCCGAAACGCCGGCCCCGCCGCCGATGCGCTCGCTCAAGCTCACTCTGCCGCCCGACCCCGCCGAGAAGGCGGCGGCCGCGAAGCCTGCGCCCGCGCCGGCTGTGCCCGATGCGCCGGCCCCGTCCGTGCCGTTCACCGAGGGCGCGGACGCCGATCCCGCGCAATTGCTGAAGGCCCGCGACGCGGCGCTCGGACAGCTCGCGCGAGCGAAGGCGGACTTCGAGCGGCAGCTCAATTCGGTGACGCAGGAGCGCCAGACCGCGCTCGAGGCGCGCGACACGGCGATGCTCGAGCTGGAGGCCCTGCGCCGCGGCGTGGCCGAGCAGCAAGAGCAGGCGGAATTTCAAAAGAGCGTGGCCGAAAAGGCTGCGGAAAAGGTCGCGCAGGCGTCCCGGGAGCGCGAAGAGCTGGAGGCGGGCATCGCCGCGTTGAAGGCCGAGCGGGCGGCGTTGCAGGAGAAGGCGGACGCCGCCGCCCAGGACGACGCGCCGCTTGAGCATCTCGCCACCGGCAAGGAAGCTGTCCCGCGCTCGCAAAAGGAATACCAGCGCACG
>DASYIS010000188.1:0-4642 GCA_035997375.1 Chthoniobacteraceae bacterium
GCCGACGTCGGATTCGCGATAGCCCGTGCGATGGCCTGTCGAACCGTTCTCCGAAAACCTTCCGCCGCGCGTTCCGATCGCTCCGCATACCAATTGTAGGCCTCCTCGAACTCCCGAACCGCGGGATCGAGGAACTCAAAGGTCATTTCCGCGTTTTGTACTGCAAAACCTTCTCGCCATCGGCCGTCTTGATTTTGCCGGCCAAAAGGCCATCGATCCTCGCCTCGGCTTCCTGGGTCCAGAGTTGGTCGATGTGGCGCTGACTAGGGCTCTTAATGCTCGCGAGCAGCGCTTCCGCAACCTTCTCCCGCTTCCGGACCGGAAGCTTCAGCGCAGCGGAAAGTAGTTTCGCGTCGTCCATGCGAGACAAAGGTGACATCTGATTTTGGTGGCGCAAGCGCTCTTTACCCGTGTTTCGAAAGCCGCTGTCGTGTCGGAAAGTAGCCGGCCTCCGGCGGCTTCTGGTCTGAGTTCCCATGGCGCGGTTCCAATGCCCGGAACCCCACGCAGTCAGGAGAAACGAGACGGCACGAATAACGCGCTCGCGGGGCCATTCCATCATCGGTTGCTATTCCGCGAAACGGCTGCATAGTCCCCACCCCGCTTTTCTCAACGTTTACACATGCCTTTCCAAGCACTCGGGCTCGAACCCCGGATTATCGCCGCCATCAAGGATGCCGGCTACACCGAGCCGACGCCGATCCAGTCCGCCGCCATTCCAAAAATCCTGACCGGCGCTGACATCATCGGCATCGCGCAGACGGGGACCGGCAAGACGGCCGCCTTCGTCCTGCCGATGCTGCAACTGCTCGCCCGCCAAAACGTGCCTGGCGCCGGCACGCCGCGCGGCATCCGCGCCCTGGTGCTCGCGCCGACGCGGGAGCTCGCGGTGCAGATCGAGGAAAACGCGCGCCAGTACGCCTCGCACTTTCCTTTTCGCATGGCGACGATCTTCGGCGGCGTGGGCGAGCGCCCGCAAATCCAGGCGTTGCGCGATCGCGTGGAGCTCATCATCGCCTGCCCCGGCCGGCTGCTCGATCTCATGTCGCAGCGCCACGGCGACTTCAGCGGGCTGGAGTTCCTCGTGCTCGATGAAGCGGATCGCATGCTCGACATGGGCTTCCTGCCGAGCATCCGCCGGATCGTGAAAGCGCTGCCGCGCAAACGCCAGACGCTCCTCTTCTCCGCCACGCTCTCGCCCGAGATCGAGACGCTGACCCACGAATTCCAGCACAGCCCCTCGACGGTGCAGGTCGGCCGCCGCTCGAATCCCGCGGAGACCGTGACGCAGATCGCGTACGAAGTGCCGAAGCACCTCAAGCTCGCCCTGCTCGTCAAGCTCCTCGAGAACCCCGCCATGGACAGCGTGCTCGTTTTCTCCCGCACCAAACACGGCGCCGATCGCATCGCGCGCAAGCTCGAGGCGAGCAAGATTCCGAACGCGACGCTGCACTCGAACAAGTCGCAGAACCAGCGCATCAAGGCGCTCAACGGCTTCAAGGCCGGCGAAGTCCGCGTGCTCGTGGCGACGGACATCGCTGCGCGCGGGATTGATGTCACCGGCATCTCGCATGTCATCAACTACGACTTCCCGATGACGAACGAGGATTACGTCCATCGCATCGGCCGCACCGGCCGCGCGAACGCCGTCGGCGACGCGGTGAGCTTTGTCTGCCCGGATGAGCACGGCGACCTGCGCTCGCTCGAGCGCTTCATCGGGCGCGGCCTGCCCCGGAAGCGGCTGGAGGGGTTCGACTACAATCAGCCCGCTCCGCCCGAGCCGCCGGCGCCCCCGCGCGGCCCGCGCCCGGTGCGCGGACCCGGCCGCGGCAATGGCGGCCCGCCACGCGGCGGCGGCGAGCGCCGACAGGGCGGGGGCGGGGACCGGCGCGGCGGCGGCGGTGGAGAGCGGCGTTCCTGGGGCGGGCGGTAAGGCGGCGTGCGCAAGGCGGGGAGACCAAACCTCGCCCGGCGCGGCGTCCGATACCCCTGTACCATGAAACGCACAACCTCATTCCTCACGGCGCTCGCGGCAGCCGGCCTGCTGGCTGTTCTTGGCCAGGCACTCTCGGCCGCCGACGCGCGCAGCAAACCTCCGGTCCCAGGCTCCGCCGCCACGGAAGGCGTGTTCGAAAGCGCCCCGCGCGCGGGCGGCGGCTTCGAACAGGCGCCCGACTCCGTCACCCGTCTCGGCCTGCGGTCCTCGACCATGAAGAAGCCGGACAGCCTCCACACCCGATTCGGCTTGCCCGTGGCCACGCCCGCGCCGTTTCTCGACGCGCTCCCCGGTACGACGACCCGATAAACTCCGCGGACCAAACCTCGGGCGGGTCGGCGTGCGATTCTCCCGGTACTATGAAACTTACACCTCAATTTCTCGCAGTCCTGACCGCCGGACTGCTGGGCACTACCGCTTTCGGCCAGGCAGTCACAGGAGGGGCGGCCACCGGGACCGCTCCGGCGCCTGCCGCCCCTGGCGCGGAGACTCCCTCGCAAGCTGCGGGTCGCCCCGGCGGCGGCGCGCAGGCGACCACACCGGCCACCGGCGCCGGCGCGACGTCGCCCGCCGTCGAAATTGGACGGGCGCCGCTCCCCTCGACGACCGTGCCGAGTCGCGTGGTGCCGAGTGCGCCGGTCCCCGGCACCCCGGCGCCCCGCACGGCAACGCCGGCCGGCCCCGCAGCCGCGACTCCGGTTCCCAGGAGCGATAAGCCGGGCGGCTTGGATGTCGGAGTGCCAGACGCCGCGACGGGCGGCAAGGTGGCGGTCCCCAATCCGGTGACGCCCACCGCCATCGACCCCGTGACCGGCCTCGCGCGGCCCGTGCCGCCTCCGGCGACCCTCCCCGGCGCTGCGACCACCGGCGGCGCGACGACCAAGTAATTTGTCAAAATCAGCAACTCTCCGGCGCCGGGTCCCATTCCTGGCGCCGGTCTACCTTTGCGGCGCGCCCGCAAACGGCGGTGCCTCGAAGATCACCGGCCCCTCCGCCACGCGCGGATCGCCGCTCTTTTTCAGGATCTCCATGAGCTGCGCGCCGAGCGCCTCGCGCGCGGTCTTGAAGCTCGGATCCGCCGCCAGGTTGTGCAACTGGTCCGGATCGCGGCGGAGATCGTACAACTCCTCCGCCGGCCGCGGGAGGAACGCGGATTCGTACGCGCCCTTCCATTGCGGATCATTGCGATGTTCGACGAGCCACGCCTTCATCGGCCCCGCGTCCAGATCGGCGAAGCCCGCCAGCGTGTTGAAGCTCAGCACCTCGGCGCTCGGCGCGCTGTCGGCGGTCACCGCGCCGGGATCGCCCATGGGCCAGCGCTCGGGGGCGAAGTTGCGGATGTAAAGGAAATCGCGCGTGCGCAGCGCGCGCTGCGGGTACGGCAAATTGCCGGCGCGCGCCGTCCCGACGTGGCGCTCCCGTCCGGTGATGACCCATTGGCGCGCCGGATCGATCTGCCCGGACTTTTCCGAATGCAGCAGCGGCACGAAGCTGCGCGCGTCAATTCCCGCCGGCAGCGGCGCACCGCCGAGCTCGAGGAAAGTCGGCGTGAGGTCGATCATGCTCACGAGATCGTCGACCACGCGCCCGGCCGGCACCTCCGGCCCGGCGGCGATCAGCGCCACGCCCGTGCCGCTGTCGTAGAGGTTGCATTTGCAATGCGGAAACCCGCCCGCGCCGTGATCGCCGCTGATCATGACGACCGTGTTCTCCAGGAGTCCGGCGTCCTTGAGCTGCTGCATGAGCACGCCGACCATCGCATCATACGCCTGCGCCTCGCCGAGGTAGTCGGCGAAGTCTTCGCGCACCTCGGGCGTGTCGGGCAGGAAGCCGGGCATCTTCCCCTTGAGCGAATCGGGATCGATGCCCCACAGCGCCTTGCCCGAGCCGGCGGCCCAGGTGCGATGCGTATTCGTCGGGCCGAAGAAAAAGAACCACGGCTTGTCCGCCTCCGCCGCGCCGAGGAACGAGCGGAAATTCTCGCGCACTTGCGCCAGCAGCTTCTCCTTCGCGGCCTCGACGGTGAGCCCCGCCTTCACCGACGCCGTCGCGTGGTCGGAGAATTTGTGATAGGCGAGCCCCGCCTTTTCATACGCATATTGCTGCCCGCCGATCGGCTGATCGACGGGCTTCCCGGGGCTCCAAACCTTGCCCGCCTTGCCGATGCGATAGCCGGCGTCGCGCAGCAGCAGCGGAAAGGTCGGCAGGCTCTCGTCCCAGACCGCGCCCTCCAAAATCGCCCCGCGATTGCACCGGAAAAAGTAGCGCCCCGTCAGCAGCGAGCTGCGGCACGGCGTGCAGGAGGGCGCGTTGACGAAGGCGTTGCGAAACAGCACGCCGCGCTTGGCCACCGCGTCGATGTTCGGCGTGCGCACCACGTCATTCGGCCCCGGCCGCCCATCGACCGCCGCATAGGCGCTCGCATAGCGCCCCCAGTCGTCCGCGAAACAGAAGAGGAGGTTCGGACGTTTCGCGTCGGCGGCCTGGAGAGAGGAAGCCACGAGCAACGCGCAGAGGAGAGCGAGGGGGAAGCGCATGGGTCCACGAAATACACGAAAAACACGAAAAGGGAATCGGGCATCGGCGCAGCCGAATCGAAAAATCATGTGTAGAGCGCGGCTCTCTGTGAGCCTAAGCGAACAGGTG
>DASYIS010000189.1:0-12862 GCA_035997375.1 Chthoniobacteraceae bacterium
AGGGGGGCAGGGGGGCAGGGGGGCAGGGGGGCAGGGGGGCAGGGGGGCAGGGGGGCAGGGGGGCAGGGGGGCAGGGGGGCAGGGGGGCAGGGGGGCAGGGGGGCAGGGGGGCAGGCGAGGGGGTCAGAGCTTACTTTCGACACTCACCGGCAGAGTCCACAGGACGGGTCAGGAGGCAATTCTTGACAGGGATGTATCATGCTTGAAGGGCCTGCGGATGCGGAATGCAGCGCTGCGCGGAAAAACGGGGTTTCGAGGGGTTTGGGGCGCGTGGAACGCGGAGTGGCCTTGGGTGGAACGCGCGGAAATGCAGTTGAAACACTTTTCCAATAGGAGTTGTGAGAAGGCAGCGTACGCTGGCTTCGTGAACACTCTGCGCGCCCTCTCCCAGCCCGCCGAATCCCTCGCGGATCACCTGCGAGTGAGGATCGCCGGCCGGATTCGGCGTGGCCATTCGCCGGGGCCGGCAGATGACGCCGCATCTCGCCAATCAGGAGATTGGCGTTCCCAGGGGCTTGGCTACTCTCGCCGCGATCGACCGGCGCCAGGCGGCACATTGACTCGCGTCCTGCGATCCTGGAAATGGCGCCGCCACGCAGCACTCCTTTCCGAAACCAGCGCGAATCGCTTTGAGACCGATTTGCGTGTTTTGCAAAACCTGCGTCCGCCATCCGCTGAGCGGGTGCGAAACATGGCAATCCTTCCCGAAACCCTTCGACCCGTCGACGGCTCAGGGCCTGCGGCAAGCTCAGGGCCTCCGGCTGGTCCATTCACGAGCCGGAGCACGCCAGGAAGCGACGGCGCGCTTCGGACGAGGACCGATGGAATCCGCTCGCCGGGCTGCACTCCCAATCACCACCAATCCCGACAAACCTTCCCGAAAGTGTGTAAATTTCACCAACCGATCCCGAAAAAGCCTGCAAATCCGTTCCATAAGTTCGGAAAGTCCCTTGGTTGGTCGATCCGAGGCCTCTCCCCCTCGGGGCGCGGCAGTGAACCCAAACGGCTTCACGGTATGAATTGACCACCCGCTGATGGAACCGCATACCCAATTCATGAAAGCATTCCCCATCTTCGTTGCCGCCGCGCTCGCCGGCGTTCTGCTCACCCAGGCCGGCCGGGCGGAATCCCCGCCGGTCGAGGTGCCGCGGTGGAGTCCGTTTGGCATCGGGAGCTGTTATATCAACAACCGCTCCGCGCAGGACAACGCGCGGTGGATTCCGAAGATGGCGGAGATCGGGCTCACCTCTTACCGCACCGCCCACTGCGACTGGGGCGCGGTGGAGCGCGAGAAGGGGACGTTCGATTTCACCGAGCTGGACAAACAGTGGAGCTACCTCGGCGAGCAGCACATGGTCTTTGGCGGCACGCTGATCGGGAACCCGAAGTGGAACACGGCGGACAAGCCCGGCTCGCTGCCGGTGAACAACCTGGCCGGCTGGTCGAACTACGTCTCGGAGATGGTGAAGCACGCCGGGGGCAAGGTGAAGCTCTGGGAAGTCTGGAACGAGCCGCCGAATTTCACCGGCAAGGACCAGACGCCGGCGGACTATGCGAAGATCGTGGCCCGCGCGTACGACGCGGCGAAGGCGGCCGATCCCACGTGCCTGGTCGGCCTGGCGGCCAAGTCGGCGCACGTGAACTACCTGGAACAGGTCATCAAAGCCGGCGCGAAGGACCATTTCGATTTCATCACCCTGCATCCCTATGAGGTTCTCGGCGGAGTCGCGGACGGCGCGGGGACGGAGCCTGTTTTCATGCACATCGTGCCGACCGTACGCAAGATGCTGGCGGCGCAAAATCCCGAGAAGGTGAACGTCCCGATCATCTTCACGGAGCTCGGTTGCGATACGAAAAAAGGCGCCGACCGGCAGGCGCACGCGCTGGTCAAGGCCTACACGATGGGCATTGCGCAGGGGATGAATTGCATCCAGTGGTTCGAAGGTCGCGACGGCGACAGCGGCCCGATGGGACTGCTCGACCGCGAGGGGAAGCCGCGCCCTTCCTACACGGCGCTGGCGCAACTGATCCGCCACCTGGGCCAGCATCCCGCTTACCTCGGCTGGGTCCAGATGAGCGACCGCGATTACGGCTTTGTCTTTCAAGGCGCGGACTCCACGGTCATGGCGGCGTGGACGCACGGGGGCGATCCCGATCACGTCGAGTTCAGCCAGGCCGTGAAGGTGGTGAATCCGCTGACGGGCGACACGACGAGCGCGACGGCGTTTGACCTGACCACCGCGCCCATCCTCGTGCTCGGCGTGCCGGAGAAACTGACGGCGCAAGCGAAGGCCAACCGGGACAAGCCGCTCGCGTGGGGCGGCGATTACTCCAAGGCGAAATCGGTCTCCATCACCATGGGCGAACGCAATGTCGAGAAAGGGCTGCACACGCTTTCCGGCGAGGCCATCGCCGAGGCGGTGGTTGCCTACGGCGGCTCGGCGCGGGCGGGGAGTGTGCCGGGCGGCAACGCGTTCGTCGTGGACCCCGAATTTCTCTCCTACACGACGACCCCGATCGAGATCACCGTCGTCGTCCGGCGCAACCCGGAGAACGAGAATTCCGGGTTCAAGCTCATCTACGAATCGACCAACGGCTTCAAGACGGCCGGCGGCTGGTACACCGTGCCCGACAACAAGGAGTGGCATACGAAGACCTGGAGAATCGACGACCCGCAGTTCGTCAACTACTGGAGCTTCAACTTCCACCTCGAATCCGACGGGAACAAATACAACAAGTACTACATCCAGAGCGTGACCGTGACGAAGCTCGCGCCGTGAGGCGGCAGCCGCCGGCGAATCGCGAATCGCGCCGCTTTGGACTTGCGCGCGGCCCGCGCGGCGGGAAGAGTTGAGATTATGGCCAAAGGAAACAACAGTCATCGCAAAGAGGTGAAGAAGCCCAAGAAAGAGAAGCCGAAACCGACGCCGGGGGGGCGCTAGACCTTGGATCCGATCCCGATCACCCTGCCGCCGAAGCCGGCGAAACCGGCGGCCCCCGCCGCGCCGCCGAAGCCGCTGAACTTCAACGGATTCGTCGACGCCGCGGCCGAGCTGCTGAAAACGGTGCGCGCCCGCGTGGAGCAGCGCCAGGAGGACGACGAAGGCGCCTCGTGGTGGCTGACCTTCAACCGCGCCTCGTGCCTGTACCGCATCACGAACGACCAGCGGGTCGCGACGCTGCGGCTCGAAAAGGGGCAGGGCTCGTTCGTGCCGAATTCGCTGCCGACCTGGCGCACCATCGACTCGCGGCCGCAGGAAGACCCCTCGTTCGAGGCCTCGCTGTTGCTGATCAAGGAAATGCTCACGCGCTTCGTCCAACCGTAGACCGCCCGTCCCCCCAATGAACCGTCTCCTGCCCGCGCTGCTCGCCGTCGTCTCCACCGCCACCGCCGCGAACTTCGACTGGCCGCAGTTTCGCGGACCGGAGCGCACCGACGTCTCGGCGGAAACGGGGCTCCTCCAGGAATGGCCGGCGGAGGGGCCGAAGCAGCTCTGGATCTATAAGAACGCCGGCAACGGCTACTCCGGCCCGGCCCTCGTCGCCGGCGCGCTCTACACGCTCGGCTCGCGCGACGGCAAGGAAATCGCGCTCTCGCTTGAGGCCGACACCGGCGCCGAGCGCTGGGCGACGCCGCTGGCCGATGTCCTCGACAACGGCTGGGGCGGGGGACCGCGCGGCACGCCCGCCGTCGACGGCGACAAAGTCTACGTCATCACCGGCTCCGGCGCGGTCGCCTGCCTGGAGGCGAAGGACGGGAAGGTCGTCTGGCAGCACACGATGAAAGAGCTCGGCGGGAATACGCCCGGCTGGGAATATACCGAATCGATCCTCGTCGACGGCGACCAGGTGGTCTGCACGCCCGGTGGCTCGAAGGGCGCCCTGGCCGCGCTCGACAAGAAGACCGGTGACACGCTCTGGCAGTCGAAGGAATTCACCGATGGCGCGCAGTACTCGTCCATCATCCCCGCCGTGCTCAACGGCCAGCCGCAGTACGTCCAGCGCTCGCAAACGAACGTCGTCGGCATCTCGGCCAAGGACGGCGCGCTGCTCTGGAAGGTGCCGTATCCCGGCAAGACCGCCGTCATTCCCACGCCGATCGTCAAGGGCAACCAAGTCTACGTGACCGCGGGCTACGGAGTCGGCAGCCTGAGCTTCGTCGTGGAGAAGGGAAACGAGACCGTGCCGGTGTTCGATGAAACCGCCGCGACCAACAAGGTGATGAAGAATCATCACGGCGGCGTCGTGCTGGTGGGGGATTTCCTTTATGGCTACAGCGACGGCGTCGGCTGGACGTGCCAGGACTTCAAGACGGGCGGACTCGTCTGGGCCGAGAAAGCGAAGCTCGGCAAGGGAGCGGTGACGTATGCGGACGGCATGCTCTATTGCCTCGATGAATCGAAGGGCACGGTGGTTTTGATCGAAGCCTCGCCGAAAGGCTGGGCCGAGCACGGCCGTTTCACGCTGGACCCGCTCTCGCAGATTCGCAGCAAGCAGGGGCACATCTGGACGCACCCGGTCATCTCGAACGGCCGGCTCTATCTGCGGGACCAGGATCTGATCTACTGCTACGCGGTGAAGTAGCGGCGGGGTGGGGTGGATGCGGTGCGCGCCGGCGCAAATGAGAGCGAGGAGGCGCGATGATTCCTCTCATTGTCTCACGGTCCCCTCCGCCCTCCACCAGCGCCGCGCCTGCACCGCGAGCAGCAGCACAAACGCCATCCACGGCAGGTTCGTCCACGGGCCCCAGAAAATGTATTCCCAGCCGTTCGGATACGCGAGGTCCCATGGGAAATGCCAGTCGGCGGTGGAGTGATAGAAGCTCGCCATGAAGACCGCGGAGCAGACGGTGACCGTCGCGGACCAGCCCGGCGCGCTCCAGGCGAGGAACGGCGCGGCCCAGACGAGATACTGCGGGCCGGCGCCCGGGGCGAAGACGAAGACGAGCGCGAAGGCCGCGGTGAGCGTCGTGAAAAACGCCGCGCCCTCGACCGCGCGCCGGCGCCACGCGAGCGCGGCGATCGTGCCGACGACGACCGCCTTCAGCAACCAGGCGATCTGCACTTGCGCCGCCGAGAGCCCCTGGAAATCGAACTTCTGAAAGTCGGCGAACCCCGTGTCTTGCAGCCAGTACGTGATGCCCCAGCTTCCCCAGTAGCCGCCGTAACCGAGGACGTTGTGGAGAAACAGGCCGGGGTATCGGAGGAGCGGGACGGCGGAGCCGGCCAGCAAGAGCGCGCCGGCGGCGGCGGAAAAGCGCGCGAGGCCGCGGCGATCGTGTTGCCACCACCAGGCGAGAAACACCGGCGCGAGGGCGAGCGGCATCACCTTCACATTGCAGGCGGCGGCGAAGAGCGCGCCGCACAACGCGGGCCGGCGCGCGAGCAACGCGGCCGCCGCCCAGGTGAGGAACAGCACCATCAGCGGATCGACGTTCCCATGAAACCCGGAGACCATGATCGAGACCGGGCTGGCGGCGAACAGCACGAGCGCCCACCACGGCGGCCGGCCCGTGCGCCGGCGTAGCCAGAGCAGCGCCGCGATGGTGCCGAGGTCGGCCGCGATTTCGACGAAGCGAAAGAGCGCCGCGAAGGTCGGGTAATCGGCGCGCGCCAGCCGGTAGAGCGCCGTCACGAGCAGCGCCGTCGCCGGCGGGTGATTGAACATCGGATCGTTCGCGTACACTTGCGCGAGGGTCAGCCGGCCGAGCGCCTTGCCGTCCTCGAAGAAGAACACCACGTCGCACGAGCCCGCGCTGTGGAGCGCCCACGCGACCTTGACCGCCGTCGCGAGCAGCGCCGCGAGCAGCACGAGCAGCAGGCCGGCGTTTTGACGGAGCGAGGGTGGAGACATGCGGCTCGTCCTCTTACCTTGAATACACGAAATGCTCGCGACAAAAAGCATCAGCGGCGTTGCGGCGGCCGATCGTCCCAAGTGTTGTAGAGGCGGCTCTCTCTGAGCAAAACCGCGGCAGAGCGGCACCGTGGCACGGGCGTCCCGCCCGTGGGGCCAGCGGGCATCCTGCCCGCTGATTGGAGCACCACGAAACGGTGCGCCTCCGTTTCGACGGGCGGGACGCCCGCCGGCCCCACGGGCAGGATGCCCGTGCCACGGTGCCGGTTTTGCTCAGGTCGGGCTCAGTCCGTCACTCCTCGGTCGCGAATTCCCCGATGCGACGGAACTTCCGGTAGCGCTGCTCGAGCAGCTCGTCGATCGGGATCTGCGACAGCGCGTCGAGCTCGCGGGTGATCGCGTCGCGGAGGTTTTCGATGGCCGCCTGCTGGTCCTGGTGCGCCCCGCCCATCGGCTCGGCGATGATGCCGTCGATGAGGCCGAGCTGCTTCAGGTCGGCGGCGGTGAGGCGCAGAGCGGCGGCGGCCTCCGGCGCGTGCCGGCGGTGCTTCCAGAGAATGGCGGCGCACCCTTCCGGCGAAATGACGGAGTAGTAGGCGTTCTCCATCATCAGGACACGGTCGGCGACGCCGATGCCGAGCGCGCCGCCGGAACCGCCTTCGCCGATGACGACGGTGACGATGGGCGTGCGCAAGACCATCATCTCGCGCAGGTTGACCGCGATCGCCTCGGAGATGTGCCGCTCCTCCGCGCCGATGCCGGGATAGGCGCCGGGGGTGTCGATGAGCGCGACGAACGGCAGCCCGAATTTCTCCGCGAGCCGCATGAGCCGCAGCGCTTTGCGGTACCCTTCGGGATGCGCGCTGCCGAAGTTGCGATGGAGGTTTTCCTTGGTGTCGCGCCCCTTCTGGTGGCCGACGACGACCGCCCGGTGTCCGCCGATCCTGACGAAGCCGCCGGGCATGGCGGCGTCCTCTCCGTAAAGCCGATCGCCGCGCAGCTCGATGAAGCCGTTGAAAGCCAGTTGGACGTAATCGAGCGTGAACGGCCGCGCGACATGGCGGGCGATCATCACGCGCTCCATCGGGCCGAGGTTCTGGTAGATGTCGCGTTTCGTGGACTCGATCTTCTCCTCCATGCGCCGCACCTCGGCGTCGAAGTTGATGTCGTTGGCGCGGGAGTGGCGCTTGAGCTCGGCGAGCTTTTCTTCCAGCTCGACGATCGGCTTTTCAAAGGGGAGGGGAGGTATTTTCACGGGATTTTAGTCGATCGTTACCGGGTCGTTCTTCTTGAGCAGGGCCGCCATCTCGCGCACGTCGGGCGCGGCCATCAGGTAGCCGCCGCCGATGGGATGCGCGGGCGGCGCCCCCGCGGGTGCGCCCGGCGGCGGCGGAATCTCGCAGTACAGGCTGTGGCCGCCGGGGACGATCATGACCCAGTAGTCGGCCGCGCCGTATTCCTTGTCGGTGAAGTTGACCCGCTGGCCGCGCACCCACGCGATGCGATCGGCCACGTGGGCGGCGATTTTCGGCGGGCGCGGCGTGGGGCCCTTGGGATTGGCGGCCGCGCCCTTGGGCACCGGCATGGCGAGAATGGCGTATTGCTTGAAGAACTTGCCCTTGTTCAGCAGCGTGACGCGCTTCTGCCGCCGGCTGATCGTGATGCTGAATTCGCTCGGCGGGATCATCAGCTTTTGGCCGATGCGCAACATGCTGCCCGTCATGCTGTTCGCGCGCATCAGCAGCTCCGGCGTGGTCTTGAATTTCTTCGCGACGATCGTGATCACGTCGCCGGATTTGACGACATACACCGTCTTCTCGGGGCTCGGAATCGGGGCGAGATAGATGTGGATGTTGAGCCGGCCCAGGTAATCCTTCGCCTCGTCGATGCGGCTGGATTCGGGGTAGCGCTCGATGAACTGGGTCCACTTCTCACGCGCTTCCAGCGGCGTCTGGGTGTCCTGCGCGGTGAGTTGCTTGTTGAACTCCGGCAGGGTGGGGTCGGGCGGCGGCGAGGCCGGGCCGCGCGCCTTCTCCGCGCGCAGGGCCTCCTGCGGCTTGAGGTAGAGCTTCCAGGTCGCGAAATACGCGCCGCCAAAGATGGCGGCGGTGAGGAAAATGATGACGAGTGCTTTCAAAGGCGCAGGGAGCGTCGAGCGATCATGGAAAGGATGCGGGCGGTTGCAAAGCTGAAGTGATCAGATGTGATCAGTAATCAGTGGGGCAGTGATCAGTAGGCCGGTCGCGAAAAGAGCCTGGATCCTTCAGAAGCGGCTCGCGCGCGTGACACTGATTACTGGCTTCTGATTACTGATTACTTCACAACAAACCCCGCTTCCGGAAGTCGCCAAGATTCCCCCCGGAGGACTCCTCGATCATGTCGGTGGCAAACTTCAGCAAGCTCACCTCCCATCCCTCATCCACCCCGTAGATGATGGCGCTGAGCGGGTCTTCCGAGCGGTCGACCTCCTGGCGCAGGCGGGCGATCACCTCCTCCAACGAGCTCGTGACGGTGCTCTCGTTGACGTTGCTCTTGCGAAACTGGAAGCCGTATTTCAGCACCGCGAGTTGCTGCGAGTGCTCCTCGAGGAAGCGGACGAAATCCTCCGCGCGCTCGCCGAAGCCCTCCAGCATCATGTGGTGCAGGTTGCCGGGGGTGATGAGCAGCGGCCGCTCCGCGTGCAAATGGCCGTCGCGAATGCGGATTTCGTCCGTCCGATCCATCAGCTCCGAGACGAGGAAAAAGCGGAAGCTGGTCGAGCCGAAAGTCTGGATCCGACGCTGCGGCGCCAGGATGACCTCGGTGTGCTCCAGCGCATACTGGACGGTGTCTTCATTCAACATGAAGGGTCCAGTGTAGAGGCGGCGGGTGGCCGGCGCAAGGGCGGCGGCGTGAACAACTGCCGCAGGCAGCGGTCCGGGGAGCGCACGCGCCCCGCGTGCTCTGCCCGGCGCCCTCGCCGGGCAGCGGTGTTCAACAAACTGCGGGTGGAAACTCCCCAAACGTAGTGCCACGCGCCTCGGGATTCGGCGAGGGCGCCGAATCCGGCACGCGGGGCGCGTGCGCTCCCCCGGGCCGTTTGCGCTTCGTGGACGCCCTGCGTTTTCGCCATGACACCGGGGGGAAGGCTGCTACCATGGGCGGATGTCCGGTTCCGCGTCGCCTGCTTCATCCGCCACTTCACTCGATATCAAGAACATCCTCCTCGTCGATGACGACGTCGATCTGGCGGGGGCGCTGAAGGGGTTGCTCGAGGCGCGCAACTATCTCGTGACGACGGTTTCGAATGGCGCCGAGGCGCTCCGCGAGGTGATGGACATGGATTTCGACGTGATCATCTGCGACATGATGATGCCGGAGATGCCGGGCGACATGTTCTACCTCGCCGTCCAAAAGACCCGGCCCGCGCTGGCGCGCCGCTTCCTTTTCATCACCGGGCATGGCGACAATCCGAAGGTCGATGCCTTCCTGAAGCACAACGACGGCCTCGTCATCTACAAGCCGGTGAAGACGGACGAGCTGGTGCGGATGATCACGCTGGTGATGAACCGTACCGCGGAGTAGCGGGAGCGGCCTCAGGCCGGGGAAGGGCCGCCGGGCTTGAAGGCGAACGCGAAAAAGGCGGCCAGCACGATCAGCAGGAAGGCGACGACGTAGTTCCACGCGAGCTTCTCTTTCAGGAAGGTCACCGCGAAGATCACGAACACGATGAGCGTGATCGCTTCCTGGATGATCTTGAGCTGAAACCCGGAAAACTGACCGAAGCCCAGGCGGTTCGCGGGTACGGCGAAGCAATACTCGATGAAAGCGATGAGCCAGGAGATGATCACCGCTTTCCACATGGGCCACGCCTGGCGGTAGTGCAAATGACCGTACCACGCAAAGGTCATGAAGATGTTGGAGCAGGCGAGGAGGAGGACAGTGCGCATGTGGATCAGCTCTGTTTCGTGCGCGAAGACGGCAGGCGGCTCCGGACGGGCGCTACGGAGGCGACGGCGCTCCTCCTTCGTCGACCATCGGCGCCTTGGAGTCCGCGTGCCCGGTTTCCTCCGGCCGCGCCTTTGGGGGACGGAAGAAGAGCGCCAGCAGGAGCATGCCGGCGATCGCGAGCCCCGTTGGGAGGAGAAAGAGCTGATGCCAGTCCGAATGGAGCCATGCGTCCTGCACTTGCTGCTTGATTGGCTCGTACTTCGAGAGGGCGGCGAGCGACGGTTCGGCCAGAATCTTCCGTCCGGCTTCCGTTTGTTCGAGGGCCTGCGTCACCGCCGGCTGCGCCATCAGCCCGGCGAGGACGGGCTTGTTCACCCACTCTCCCTGCAACTTTGGAAAAAGGAAGCTCGCGACCACCATGCCGATCCCGAGGATCAACAAATTGAAAAGTCCCTGCGCGCTGGCCCGGACATCTTTCGGAAAGACCTCGTCCACGAAGATGTAGACCGAGGCGAAGAAGAACGCGTAGCAGATGCCGTGGAGAAGCTGCACGACGATGATGAGCGCCTGCACGTCGGGGAGATAGGCGAACGTCGCGAAGCGTGCGGCGTGACCCAGGATGCCGATGATCATCGTCCACTTCCACCCGAGCCGCACGAGCACCCGGCCGAGCACGAGCATTGTCACGATTTCGGCCACCTGGCCGAGGCTCATCACCACCATGCTGAGATTTCCCGCGATGCCGACGCGGTTGGTGAGAAAGGCATCGGAAACGACGAAGTAGCCGTTGTGGATGACGGAATCGAGGAACGTCACGATGAAAAGCACGAGCACGAAGGGCGTTCCGAGCAGTTTCATCGCGCGCACCCAGGCGAGCCGGTCGAGCCCCGCCGCGTCGCGGCGGGGCGGCGTGTGTGGGAGGGTGAGGGAAAAGGCGGCCATCACGAAAGAAAGGATCGCGCCGACGAGAAAAATCCAGCGCACCTGCTCCGCCGTCGCCTTTTCGCCGACCAGGAAAACGAAGGGCCAGCTGACGACGATCCAACCGACCGTCCCGCCCATGCGCACGAAGCCGAAGTCTTTCGCCGGATTGGCGAGATTGGCGAACGCGAGTGAATTCGTGACGGAGATGGTCGGTACGTAGAGCAGCCCGTAGAGCAGGAAGGTCGCGAAAAACGGGTAGAAACTCTGGGAAAAAGCCGCGCCGACCAAGGCCAGCCCACCGATGAGATGGCTGAAAGCGAGGAATTTCTCCGCGGCGAAATTGCGGTCGGCAAACTGGTTCGAAAAGAAGATGCCGAGGATCGACGCGATGCCGAAGACACTGCCGACGAGCGCCTGCTGCCACGGCTCGAAGTTGAGCATTCCCATGTACGAGAAAATCTTGGGCTGCCAGGCGCCCCAGATGGCGATCTCGAGGATCATCATCACGAAGAGCTGATTCCGGGGGGAGGGTTTCATGCGAGCAGAGAAAACATCGCGCGCGGGGCGATGTCCATCCCGTTTGCGCAGCTACGCCGCCGCGCCAAGCCGGAGGCTTGAAAGCCGGTGGTTGCGCTCGTTACACTCGCTTCACCACCGGCTACCGGCTTTCGGCCCTCCGGGCCGCATTCCTCAGGAGCGCCACTCCCACGCGTACTTTACCCGCAGAGGTGCGTATGGCGACGCTGGACCTCCAGCCATGATCGTTGTTGACTCACGGCTGTACTCGCTCCCCCCATGAAACTCCTCCTCCTCTCGCTCCTCCTCGCGGTTCCCTGTTACGCCGGGAAAAACGCCGAACTCAAACCCACGCTCGCCAAAGCCGGCAAGGTTCTCACCGAGCAGAACTTCGACACCGGTGGGCTCGACAAACCGTGGACGGTGGCGAAGGGCGACTGGCAGGTGGCCGGCGGTGCGGTCGTCGGCAAGGAAAAGGCCGAGGACAAACACCCGGCCGTGCTCGCGCTCGCCCTGCCGAGCAAGGACTCGATCATGCAGCTCTCGTTCAAGCTCGACGGCGCAAAGATGCTCGCCCTCAGCTACAATCACGCCGCCGGGCATCTCTTCCGCGTCGTCATCACCGGCGACGGCTTCACCATCAACAAGGATCCCGACAAGAACGATCCGTCGATCAAGGGCGGCGTGTTGGGCAAGGCCGAAGCGAAATTCGACAAAGGGCAGTGGTACACGATCCTCGTCGAAGTGAAGGGCGAGAAAGTCGCCGTGCAGGCGGACAACGGCGCCAAAGCCGAAGGCGCCGACCCGCGACTCGCGATGGACAAAATCAACTATCGTTTCGTGACGCAGGGCGAGTCGGTGCAGCTCGACGATCTCAAAATCACCGAGGCGCAGTAGCATGAACAACCATCGTCCCTGGATTCTCGGCCTCTGCTTCGTCATCGGCATGACGGTCTTCGCCGTGCTGGCCGGCCACTCGTTGCGCTCGGTGAAGCGCATGGACGAGTTCGTCACTGTGAAGGGGCTCTCCGAGCGCGAAGTGGCGGCCGATCTCGCGATCTGGCCCGTGGCGTTTACGGTTTCCGACAATGACCTGAAGCGGTTGCAGGAGTTGATCCAGAGCGGGCGGAAAACGGTCTATCAATTCCTGACCGAGAGCGGGTTCGAGCAGGCGGAGATTTCCAATGCGCCGCCGCAGATTGCCGACGCGGAAAACAACTCCGTCGACGTCGACGCGACGAAGCGGCCGGTGCGTTACCGGGCCAACATCGTCGTCCTGCTCCGGAGCTCGAAAGTCGCCAAGGTCAAGGCCGCCATGGAGACCTGCGACAAGCTCGTGCAGCAGGGCATCGTCCTCAGCGGCGGCGACTACGCGAGCAAGCCGCAGTTCCTCTTCACCGGGCTGAACCAGATCAAGCCCGACATGATCCAGGAAGCCAATCGCAACGCCCGCAAAGCCGCCGAGAAATTCGCCTCCGACTCCAACAGTCCAATCGGCGCCGTGCGGCACGCCGTGCAAGGCCCCTTCGAGGTCAACGACGTCGACTCCAGCTCGCCCGACCGGAAGATCGTGCGGGTGGTGACGACGGTGGATTTCTATCTGCAATAGTGGTCCGCACAGTCCCTGTGCGGTCCGGCC
>DASYIS010000190.1:0-11591 GCA_035997375.1 Chthoniobacteraceae bacterium
GAGATTGCAAAGTTGCCGCAGAATGGTGAACTGTCGGCGGACTGATGCGGAGCGTGGAATTTTTTTCACACCCGGCTTTTTGGCCGGCTTCCCCGTCCGCGTCAGTCCCTTCTTTTACTCACGCTATGGGATGCTTGTGATGACGAATGACGAATGACGAATATGACGAATGACGAATGACGAACTCGATCTGCCCGTTCGTCATTCGTCATTCGTCATTCGTCATTGTCCGCCCCCGATCGGAAACCTAAGCGTTACCGTCGTCCCCTTCCCCCACTCGCTCTCCGCCCGGACGCTCCCGAAATGGGCGTGCGCGATGTGCTTGACGATGGCCAAGCCGAGGCCGGTTCCCCCCAGCTCGCGCGAGCGCGCCTTGTCCGCGCGGTAGAAGCGCTTGAAAATGTGCGGGAGATCCGCGGGCGGGATGCCGGCGCCGGTGTCTTGCACGCCGATCTCGATCCAGCCTTCGCCCGCGAGGGCGCGCAGGGTGACCGTGCCGCCGGCGGGGGTGTGCTTGAGCGCGTTGTCGAGCAGGTTGGCGAGGATTTGATGGAGCTTGCGGGCGTCGACCATCGGCTCCGGCAGCGCCGGCGGCGCTTCCATGCCCATGCGGATTTCCTTCGCGGCGGCCTTCGGCATCCAGTCCTGCAAGGTCTCCGCGAGAAAGGCCGGCACGTCGATCGGCTCCGGCTCCAGCAGATCGCGACCGGACTCGAGGCGCGCCAGGGTGAGGAGGTCCTCGACCAGCGCGTTCATCCGCAGCGAGTGCTTGCGCATGACCGTGAGGCTGCTCTGCACTTCGCCGCCGACGAGGTCGGGCGTCTCCAGCAGGTTCTCGAGGTAACCATGGAAGATGGAAAGGGGCGTGCGCAGCTCATGCGAGACGTTGGCCACGAGCTCGCTCCGCATCTCCTCCAGCCGCCGCAGGCGCGAGACATCGCGCACGACCACCAGCGCGCGCGGCAGGCCGGCGGCGTCGCGCAGGGGCGCGGCGGAGATCACGAGCTGCCTGGGCTCGCCGCGACTCGGGAGCTCCACCTCCGCCTGCTGCGGCGCCCCGTCCTGCACGATCCCCTCGAGCATGGTCTGCAAGACGGGCAGGCGCAGGGTGCTCAGGACCGTTTCGCCGATCGGCTCGGCCTTCAGCCCGAAAATCTGGAGCAGCGCGGGATTGACGAGCGTGATGAGGTGGCGGTGATCCGAGACGAGCACGCCGTCCTCCATCCCGGCCATGATGGCGCGGAGATCGAACCGCGCATCGCCGGCCTCGCGCTGGAGCGCGGCCTGGCGGGCTTCCGCTTTGCTGAAAGCGCGGTCGAGGTCGCCTGTCATTTTCACGTCCACCGGACGGCCATGCGCTAGTTGCTCGAGCGCGGCTTCCACCTGCTTGAACAGGAGCCACTGCCTCCAAAGCCAGACGCCGGCAAAGGAGCACCAGGCCGTGGCGGCGCCGCCCACCACGGAGAGCCAGAGCGAGCTCTGGTGGGCCGAACCCGCGGCCGGCGTAGCAAGCGCCAGCACGGCGCCGAAAATCCAAGGCAGCTTCAACATCGCCCCACCCTACGGCTCGACCATCCGATAGCCAAACCCGCGGATCGTCTCGATCAAATCCGCGGCGCTGCCGAGTTTCTCCCGCAACCGGCGGATGTGCGTGTCGACGGTGCGCGTATCGATGATGCTTTCGTAACCCCAGACGTCGTTGAGCAGGGCATCGCGGCTCTGCACGCGGCCGCGGCGCTCGATGAGCGTGGTCAGCAGCTTGAATTCCGTCGCGGTGAGATCGAGGCGTTTCCCTTTCACCAGCGCCTCGCAGCGCGCGGGGTCGATCGCGATGTCGCCGAGCCGCAATTCCTCCGTCCCTTTCACCTCCGGCTGCGCCGCGCGCTTCAGGACGGATTGCACCCGCAGCACGAGCTCGCGCGGCGAGAAGGGCTTCGTAATGTAATCGTCCGCGCCGAGCTCGAAGCCGACGATGCGGTCGATTTCATCGGCCTTCGCCGTGAGCATGATGATCGGGATCGCAGAGGTCGCGGAATCCTTCTTCAGCGAGCGGCAGACCTCCAGCCCCGGCATGCCGGGCAGCATGAGATCGAGCACCACGAGGGCCGGCCGCTCGGCGCGCGCGGTCTCCAGCGCGGTCGCGCCATCGCTGCGCGCGAGGACCGTGAAGCCGGCGTTCTTCAGGCTGGAGGTGACTAGTTGCAACACGTCGGGTTCATCGTCGGCGACGAGGATGGTCTTGGCGGCGGCTTTGCTCATGCGCGGCGGCAGCTTACGCGGGCGGCGGCGCGGAACCAAAGACTGCTTTGCAACAATCAGGTCACGAAGTCGGAGCGCATGGCGGGGGCTGCGGCTGCGGCTTGTTTTACAAGTGAACGGTCTGTGGTTTCCGTATTTGTTGCAAATACTGGAATCCCACTCACCGCTGAGAGGCGGGAAGCCCCTCTCGGGGCGTTGCGCCTTCTTCCGGCGGGAAGATGAACGAGTTTTCATCGAACGGCACGGGTGCTGCTCATTGGTACGCTGTCCTTATTCATCATCATCCACCTATGCTCACCAACCAACATTCCAACCGTAGAGGTTTCACCCTTGTCGAAATCATGATCGTGGTCGCCATCATCGCCTTGCTGGCGTCGATTGCCGTCCCGAGCTTCCTCCGCGCCCGCAAGCGTGCGCAGGCCACCAGCAGCCTGGAAGCCTGTCGCCAGATCGACGGCGCGAAGGAGCAGTATGCGATCGAGAACTTCAAGGCCGGCACCGTCGTCCCCGGCTACTCCGACTTGGTGGTCTACATCAAGCGCGGCAGCCGCCTCTACAACGACCTGATCGCGAGCCGCGCCACCGATGCGTTGGGCGGCGCCATCGCCATCAACGCGATCGACACGCCTCCGCAGATCGCGGGGACGACGAAGACCGCGCTGGCCGATGCGCTCGGCGCCACCCCGGACGACTTCTGGGGCGCGTACAAGTAGCCAAACCCTTTGAGGGGGTCTCGGGGCGCCGGACGGCCTTTGGGCGCGCCTGCCGCTCCGAACCCCTCATCTTTATCGCCGGCGGGAACTCGCTTCCCGCCGGCGTTTTGCGTTTGCGCGCCGGCTGCGCCGGCCGCCACTACTCCCGGCCCGCCCCTAATGAGCCCCGCTGGCGTGCAGGCTCGCCATCTCCTTCTCATGAATCTCCTTCGCCACCACCGCCCGGCGGTCCGGGGCGTGGTACGCGTGGAGCATGACGGCGAACATGAACACCGCCGGCACGATGAGGATCACTCCCAAGGTCGCGGGGAGCAGGAAGAGCGTGAGCGCCGCAATCAGCGGGCTGATGACGAAAAAGATGAGCCCGCCAAACCAGACGTGCCCCTTGTACAAATGCCCGAGGCCGGGCGAGAGGCTGAGCAGCGCGGCCGCGCGGTCGCGGAAGTCGGTCGGCGGCTCGGGGCTTTCAGCCACCCAGTCGCAACGGGTGCAGCGGGTCGCGTCATCGGGCAGCGGAGTATCGCAGAGGGGGCATTGCATGGCGTGCGAATTTGGAGGTTCTAAACGGGAATCGGAACCGGCTGGGCGCGTGGTTCGACAAATTCTCCTCGCCCGCACGCTAGCGACTCCGCCGGACCTTTGCACCATTTATTGAAGGGGGGATGAGGTCCACGAAATACACGAAAAACACGAAAAGGGGGGAAGGCTGCAAGGGCCACGAATGGAACGAATCGAAACGAATCCGGTGCAGCCTTCCGGATTCGTTTCGATTCGAGTGATTCGTTGGCAAGAAATCGGAGCGCTCTCGTCGCGGCCCCTCCTTTTTTTCGTGTCCTTTCGTCCCGTTCGTGGACATTCCGTTCCCGCTCCACCTCTATGATCCGCCATCTTCACTTCCTCGGCATTTGCGGCACGGCCATGGGCGCGGTCGCCGCCGCCATGCGCGAGCAGGGTTACACCGTCACCGGCTCCGACGACAACGTCTACCCGCCGATGTCGACCTTCCTCGAGGAGAAGGGGATCGTCATCACGCGCGGGTACCGCGAGGAAAATCTGCCCGCCGGCGCGGACCTCATCGTGGTCGGCAACGCCATCTCGCGCGGCAACCTCGAACTGGAGGCGGTGCTCAATCGCAAGCTCTACTACCTCTCGCTGCCCGAGGTGCTGAAGCAGTTCTTCCTCCGCGGAAAACACAACCTCGTCGTCACCGGCACGCATGGGAAAACGACGACGACCAGCATGCTGACGTGGATCCTGAAGGACGCCGGGCTGAACCCCGCGTTCATGATCGGCGGCATCGCGCGCAATCTCGGCCAGGGCTCCAGCCTGCACGAGGCGAAGCATTTCGTCATCGAGGGCGACGAGTACGACACCGCGTTTTTCGACAAGCGCTCGAAGTTCGTCCACTACCTGCCGGAGCTCGTCATCGTGAACAACATCGAGTTCGATCACGCCGACATTTTCGCCAACCTCGAGGAGATCAAAACCTCGTTCCGCCGGCTGCTCAACATCGTGCCGGAAAACGGGATGGTGCTGATCAACGGCGACGACGCGAACTGCCGCGCGGTCGCCGAGATTTGCCGCGCCGAGTTGGTGGAAGTGGGCACCTCGCCCGACACCGGCCGGCACATCAGCGACATGACTTTTGAAAACGGCGGCGCGCAATTCACCCTGCTCGACACGCGCTTCTCGATCCCGATGCCCGGCGAATTCAACGTGCGCAACGCCGCGATGGCGATCTCCGCCGCGCATTTCTACGGCGTGCCGCTGAAGCAGATCGCCGCCTCGCTCGCGAAGTTCGAGGGCGTCATGCGCCGGCAGGAAGTGCGCGGCGTGGTGCGCGGGATCACGGTGATCGACGACTTCGGCCATCACCCGACCGCGATCGCGCAAACCCTGCGCGGGCTGCGTGGCCAGTATCCGGGCCGGCGGCTCTGGGCCGTCTTCGAGCCGCGCTCGAACACCACACGCCGCGCGGTATTCCAGGACGAACTGCCGAAGGCCTTCAGCGAAGCCGACGGCGTGGTCCTCGCGCAAGTCGCGCGGCTCGATCAGCTCCCGCCCGAGAATCGCCTCCACCCCGAGCGCGTCGTGACCGACCTCCAGGCGATGGGCAAGCCGGCCTTTTACGAGCCCGGCGTCAGCGCGATCATCGACCGCCTGCGCCCGCTGGTGAAGGAGCCGGACGTGCTGATCATCTTCTCGAACGGCGGATTCGACGGGATCCACAAACGGCTGCTCGCGGAGCTGTAAATCGTTCTTCGTTCCTGGTTCTTCGTTCTTCGTTGGAGCCGAAGCAAAATGCGCGTGTGGAATTAAGAAAACGACGAACCAAGAACGAAGAACCAAGAACTGCTCCGATGCATCGCGCCCACGACTACCGTCACCTCATCGCCCGCTGGCAGGCCGTCTGTCGCGCGGCGGGCGTGCGGTTGCGGCGCTTTGCCGAGGCGGGGAAATACGGCGTCTACTACTTGGAGACCCGCGCGCCCGGGCCCGCGGTCTATCTCTCGGCCGGCATTCACGGCGACGAGCCGGCCGGCCCGGAGGCGCTGGTGAGCTGGGCCGAGGCCGATCCCGGGCGCCTGCGCCGCCACGCGCTGCTCATCTTCCCGTGCCTGAATCCGTGGGGGCTCGTGAACAACGTCCGCCTCGACGCCGACGGGATCGATCTCAACCGGAGTTTCCACGTCATGGAGCATCCGCTGATCGCCGGCTGGCACAAAGTCATGAAAGACCGCAAGTTCGAGGCGGCGGTGATGCTGCACGAGGACTACGACGGCGAGGGCTTTTATTTATACGAGATCCAGCGCTGCCCGCCGAGTTGGGGTGCCGCGCTGCTCCAGGCCGCCGCGGATGTCATTCCGGTTGAACCGCGCGCGCGCGTCGACCGCTACACCGCGCGCGCCGGCATCATTCGCCGGCGGCTGGGCAGCATCGATTTCGCGTCCTTCGGCTATCCCGAGGCGATCTGGCTGCACCTGCACCATGCCGAGCGGACGTTCACGGTCGAGAGCCCGTCAGAGTTCGCCTTCGCCCAACGCGCGGCGGCGCATCGCGCGGTGATCGAGGGCACGCTGGCGGCGGTGCAGGCCTTGGGACCGCCAATCTCCTGATTGGCGAGTCGCGCCGCCCATGCCGAGAACCTCGCCAATCGGGAGATTGGCGTTCCCAGGACTCGCGGCCGCGCGCGGGCTCAGTGCACGAACCACGACAAGATGTCGTCGGAGACTTCCGTGCCGTCCTTGTACTTGTGGTCTTTGCCGATCCCCAACTGCCGGTCTTTGCCGAGGGAAAACACGCCGGCTCCTCCGGCCTCGACCTTCGGCACGGCCGGGCCGGCGAAGTCGGGATAGAAGCCCGACACCTCGAGCGAGCCGTCTAAATTCGAGTCGATCACGATGTTGTATTGCGAGCCCCACGGATCGTAATAGGCGCCTTGTGCTCCGCCGCTGCTCGCGGTTTCAAGGAACCCTCCCTTGGGCCTTTGCGGATTCGACACCGCGTTCCCTGCGAAGAAAACCTGCCGCTTCGGATTCAGGGCATGGTTGGCGTTCGGCGCCCGGTCGATGTCTCGCAGCACATTGAAAAGGGCCGCATTATCCATGCGCATCCCGGCCGCGCGATCGCCCACCGCCACGTCGCTTCTGGAGCCTCAAATCGCGTCCGTCGAGATTTGGGGGCAATTGTTCGTATTCGGAGGCGTACGTCTCCACGGCATGGACGATCGCCAGGGCGTCCTGCTTTGCCTTTGCTCTCGAGGATGCCTCACGCGGCGCCCTTGGCACAGGGAACAACATCGCGAGCAGGACCGCGACGACGGCCAGCATGACCAGCCATTGACAGCCGGAGTGATTCTTGGGAACGCGCGGTTGGGGGTCCATGTTAAGTCAGGGTGATTTTCCAAGAGCGGCCGGCGGTTGTGCTGCGCCCACGTGCGCGCGCAGTTCCGGGAAGAACGCGTTGAAGTCCGCGCGGAACTCCTCGTAGTGCCGCTCCAGGGTCGCGATCGATTCCGCGAGCGGCACGGGTTGGCGGAAGCGCCGGCCGATGCGGCCCAGCGTCTGCGCGAGGGCGGGGAGGTCGCCGTAGGAGCAGAGCCAGTCGCCGGCTTTCATCTGCGCGAGGCGCTCGCAGACTTCGGGCGGGAGCAGGGCGCCGTGCGTGTCGAACGAGGTGTAGACTTCGGTGGTGAAATCGGTCAGCGGGGTGGGGGACCACGCGCTCCAATCGCGCGCGAGGAAGTGGTCGTAAAACATGTCGACCAGGATGCCGGCGTAGCGGCGGAACGGCGCGTCGACCCGCAGGATGCTCCGGCGGACGATCGCGTGCGAATCCGTAAAGGCGTCGATGCGGTGGTGCTGCGCCATGCCGCGGTGGAACTCGGCCGGCAAGTGGGCGAGCATCGAGACCCGCGCGAGATCGGGCAGCAGGTTGCCGATCCGGAAGGCCGGCGTCGGCTCCGAGAGGTAGAGATGGGCGAGCCAGTTCATTCTGATTCCTAATCTTACTCCTGCTCTTGCTCTTGCTCCTGCTCCTGCTCTTGCTCCCGTGATTGATCAAGAGCAAGAGCAGGAGCAGGAGCAGGAGTAACAGCCGGCCGCCCCCCCGGCTACGCCACCGGGTCGCGCGTGAGCGTGCCGTTGACGAGCCGCATCAGGCCGACCGGGTTCTCGTTGCGCAGCTCCGGCGGCAGCGCGGTGGCGGGGAAGTTCTGGTAACAGACGGGCCGCGCCCAGCGCAGGATGGCGGCGGTGCCGACGCTCGTGAAGCGCTCGTCCGTCGTCGCGGGATACGGGCCGCCGTGGTGCATCGCGGGTGAGACTTCCACGCCGGTCGGGTAGCCGTTGCAGACGAGCCGGCCGACTTTCCGCTCGAGGATCGCGATGAGCTCGCCGGCTGCGGCGAAGTCCTCGGGCGTGCCGTGCAAGGTCGCCGTCAACTGCCCCTCGAGGCGGCGCGCGATGCGCAGCAGGTCGTTGAGCGATTGCGCGGTGACAAGCAGCGTGTAGGGGCCGAAGACCTCCTCGTGCAACTGCGGCTGCCGTAGAAAATCCTCGGTGTCGGTGGTGAAGACCGCCGGCTGGCCGTGGGTCTTTTGCGCGTCCGGCTCGGTGTCGGAGGTGGCGAGCACCACGACGCCGGGCGTGTTTTGCGCCGCCTCGACGCCTTGCGAGAAAGCTTTCTGGATGCCCTGAGTCAACATCGTCGCCGGCGTGGCGGCTTCGAATTTCTCGCGCAAGGTGGTCGCGAACGCCTGGAGATCGTCGCCGCCGATGCCGAAGACGAGGCCGGGTTTCGTGCAGAACTGGCCGACGCCGAGCGTGACGGAATTGCGCACCCCCTCGGCGAGCTGCGCGCCGCGTTCCCGCAGGGCGCCGGGGAGCACGAAGAGCGGATTGAGGCTGCTCATTTCCGAAAAGACCGGGATCGGATCGGGCCGCGCCGCGGCGGCATCGAAGAGCGCGCGCCCGGCCTGACGCGAGCCGGTGAACCCCGCCGCCCGCGCGAGGGGGTGCCGCACGAGCGCCGTCCCGATGTCCGCGCCCGAGCCATGGAGCATCGAGAAAACCCCGCCCGGCAGCCCGCACGCCTCCACCGCGCGCGTGACGGCGCCGGCGACCAACTCCGACGTGCCCGGGTGCGCGCGGTGCGCCTTGACGATGACGGGACAGCCGGCCGCAAGCGCCGAGGCCGTGTCGCCGCCGGCCACGGAGAAGGCGAGGGGAAAGTTGCTCGAGCCGAAGACGATGACAGGACCCAGCGGCTGGAGCACGCGCCGCAGGTCGGGGCGCGGGAGCGGCTTGCGGTCGGGCAGCGCGGTGTCAATGCGCGCATCGCGCCAGGAGGCTTCGCGCGCGACCTCGGCAAAGAGCCGCAACTGCGAGACGGTCCGCCCGCGCTCGCCGGTCAGCCGATCGAGCGGCAGCCCGGATTCCTGGTGCGCGCGCTCGAGCAGCCCGTCGCCGATCGCCAGGATTTCATCGGCGATGCGGTTGAGAAACTCCGCCCGCTTCTCCGCGGACAGCGTGCGGTAGGTGACAAAGGCGTCGTCCGCCAGGACCAGGGCCCGCTCCACCGCGCCGGCGGTGCATTCGTGAAACTCCGGCTCCAGCGGCTCGCCGGTCAGCGGGCTGACGACGCGAAAGGCGCGCGCGTTTTCGTCGAGGAGCACGCCGGCGATGTGGCTTTTTCCATGAAGGAGAGGAGTCATGCAGGAAGCAACGCGCAGGGGCGCGGCGGGCGCGAGCAAAAAGTGCGGGCGGCTACGGCTGCGGCGGCGCCCTCCGGGTTCGTAGTTCCGCCTTCAGGCGGCGAGCGGCGCCTTGATGAGAGGCGTTCGGGAAGGTTCGACGCCTTGTGCGAAGGTCGCGCCTGGCCGCCTAAAGGCGGAACTACGAACCCGGACAAAAAAAAACGGCGGATGCCGAAGCATCCGCCGTTCTTGGAAATGAACCGGTCGGGACTACTTGAGAGTGTAGGAGGCGACGTCGATGGACTTCTTGCCATCCTTGTCGGTCACGGTGCCTTCGGCCGTGCCGTCCTTGCCGCCTTTGCAGATCGCCTTGTGCATTTCAGCGGCCTTCGCGCCGGTGACGGTGTAGGTGACGGGCTTGCCGTCCGCGCCCTTGACCTGGACGACGGCCTGGCACTTGTCGGCGGTCTTGAGGTCACACTTGGCGCAGGTGACTTCGCCTTCGATCTTCTCCGCGAAAAGAGCGGGCGAGAGGGCGAGGGCGAGGATGGAGGAGAGTACGAGTTTTTTCATAGGAGTTGGTTGAGAGGAACGGTCGGTTCTGCGAGGAGTCAATCCAAGCACTATTCGAGTCTTAGGGTTTTCGCCTGAAAAAGTAAACAGAAAATCGCGGCCCATTAGCCATGCTCATCTTCGTCGTCGCGCTCCAAAGCCCGCTCGCCTCGCGAGATTGGGGCCTCGTCTCCCGGCTCTGGGAGCGGACCCTGCGCTCGATCTGTGCGCAGACGTGCGGGGACTTCCGCGTCTTTCTCGTCTGCAACGAGCGGCCGGCGATCGGCTTTGCGCACCCGGCGGTGACCGTCGTCGAGGGCGATTTCCCGCTGCCCGGCCCGAGCACCGCCGAGCGGATGCAGGACAAATGGCTGAAGCTCAAGCACGGCCTCGTCGCCGCCCGCAGCCTCGCCCCCGCGCACGTGTTCATCATGGATGCCGACGACTGCGTTCACCGCGGGCTGGCCGCCCTTTGTGCCGCGCACCCGGGCGAGATCGGCTGGCGCTTTTACACCGGCTACGTCCGCGATGAAGGAAGCCGCTGGCTGTTTCTACGGAGGGACTTCGACACGTACTGCGGCACCTCGGCCATCGTGCGCGCGGAGCCGGCGGATCTGCCGGGCTCGGTCGAGGAACCGATCGCCCCGTACTTCCTGCTGACCCACGGCCACGGGGCGATCGGCGAGTATCTTCGCGAGCGCGGGACACCGCTGCGCAAGCTCCCCTTCATCGGCGCGATCTACAACACCGCGACCGGGGAGAACGACAGCGGCTTCTCGCTGCGCGGCTGGCGCAGCCGGAAGGTGCTGCTGAGGAAGCTGCTAAACTCACGCCCGCTCACGTGGAAGATTCGCCGGGAGTTCGGGCTGTATGAGCTCGAGAAGTGAAAATCCAAGCCGCAAAGACCAAGGGCCAAAGAAGCTCCAAAGGATCCAATCACAAGGACCAAACGCCCGCGGGCGGCGCGCTCTGTTTGGCTTTTGATCCTTGGAGCTTATTTGGCCCTTGGGCTTTGCGGCTTGGAATTTGCCGCGCCCTCCCGCTTCGTCCCCGCCACCGACCTCCCCGAGCGCCCCTTCTTCGGCTGCGCGCTCACATCGGTGCGGTGCTCGATCTTCGCCACCTGGCCGTGCTTGAAGTACTGGCGCTTGAGTTCCTCGTACTGCGCGTCGCGGCGGTCGTAGAGGCGCTTCGGTTTGCGCGGCTTCACCTTCGTCAGCGCGTAGGCGGCGATGATGGGCAGGGTGATCGTCGAGTCGGCGTAGCAGACCACGCAATCCGGCAGGTTGTCGGGGTCGATCTTGCCCCAGCTCACCGCTTCGCCGGGCGTCGCGCCGGAGAGGCCGCCGGTGTCGGGGCGGGCGTCGGTGCATTGCAGGAAGTAGTCGTGCCCGCGTTCCTCGATCCCCATCACCTCCTGGATCTGCGGCTCGGTTTGCAACATGAAGTTCTTCGGCGACCCGCCGCCGAGGATGAAGACACTCGAGGTCAACCCGCCGGATTTCGCGGCATAAACGACGGCCGCCGTCTGGTTCACGTCGCGGTTGACGTCGATCAGCAGCTTCGAGTCGCGCAGCGCCATCGCGGCGACGTTCATGCCGATCGACGAATCGCCCGGCGAGCTGGTGAAGATGGGGACGCCGTGCTGGTAGCCGGCGCTGAGGACGCTCGTTTCCTTGATCCCAAGCTTCCGCTCCCGCTCATAGACGTACTTGCCGAGCAGGTAGTGGAACTCGTCCGAGCCCATCGTCCGCTGGAACTCCGGCCCCTGGATGACCTCGCGCACGAAGGCGTCGGTATCGAGCAGCACGTCGTAATCGAAGAGGACGTCGTAGATGCGAATCACGCCGTCGCGGCGGAGCTCCACGTCG
>DASYIS010000191.1:0-17818 GCA_035997375.1 Chthoniobacteraceae bacterium
AAAAGCGCGCTCAATCCCTGGTCGAGCATCGGGCCGGACTTGTCCTTCATGCGTTCCGTCAGGCCGGAGTGATGATCCCATGAATGATTGTCGGAGTTCGCCACCTTGGGCCAGATGACTTCGACGACGCGGGTGCCGGCCTCGACGAGGCGGCGGGCGAGCAGGAGCGACTGGCCGAAGGTGTTGTTGCCGTAGCGCTCGCGCATTTTCGGGTCCTCGCGGTCGATGGCGAAGGCGTCGCGGGCCTTGCCGCTGGTGATGAGGTCGAGGGCTTTGCCGTAGTATTCGTCGAGGTGGTATTGCTCGACGGCCTTGTCGATGTCGGGCATCGTCTCCTCGATCGATTGGCGCAGGGAGGCCCGGCGCTTCAGGCGTTGAGCGAAGACATCGGGGCGCAGGTTCAGGTCGTCGACCTTGATCCGGTTCATCTTCGTCATGTCGAGATCGTCGCCATCGGGGAAGAGCGTATAGGGATCGTAGCCCTTGCCGAGGAAACCGGCGTTGCCGCCCTTGCCGACGACATTGGATTCCTGCAATGGCCGGGGCAGCACCACGAAGGGCAGCATCGGCTCGGTGGGCGGCTTGAGGCGGATGATGTTCGAGCCGAAGTTCGGGTAATCCTTCGGGCTGGGCGGCTCGAGCTGGCCAGAGGGCGAGACCTTGTCGGTCGTGTAGCCGGTCATGATCTGGTAGATTGCCGCGGTGTGATTGAACAGGCCCACGGGCGTGTAGCTCATGGAGCGGATCATGGTGAGCTTGTCGTTCACCTTCGCGAGTTGCGGCAGGACTTCGGTGAAATTGACGCCGGGGATCTTGGTCGGGATCGTCTTGAACGGGCTCCGCATTTTGTCCGCGAGGTTCTCCTTCGGATCCCAGAGATCGAGATGGCTCGGCCCGCCCTGGAGGTAGACCATGATGATACTCTTGGCCTTGCCCCAGCCGGGCCCCTTGCCGACGGCGGACTCCTCGACGCCGGCCCGCGCCTTCAGCGAAAAAAGCGCACCGAGCGAAAGGCCGAGCACGGCGCTGCCGCCCACGCGCAGCACATCGCGCCGTGTGTAGCCGAGGTGATTGTCACAGAGATCGCGACCTGGTTGACCGGGAATACGGAGCATATGCGGGTGTTGGTTGGAGCTGAGGTTACTGGAGGGGACGAGCTAATTATGGTCCACGAAAGACACGAAAGACACGAAAAAGAGAGGAAGCTTAAGGCGCGACGATCGAAGCGCGCGTAGCGGAATAGACGAGAACGGAGATACTGGTGTGCGCAGGTTCGCTGGCGTGAGGCGCTTCCGGGTCCTCAAACCAGATGTGCCAGAAGGGGCCGTCCGCGAACGCCGCCATCTCGGCAGGGAGGAAACTGGCATCGGGAGTGAATTTAGCCCCTGCGAGGAAGCGCTGTGCGATTTGGGTTTTCTGCTGAAGAATCGCCTTCCTTGCGATAGCGACCGCCTGGTCGACGGCCAGGCCCGGCGGCTTTCCGTTCGCCACCACTTCGTCTACGGCCAGACGGGGTTCGGGAGCGCCTTTGAGCCGATCTGTCGCCAGCGCCGTGCGCGTCGCGGAAAAGACCAGGACCGAGTGCCGGTCGCGCGCGGGCTCTTCGCCGACTCGAACCTTGGGATCTTGAAACCAGATATGCCAGAAGGGGCCATCCGCGGTTAGCTTGAGAAAATCCGGCACGTCCTGCCGGTCGGCGATGTACTTCGCGCCGGCCAGGTACTCGTAGGAAACATCGAGCTTCGCCTCCCGGATCGCCTTGCTCGCCACGACAATGGCCTGTTCGATGGAGAGGGTCGGCGCCTGGCGGCCGGGCACCGGGTAGGTCGGCGGCCAACCCGCGGGCTTCTCGACGGCGAGGGCTGAACCAAGCGCCAGTGCCACCATGACCATCGAGGTTGCCCAACGCCGAAGGCGTTTCATCTTATAGCCCAGGGTTGCGAGGTACGAGCTACCCTGGGTCATCCATTCGGAGAAGGCCCAACTCTGAAAGAGTTGCATCCGCGGACCGGCGCTCGCTTCAACCCTTTCAGGGTTGATCGCCTTTGCGCGCGCAACCCAGGGTAGCCGCGCGGCGCGGCAACCCTGGGCTATAAGATGGAATGCCTTCGGCATAAGGTGAGCCGCGTTCAGGGCTTAGTGGTTGAACAAGAACGCCGGGTTGTTCACGAGCGCCCAGACGAGGTCTTGCGCGCCGGTGAGGCGGACGTTGGTTGCTTGCGCTTTGCTGTTCGTGGAGTCCTGGCGGAGTTGCACGAGTTTGGGGTCGAGGCGGATGGGTTCCTCGGCTTTGGCCAGGGCGGCGCGGCGCTGGAGGGTGCCGGGGTCGGTCGGGAGCGGCAGCTTGCTGGCGGCGTAGGCGAGGTCGAGGCGGATCGACTCGAGGTCGGTGCGGCGGAAGTAGTCGGTGAGGGTGGCGGCCTGCGCTTCGGTGCGGTCGGCGGCGGGGACGGCGAGGACCGTGAGCACCTCGGCGGGCAGGCCGAGGCCGACGGTCTTGTCCTTGGTGTACCAGAGGCGGAACTGGCCGAGCAGGTACGGGTTGCGCTTTTGCAGGAGCTTGATGTTGATGAGCGCGCCCTTCGCGTCGCCGACCGGCTTGCTGACCGTGAACGCCGCGAGGTGCGGCTGTCCGACCGCGCCCATGACGGCCCAGCCCGGATCGGTGGGAGCGACCTTGGTGTCGATCGCGTTCTTCACTTCGTACTTGTCCTGGTTGAAGTCGGCCACCGCGGCGCTGAAGGGCGTCGGGGTCGTCGCGGCGGCGCCCTTCGGCTGCACATCGAGCGTGATTTCCGTGAGGATGAAGTTGCCGTCGGGGTTCAGGCCGGGACCGAATTTCGGCAGCGTCGCGTCGGGAATGACCTCGAGCAAAATGCCGGTGATGCCCGTCTCGGTGGTGTCGACCTGCACGGTGTAATCGGCCGCCCCGGTCACCGGCGCGCGGTTGACGATGATGCCGTTCTTGAGCCGTTCCAGCTTCGCGCCCCCGCCGTTGGCGGTCGCGGTCTTGATCTCCTTGTCGAAGACCTGCCAGCCGGTCGTCTTGCGCTCGGCGGGCACGGCGCCTTCCCACGCCGCGAGGGCGAGCGGCGCTTTGTCGCCCTGGAAGTTTTCCACGGCCGCCTTGTTCTTCGCTTCGAGCTTCACGCGGGCTTCTTCGGCGGCGACGACGCGCGGGGCGATCTCCGCATCGTAACGCTCCAACTCGGTCTTCGCGGCGGCGATGGCGGCCACGCGCTCGGCCTCGGCCTTGGCGATGATCGGCGCCTGCTCGGCCTCCTTGTCCGCCCAGGCTTTTTGCAGTTGCTCGTTCTCCTTCGCGATGTTCTTCCACGCGGCGAGCGTCTTGGTCACCTCCGACTCGGTCGCCGGCCGGCTAAGGACGCGCATGAAAATCTCGTCGACGAGCTTCTTCTCGTCAGTCTCTTTCGCCGCGAGGGTGGCGAGGGTGCTTCGCGGATCGCCGATCGCCTCGGCGACCGCGGGACCGCTGAGCAGGCTCATGACGCTGCCCAGGCGCAGATCGCTGGAACGCTCGCACTCGCAGGCGCTCTCACGCGCCGGCCGGCCGAGCGCGGCGAGGAAGCCGCTCGGCAGGTCCGTCGCGCTATCCGCCAACTGGCCGGCAGCTCCGGCGCCGGGCAGGCCCGATTTGCTGCCGGTGACGCGGATGACGCTATCGTAAAGCACCTCGGCAGGCAGACGCCGCGCGGTGGCGTGCGAGTAGTTGATCTTGTCGTCGGCGTTCCAATCGTTCGTCTTGATCGACAGGCCGTAGGTCCGCGACTTGCAGACGATTTTCATCAGGTGCCGCACGTCGAACTGGTGGCTCGTGAACTCCTTCGTGAGGTATTCGAGCAACTCGGGATTCGTCGGCGGATTGCCGGCGCGGATGTCGTCGAGCGGCTCGATGATGCCGACGCCGGTCATGTAACCCCAAACGCGGTTGGCGTAGCTGCTGGCGAAGTAGCGGTTGTCCGGCGAGGTGAGCCAGCCGGCGAGTTCTTCACGGCGGGTCGGCGCGGGCTGGTCCTTGGCGGCGCCGGCCTCGTACGGGAACTTCGGCGGCGCGGGTTTATTCGTCCGCAGATGGATCATGTCGCCGGTCTTCGCGTCGCCGATGACTTCCCACAGCGCGACCGATTTCTCGACCGCGGTCCCCTTGATCTCACGCAGGCCGCTCTCGGGGTCCTTGGTCCGCTGGACCTGCGCAAAGAACGCGCCAAACGTGTAGTACTGGTCCTGCGTCCAGCGCTCGAAGGGGTGATCGTGGCACTTGTTGCAATTGAAGCGCGTGGCGAGGAAGAGGTGCGACGTGTTCTCCAGCAGGTCGTCGGGCTGGCGCAGAATCTTCCAGTAGTTGGCCGCCGGATTCTCGCGCGTGCTGCCGGTCGCGGTGATGAGCTTCTTGACGAACTGATCGTACGGTGTGTTGGCCTCGACCTCCTTGCGAATCCAGCCGCGGAACGCATCGGCCCCTTCCTTCGCGATGTACTTCGAGTTCACCTCGAGCATGTCGCACCATTTGTTCGTCCAGTGCTCGACGAAGTCGGGCGTGCCAACGAGTTTGTCGACGATGGCGTCGCGCTTCTCACGCGGCGGATGCGTGTCGGCGACAAAGGCGCGCACTTCGTCGGGGCTCGGCGGGAGGCCGGTGAGATCGAGATAGATGCGGCGGAGAAATTCCTCGTCGGTGCAGAGCTCGCTCGGGACGATTTTCATCCGCTGCCACTTGGCCGCGACGAGATCGTCGATCTTGCCCCAGGAATCCGGCTCACTCCAGGCGAAGCCGTCGCGATTGCCCATCACCGTGACGGTCGTCGCGGCGTAGTTGCCCTCGTAGCGCGCGAGCAGCGGCGCCTCGCCGCGGCGCAGGGTGCGCACGAGGCCGGTCGGGTCGGTGGTGGCGACATCGGTGTTGCCGCTGTCGAGGAAGGCCTCGGCCGTCACGTCGCGGGTGCTGCCGTCGGCGTAGGTGGCGACGACGCGCGTCTGCTGTTGCGCGCCGATCTCCTGCACGACCGGATTGACCGGATGGACCTTGATGCTGGTGACACGCGCGGCGTTGACGTCGAGCTTCGCGCCGTCGGCGATCCACGAGCGCATGATGTCGTAATACTTCTCGCCGAGCTTCGTCCGCTGGCCGCCCTCGTGCGGCACGCCGGCGGTCGATTTCAGGAGCATGAGTGAGTCGTCGGGCGAGGCCACGTTGAGACGGCGGCCGGCGAGGTCGTCCTTCAGCGCGCGCACGTCGTAGAGCGGATCGTAGCCGCGCAGCGAGAGCTTGAAGCCGACCTTGCCGTCCTTCGCGCCGTGGCAGGTGCCGGCGTTGCAGCCAAGCTTGGTCATCACCGGGTTCACGTCGCGGATGAAGTCCGGCGTCGGCGTGCGATCGAGCCCGGTGACTTGCACGGGAACCGAGAGCGTCTGCCCGCCGGCCTCGACGCGCAGGGTGTCCTCGCCGCCCTTCAGCGGCGCCATCATCCCGTTTTTGGAAATGCTGGCGATCCCTTGCGCGGCGGAGAATTTCGCGAGCCGCGTCACATCCGCGGTCGAGCCGTCGGCGCATTGCGCGATGATCAGGATCTGCGTGCTGGCGTAGCGCCCGCGCAGCTCGACCTTCGCGGGCTCGGAGACCAGGCGCACGATCGCAGCGGCGGGCAGATGCTCGGGCGCTTTGACATCAACAGCGGGAGCCATGAGCGCGTTGCCCGAGGCGGAGACGGCGGCCAGGGCGAGCGCGGAGGCGAAAAGGACAAACTTCATGTTGGGCAGTGATGTGGTCCGCACAGTCCCCTGTGCGGCTCGGGATCAGGGTTTGGCAGCGGCTTCGTTTTCGACGAGGGTGGCGCCGTTCATCGGCACCGGAATGAAGTCCTTGGCGACGGAGCCGTCGGCGGAATTGAGAATGCGCACGTGGCCGTCTTCCCCCGCGACGGCGAGCGCGGCGCCGTCGGGTCGCCAGGAAAGACTGTAGATTCCGCCTTCGAACGGCACCCGATAGAGCACCTTCGCCGAGGTGGCGTAATAGTCGGCGATCTTCTTTTTGTCGGCGTCGGTTTGCGTGGTCGAGGGGACCAGCATCAGCTTCGCGATGTCGTCCGGCGGCGGCGCGGTCGGCACGGCTTCAAACACGCCGACCTCGCCCTGCCCGTCGAGGCTGCTGCCGGCGGCGCACAGCCTGCCATCCGCCGAATAGCCGACCGCGAAGATGCGGCCGTTCATCTGGGGAAACTTGAGCCGCAGGTTGGAGTTGTCGCCGATCTTGCGCGCTTTGGTGCGGAAAATCTGGTAGGTCTGCGGCACGCCGTCGGCCCCGCCGATCATGATCTCCTCCTGCACCGGATTGCGCGCGATGGCGTTCAACCCGCCGCGGAGCGCGCCCGGCGTGATGGACGTGACGTTATCGACGAAGCGCTGCGTTTCCACCTCGGTCAGCTTCACGCTCATGTCGCGGCTGACGGAGAGGAGATGATCGCCCTTGAGCGACCACGCGGTGTCGATCGGCCAATCGCTGTGCAGGTTCATCATCAGCGAGAGCTGGCCGCTCTTCACGTCGATCGCGCGGACCGAGTTGTCCGGGCAGCCGAACGCGACGTGCGTCCCGTCCGGGCTCCACGAGACGCCGTAGAGCGTGTCGAACCCGTAGGCGAAGCTCAGCTTCAGCTTGCGCTCCGTGACATCCCAAATCTGGATTTCGCCCAACTGCGCCGGCCGGCCCGCGGCGACCGCGAGGAGCTTGCCATCGGGCGAGAAGCGGACCGCTTGCACCCGCTCGGAAAGCCCCACCAGCCGGCCCAGCATCGCCGAGCCGTCGGCCTGCCAGAGCAGCACCTCATGAAAACCCGCGACCGCGAGCGTCGTGCCATCGGGCGAATACGCGAGCGACGTGATGACCGGCGGGCGCGTGTAGGTCGGCGGATGCGCGGCGTCGAAACGCTGGCGGGCGTTCTCCGGCGTGTCGTTCTTCGCCCCCTCGGCGATCCAGCGGCGGACCAACTCGCGGTCGGGATCGGACAGCGGCGGCTTCTTCGCCGGCATCTCGGCCTCGCCGTCGTGCGGGGTGATGAGCGTGACGAGGTGCGATTGCTCGGGCTTGCCGGGGACCACCGCCTTCTTGCCGTCCTTCTGTGCCTCCTCGCCGCCCTCCACGAGCTTGGTGAAATCGGTCATCACATACCCGCCCTTGGCCTTCGCCGGCTGATGGCACCCCTGGCAGTTCGCCTGAAAGACGGGACGGATCTGCTTGAAGAAACTGACCGGCTTGTTCGGGTCCTCCTTCTCCTGCATCTTCGGCGGCGCGGCCGCGAAGGCGCTCGTGCAAAGGCAAAGCGTCGCCAACCAGATGCTGGAGCGATGACAGAAAGATGACATATCCGTGGGGGGGAAACTCGTTCGTACAACCCGCGCGGCGCGTGAAGCTTAGGAAGCGTCGCCGCTGCGGGAATGGCGAAAATAGCCCGGAAGCGGGGAAGGCACAAGGAGGAGTCTGCCCGGAAGCGCCGCCGGGGGTCCACGCTCCGAAGCAAGATCAGCCCTCGGGAGGATGAGGCGGCCCCGCCGCCGCCTTCCGCCGCCGCGACCGCATGCGCAGGTTCAACAGCTCGACCATGAACGAGAACGCCATCGCGAAGTAGATGTAGCCCTTGCTCACGTGCTGCCGGAAGCCGTCCGCCACCAGCACGACGCCGATCACGAGCAGGAAGGCCAGCGCCAGCATCTTGATCGTTGGGTGCCGATTCACAAAGCCGCCGATCGCGCCGGAGGCGAACATCATCATGATCATCGCGAGCACCACCGCCGCGATCATGATCGGGATGTGCTGCGCCATCCCGACCGCGGTGATGACGGAATCGAGCGAGAAGACGATGTCGAAGAGCACGATCTGCACGATCACGCCGGCGAAGCTGACGCCCTTGCCGCCCGGGTGCTCATGGTGCTCCTCACCCTCCATGTTCCCGTGGATTTCGTGCACGCTTTTCCAGATGAGAAAGAGCCCGCCCGCGACCATGACGAGATCCTTGCCCGAGAAGGGCTGACCGAGGACCTTGAACAAATCGAACGTCAGCTTGGTCAGCCAGAAGATCAAACAGAGCAGCAGAATGCGGGTGACGAGCGCGAAGGCGAGGCCCGTCAGGCGGGCGCGCGGCTGCTGGCGATTCGGCAACCGCCCCGCGAGGATGGAAATGACGATGATGTTGTCGATGCCGAGCACGACCTCGAGTGCGGTCAGCGTGATGAGGCTGAGCCAGGTCTGCGGGTCGCTGAGAAAATGAAGGTCCATCGCGCGGATTCAATGAAGGAGCCAAGGGACCGCGTAAAGCGCGAATGACATGTCTGTCATGGGAGCGGAGCCTCTCGTTCCTACTCTTACTCCTGCTCCTGCTCCTGCTCTTCCGCCGGCCTTTCGAGCAGGAGCAGGAGCAGGAGCAGGAGCAGGAGCAGGAGCAAGAGCAGGAGGAGGAGTAAGATTAAGAGCCCGCGCGATTTCGCGCCGTGCGTTTCGCGAGGTTCGTGATTCATACTCGCATCCGTCTCCTGCCATGCCTGCGAAGAAAGCCCTGCCGAACATCGATCTCGAGATGCACGTGCCCGCCGCCATCACGGCCGTGCGGCGGTCGCACGGCTGGCCCGGGCTCTTCCTGCAGGAGCGGCGCGGACTCGCCGGCGAGATCAACTACATGGGCGGGCCGCGGCAGTATGTGCTCTACTGTTTCGTGAAGGATACCTACAGCGACGTCACGCTCGAGGGAGAGTCGCGGCGTATCCACTACCGTCCGGGCGAATCGCGCTTCACGCCGGCGGGACATTCGGTGGCCTTTCGCTGGACCGGCGAAGTGCAGGTGCTGATGCTCGGGATCGAGCCGTGGTTTTTCCAGGGGATTTGCGCCGAGCTGGGCGCGGCGCCGAGCTTTGCGGCCGAGCTGAATTTTCACAAGCTGCCCGCCCAACACCCCGCCTCCGTCCTCATCCGCCAGCTCGGCGAGGAGTTGAACGCCAACCCCGGCATGGGCCTCATGGCCGAAAGCCTCGGCCGCGCGATCGTCGTGCAAATCCTCCGCGAATTCGGCCACGTGCGCGCGCCGAAAATCCCGAGCGCCGCCCCGCCGGTCGCCGTGCTCCGGGCCGTCGAGCTCATGCGCCGGCGCCTCTCCGACTCGCTCAGCCTCGAGGAAATGGCCCAGGTTTCCGGGCTGAGCCCGTTTCACTTTGCGCGGCAATTCAAGGCCGCCACCGGCCATCCGCCGCACGAGTACCTCATGCGCCTGCGGGTCGACCGCGCGCAGGAGCTCATCTCGAAAAACGGGCGCAGTTGGACCCTCGCCGCCATCGCCCAGGACAGCGGCTTCGCGGACCAGAGCCACATGTCGCGGCATTTCCGGCGCGTGCTCGGGGTGACGCCGGGAGAATTTGCGGAAGCGCGCCGGGCGGCCCGGTAACCGCGGCGCCTCGAGCGGAAGAAAAAATCGGAGGCGCCCTGGTTGGCAGGGCGCCCCCGAAATGTGGGGCGGCGATAAGCCGGATTCTGTGCGACCCGCGTCGCCGCGGGCCGTGATGATCATTTCTCTCGCCCCTTGCGGAGCGCCGCGCGCCCTTGCGGGCACGCTGGTGCGACTAATACCCGGGAGCTGTACCCGCTTGCGCGGGCCGGGCCAGGCGGCCGGGCTCCCTGTTATGTCTTGCACCCCATGGGGTTTTTCGTGCCTCGCCGGTTGCCCGTCGAGCGGTGGGCTTTTACCCCGCCTTTTCACCCTTACCCCGAGTTGCCGAAGCAGCCCGGGGCGGTCTAAGTTTCTGCGACACTTTCCGTCGCCGCGAGCTTGAGCCCGCGACGCCCGCGTGTTGTACGCGGCATGGTGCCTGAAGGTGTCCGGACTTTCCTCCGGCTCGGCTCGCGCCGGGCCGGCGATCATCTGCCACCCCACGCGGTGAAAGTACGGGACGAGGCGGATTTGCGCAACTTTCCTCTTTGGCTGCGTCTTCAGCCGATCTCTTCCGAAAGCAACGGCAATTGAAAATTGAAAATTGGAAAATGGAGAATGCAAATTGGGTCGGCGTTCAGGCGTCAAACGCCCGCACCACCACCCAATTTCCATTTTTCATTTTTCGTTTTCCATTTTCCAATCGGCGATGTCCTCCAAACGGCGAGGCGCAGCTTCCCCAGAGCTCTTTCCTCGCTGACGCGCGCGGGCTTGTCCGCCTCGGCGCCCTCTCGTAGCCTCCACCGATGCGTCCCCTCTCCCACCTCCCACGCCTGCTCGTTCTCATGCTCTCCACCATCGCCCTCGAAGACGCGGATGCCCAGCGCAAGGACGTCAACCAGGATGAATCCCAAGTCGTCGCCTACACCCTCCCCGATCCGCTGAAGCTCGCGAACGGCCAACCGGTCACCACCGCCGAGCAGTGGCAAAAGGAGCGCCGGCCGGAGCTGCTGGAGCTCTTCCGGTCCAACGTCTACGGCCACAGCCCGGCGCGTGTCCCCGAAACACGGTTCCAAGTTGCGCAGGTCGACCCGCAGGCGCTCGGCGGGCTCGCCACGCGCAAGGAGATCAACGTCTTTTTCACCGGCGCCGCCGCCGGCCCGCGGATGACGCTGCTCCTCTATGTGCCGAACGGCGCGACCAAGCCCGTGCCGGCGTTTCTCGGGCCGAATTTCGACGGCAACCAGACGGTAAACGCCGACCCGGGGATCACGATCACCACCGCCTGGACTCGCACGCCCGCGGAGACTCACTCCGCCGACGAGTCGACGCGCGGCAAATCCGCGAGCCGCTGGGAGGTCGAGAAGGTCCTGATGCGCGGCTACGCCACGGCCACCTTCTATTACGGCGAAGTCGAGCCCGATCACGCGGAGGGGTGGAAGACGAGCCTGCGCGCCGCACTCAGCCCGAAAGGCGCCGACACGGTCTTCGCCGACGACGCGTGGGGCGCGATCGGCGCGTGGTCGTATGCGCTGAGCCGCGCGCTCGATTACCTGGAGACCGACAAGGACATCGACGCCAAACACGTCGCGCTGCACGGCCACTCGCGCCTGGGCAAGACGGCGCTCTGGGCCGGCGCGAGCGACGAGCGGTTTGCGATCGTGATCTCGAACGACTCCGGCGAAGGCGGCGCGGCGCTGACGCGGCGGAACTTCGGCGAAACGACGGCGATCATCACGAAGTCCTTCCCGCACTGGTTCTGCCCGCGCTACGCGACCTACGCCAATGCCGCGGACAAGCTGCCGATCGACCAGCACGAGCTCATCGCGCTGATGGCCCCCCGCCCGGTCTACGTGGCGAGTGCGTCGGAGGATCTCTGGGCCGATCCGAAAGGCGAGTTCCTCTCCGCCAAAAACGCCGAGCCCGTCTACCGGCTCTTCGGCAAAGCCGGCCTCGGCGTGGACGAGCCGCCGGCGGCCGATCATCCCGTCGGCGATGTCATCGGCTACCACCTCCGGACCGGCAAGCACGACATCACCGCGTACGACTGGGAGCAATATCTGAACTTCGCCGACCGGCATTTCGCAAAACCCAAAGCGCCCCGGTAGACGCCGCGCCGCCGACGGGTGTCCCTTGAAACGGGAAAGGGGATATCCACGAAACACACGAAAGACACGAAAAGCCGGAAGGCTGCAATTGCCTGCGAATCACTCGAATCGGAACTAATCCCTGCAGCCTTCCCATTCGAGTGATTCGTGTGATTCGTAGGCCCTTGCAGCCTTCCGGCTTTTCGTGTCTTTCGTGTATTTCGTGGACCTCCTTCCGGCCTTCCGTGCAGCCGGGGCGCGGGTTACTTCGCCGCCTCGTAGAGCGCCGCGATCTGCAGCATCAGCTTCTCGAGTTCCGCGTAGTACTCCTTCTCCGGCAACTCGGCTTTCTGCTCGCGCAGGCGGGCGACTTCTTGCTCGAGAGCGTCGCGCCTGGCGCGCGTCTCGGCGGGCAGCGCGCTCTCCTGGGCGCTGTGGACGAGGTGGATCTGGCGGGCGCGCAGGCCGTCGGCGGCGCCGGCTTTCGGCTTCTTGACGGCGCGCACCCCTTCGAAAAAGTCGGGCGGTGTGCCGAGGCCGTCGCCGTTGTCTTCCAAAAGCGAATGCTCGGTGGCGAGCCGGCCTTCGTCCTTGTAAAAGTCGGCGACCTTGCGCGACGCGGTGAGCCAAGCTTCGAGCACGGAGACCTCGCCGTCCTTGTCGAGGTCCGCGGACGGGTCGCCGATCGCGGCGGAGAAATACCCGCCAAAGCGCGCGAAGTTTTCCTCGGAACCCGCGCGGGTCGCCGTGACGATGATGCGCTCGGGACCGGCGAGCGGTTTCAAAAATGCGCCGCTCGCGGAGAAGCCGGCGACGAGCACGAGCGGACGCTGCACGGGCGCGAGCCACTCGTGGAGATCGGCGATCGAGACATCGTCCCCCGCGACGTTGAATTTGCCCGACTGGCCGTCCCACGTGCCGTGGCCGAGCAGGACGAGCCAGAGCGGCTCCACGCCCGCTGGCGTCTCTTTCGCGAGGGCGTCCCGGAGCGCTTCGCGCACATTGGTTTGCGCGGGGTCGAGCCCGAGCATCGTGGCGTGCGCGCGCGCGGCGGAGGCGGCTTTTTGCCACCGGCCCGCCCACTCGGCAAAGGTGCTCGTGTACTCCGGCGTGCCGCCGGCGCTGACCACGACGATGACGGAATCGGCGCGCGCGCCGGAAGCGAGCAGGAGCAGGAGCAGGAGCAGGAGTAAGAGGGGACGGGTTTTCATGCGAGTCCACGGCTGCGGCGCAGGCCCCACTCGCCGACGAGGCAGGCGAGGGCGAAAAGAAAGAGGAGCGGCGTGTGCCAGAGCGGCTTCGACCAGTGCTCGACGACCGGCATCCGCATCGACGGCAGCTCCTTCACGAGCGCGGGGAGGTCGGCGGCTTCCACGACCTTGCCGCCGGTCTGTTTCGCGATGGCCTCCATGGCCGCGCGATCGGGCGCGAGCGAACGGTATTCCGCGAGCGCGAGGTTGGTCGCCCAGCCGGCGTCCGTCTCGCCGATCACCGCGCCGGCGGCATCGGTGACGGTCGCTTCCACGCGATAGCCGCCGGTCTCGCGCGGGATATACACGGCTTCATAGAGGCCGCTCTCCTTCGCGACGGCGACCGCTTCGACCGCGACCGGCGGCGCGGCCTCTCCGTCGGCGCGCAGCGCGGTGACTTTCAGCGCGACGCGGGCGTTGTCGAGCGGGAGGAACTTCGCGTCGCGGGCCTTGATCGCGATCCGCATCCCCTGGCCGTCCGCAGCGGGCTCGGTGCGGATTTCCACGCGGTCCGGCACGTCGGCCACGAGCCAGCGGACGATCTGCCGCCAGGCCTTGGCGAGATCCAGCCCGCGCTGCTCGTCGCCCATGCCGAGCTGGAACATGTCGCCGATGAGCAGCGCCGCCGTGCGCCCGCGCCCGTACTGCTGCGTGACCACCGCGGGATATTCCTGGCGGCCGTCGCTGACCGTCGCGAGCACGCTGGCGGCGGGCTTCGCGGCGCCGGCGCGATTGAGCAGATCGAGCGGCGGAAGCTCGCCGAGGCGGCGGCGCTCCTCGCTCTCCGTCGAGCGCAGGCGCACCCACGGCTGCAGCCAGCCTTCGCGGGTGAGGGCGAGGTTGACCTGCGCGCCGGCCGGCGGCGCCTTGGCGGGGCGGTCGAGGTAGATCGGCAGCATGTCGCCGACCGCGGTGTGCTGGTACTTCCCTTCCACGAAACCCTCCGCGCCGCCGAGCATGAGCAGCGTGCCCCCGCGCTCGGAGACGAACCGCTGGATGAGCGACATCTGCGCCGCGGTGAAAAACTCCGCCTCCACGTCGTGCAGGATGAGCGCGCGGTAGCGGAAGAGCTCCTCCGGCGTCTTGGGAAAACCGCCGCTCAGCTCCTTCGCATCCTCCGTGTTGAGCCGCACGAACACCGGCTGATCGTACTGCTCCACCTCGTCCTTCGCCTGGTTGCCGAAGCCGCGAAAGAGCGGGTTGCTCGACTCGCCGGCGCGTCCGCGAAACTCGAACTTCGCCTCGCGCTTCGCGATCCGCATCAGCGCGACGAGCTGTGTCTGGTCGTCCGCCTCCACCGCGCGATGGAGGAACTTGTATTCCCAATTCGGCCGGCCCGCGGTGTAGAGCACGCGGTACGGCCCGCGCCGCCGCTCGACGGCGATGACCGCGTCGTTGTTGGCGGCCGTCGCTTCGGCGGAAATCTCCTCGTCCTTCGCGCCGATGTGCAGCCGGTAGAACAGCACGCCGGTCTTCGCCGGGCGCAGTTGGAAACGCAGGCTCACCTTGCCCGCATCCGGCGGGACGACGAGCGACTCGGTAAGCACCGGCTTGGCCTTCGCGGCGCCCGCTTCGAGCGGAAACAGTTGCCCGACGATCTCGCGCCGCGCGTAGCCGGAGGCCGTGACCTCGGCCTGCACGGTGACCGGCGCGTCTTCGAACGAAGTCTGCGAAACCGCGGTGCTCGCGATCCCGAGATCGTGCGCCGGCGCCTTCGCGCCGAGCAGCACGGGGTAGACGGCCGGCACGCCCTCCAGCGACGCGCCGGGGTCGGTCGTCGCCCCGTCAGTCAGCAGGATGATGCCGGCAAGGTTCTGCCCGCGGTAGCGGTCGGCGACTTGGCGCAGCGACTGCGCCAGCGCGGACGCATGCCCGTCGGAGGCGAGTTCCTGGAAGTCGGTCGTAGCTTGCAGGCGCGAGTCGGCGAGGAAATTGCGGACGCCGAAACTCGCGGCCAACTGCGCGCGCCAGGTGTTGCGATCGCCGGTGAGGAGCCGGCGCAATTCCGCCGCGCGCGGCTCCGGCTCGCCGGCGCCCTGGATGCGCAGGCTCTCGCTGTTGTCGGCGACGATGGCGAAGAGATTCGCGCCGGGCTTTGCCTGATCGCCGGTCCACGCGGGCTCGAGAAAACAGGCGAGCAGCGCCGCCAGCCCGAGAAGCTTGAGCGCCGCGCAGCCGGCGCGCAGCCGCAGCGGCACCGCCGCCCGCGCATACGACCAGAAGACGAACGCCGTCCCCGCCGCGAAAGCGATCGCGACCGGGGCCAACCAGCGGCGGCCTTCGAAGATGAGGGTGGCGAGGGGCATGCGGGCGCGGAGACGCTAAACGAATGAGCCGCCCGCCGGAAGGGGCAATCAGTGGAAAATGCACAGGGCTGAGGAAGGGCCAAACCCCAAGTGCTGAGGAAGGGCCAAGCCCCAAGCCCCAAAGGCCAAATAAGCTCCAAAGGCCAGGGGGCAAGGACCAAACGCTGAAACTGCGTGGCGGCGCGCGTTTGGATTTTTGGAGCCTGGCCTTTGGAGCTTATTTGGCCTTTGGGCATTGGGGCTTGGCCCTTCGAAATGCGCGGCGGCGCGCGTTGGGATTTTGGAGCCTGGCCCTTGAAATTTATTTGGCCCTTGGGCATTGGGGCTTGGCCCTTCCCAGACCGCGCCTTCATCGCGTCCGTCGCCGCCTCGCCTCGACGGCCCGGCGGATCGCCTGCTCCACCTCCATCCACCCTTTCTGCACGATCTCGAAGTCGTAGACCGGCCGCTTGTCCGTCGTGCCGCACGCCAGCTTCGCCAGCCGTTGCTCGAGCGGGTGCGCTTTATCCAGATCGTTCCGCTCCAGCGGCACCCAGATGAGCGTGCATTCGTTCGAGTCGGAGCGATCGAGCGCCAGGGGCAACTCCGTCTGCTGGATGAAGTCCGAAACCCGCGCCGCCGTCGTGTAGAAAAGCAGCACGATCTCCGCGCGCTTCAGCGCGTCTTCGATGCTGGTTTCCCACTCCTCGCCGGCGACCAACTCGCGGTCATTCCAAACTTGGATGTAACCCTGCTGGCTCAGGCGCGTGAGGTGCGGTCGGAAGGGGATCATCTCCCCTCCGCCACATCGCCCAGCACCGCCGCCTCGGTGAACGCAAGTCGATTTGGAGCGATTTTTCGGAGGATCTCCCACTTGAGTTGGCGCGATTGCCACCCGAGGCCGGCGATGGCCTTATTGCTTGTCAGCCTGAATTGCGGAGCGATAGTACTGGAAACAATGCGCTCCGCTTATGCTCACCCGTCTAAAGGTTGACGGTTTTAAGAATCTGGTCGGCGTCGATGTGCGCTTCGGTCCCTTCACATGCATCGCCGGAGCGAATGGCGCGGGAAAATCGAACCTCTTCGACGCCATCCGTTTTCTGAGTGCGACGGCGAGCTACTCGCTGCTCGAGGCTGCGTCACGGGTCCGTGATGACTCTGGACACAACACCGACGTGCGAGGACTTTTCCACCGGGTTGGGGAGCAGATCGCCGATCGCATCAGCTTTGAAGCTGAGATGATTGTCTCTCCGGAAGCGGTTGATGATCTCGGGCAGAAAGGCGAAGCCGCCATCACCTTCTTACGATATACGCTGGTGATCCAGTTGAGGAAGGACTTGACGAATGGCACCGTCTCCAACCCCCTGGAGATCATCAAAGAGGAGTTGGTGCATATTCAGCGGGGGAAGGCGCACGACCATCTCCTTTTCCCGCATGACGTCCGTCAGTGGCGCTCGCACGTCGTGAAGGGGCGACGTTCCGGTATCGCGTTCATCTCCACAATCCAGAAGCCAGACCAGACGGGCATCATAAAGCTGCATCAAGATTCGAAAGGTGGTGGCCGCGCTTATGAAAGGGCTGCGGCGGCTTTGCCCCGCACCGTCCTTTCTTCGGCCACGGCTGCGGAAAGTCCAACGGCGCTTTGTGCCCGACGGGAAATGCAATCGTGGCAACTACTGCAACTCGAACCCGCAGCGCTTAGACAGGCCGACGAATTCTCGGCGATCACCAATTTCGCAAGTGATGGCCGACATCTCCCCGCGAAGTTGAATCGTTTGGCCACAGGCGATAACGCGATGCAGGTCTACAGCCAATTAGCTAATCGCCTAAGCGAGTTGATCGCAAATGTGCGAGAAATCCGTGTCGATCGCGACGAGAAACGAGAGCTCTTAACTTTAATGGTGATGGCCGCGGACGGCACAGTATTGCCGGCGCGCGCCCTGTCCGATGGAACCTTACGCTTCCTTGCGCTGGCGATTCTTGAACTCGATCCTCAAACACCGGGGGTTCTTTGTTTGGAAGAGCCAGAAAATGGAATTCATCCAGACCGCATCCCGGCGATGCTTCGACTCCTCCAGGATATTGCCACTGACCCGAGCGAACCCGCCGACGATACCAACCCACTCCGCCAGGTCATTGTAAATACCCACTCGCCATCTGTCGTGATGGCCGTGCCGGATGCCAGCTTGTTGCTTGCCCGGCCTGAAATCGATATGCTGAACGGGAAGCGATTCTCGAAAGTGATCTTCGCTTGTCTGCCTAATAACTGGCGCAATCGCGGAGACCATAAGTGCCCTGAGGTCAGCAAGGGGGAGCTTTGGGGTTATCTCAATCCGATCGGTGCGATCAAGCAGGATATCCCAAGCGCGCGCAGACGGCGCGTGATCGACCATCCGGAACTCGGCCTGTTGATTCCAATGTCGGAAAATGCCGCCGCTTAAATTCACGCTTCTCTCGGACGGTCCAACCGACGCGAACCTGATTCCGATTATCACCTGGACCTTGCGTGAGGCCGCAAATGTGCCGATTGCGCAAGGGTCTTGGGCCGATCTTCAAAGACTGCCGAAGCTGCCCAATAGTTTTGCGGAGAAAATCAGATCGGCGATCGACCTATTTCCGTGCGACATTCTCTTCGTTCACCGTGACGCTGAACGTGATTCGCCGAAGAAAAGATATGAGGAGATCCGCGGAGCGTTCGAGGACGCCTTCGGGAGCGAATCTACGATTCCGGCGGTCGCGCTAGTGCCCGTCCGAATGATGGAGGCGTGGCT